>CABUAH010000022.1 GCA_902489475.1 uncultured Oscillospiraceae bacterium | reverse complement strand
AAAATATGACTCAAAAGTAATTATTATAAAAAATCAAAAGCAGTTAAACAAACTGTATAAACTAATTGAGCAGGGAGGAAAATATGGAAAATCTCTCTAATATCGGAGTTGTTAAGGATTTAATGAACCGCTATGGCTTTAGCTTTTCTAAAGGCTTAGGGCAGAACTTCCTTATAAATCCGTCTGTATGTCCGCGAATTGCAGAACTAGGGAATGCTAACGAACACTTTGGAATAATCGAAATAGGAACCGGTTTTGGAGTATTGACTTGTGAGCTTGCTAAGAGAGCAAAAAAGGTCGTAGCTATTGAAATTGACAGCAGGCTGATTCCTGTTTTAAATGAGACTTTGTCAGAATTTGACAATGTAAAAATCATTAATGATGATGTATTAAAGGTTGACCTTAACAAGCTTATTGATGAGGAACTTAACGGACTTGACGTTGCAGTTTGTGCAAACCTTCCTTATTATCTGACATCACCTATCATAATGATGCTTTTGGAGCAACGGCTTCCAATAAAATCCATTACCGTTATGGTTCAAAAGGAAGCAGGTGAGCGCCTTTGTGCAAAGCTCGGCACAAGAGAAGCAGGTGCTATAACAGTTGCAATAAACTATTTTGCTTCGGCAAAGAGGTTATTCGATGTCAAAAGAGGAAGCTTTATGCCGCCGCCGAACGTAGACAGCTGTGTTATAAGGCTTGACATTAAAGAAAAAACACCGGATGGAGTAGAGGATGAGGATTTCTTTTTTAAAACAGTGAAAGCTGCTTTCTCTCAGCGCAGAAAAACGCTTGCCAACTCTGTCTCATCATATTTTAATGTCAGCAAAGATTTGGTATATAAAGCAATAAATAGGTCAAATCTTAAAGAAACCATTCGCCCTGAGCAGATGAATATGGAGGATTTCATAGCTCTGGCTAATAATCTTAAAAACCTAATATAAGTGTTTTTGACAGGCGTACAGTTGTTTTTCAACAAAAAGCATGGAAACACAATTTCTTAATTTGTATTTAATCACAATTGACGAAAATAATATTTTTTTATATAATATAAAAGTGAGTAATTTAAAAGGGGATAGACTTCATGGTAAAAGTAGTAAAGTTTGGCGGAAGCTCTCTTGCAGACGCCCATCAGTTTAAAAAAGTATACGACATTATTAAATCTGAGAGCGACAGAAGATATGTAGTTCCGTCTGCTCCGGGAAAAAGATTTAAAGATGACATAAAAGTTACGGATATGCTTTACGATTGTTATGCAAAGGTGTCAAAGGGTGCTGATTTTGCAGAGGCATTTAAGCCTATTAAAGAACGATACAACAGTATAATTGCGGATTTAGGACTTAAGCTTTCGTTAGACGATGAATTTGTAAAGATTAAAACTTGTTTTGAAGCAAGGGCAGGAAGAGATTATGCTGCATCAAGAGGAGAATACTTAAACGGAATTATTCTTTCAAATTATCTTGGTTTTGAATTTATCGATGCCGCTGATGTTATTTTCTTTGACGAGAGCGGAGCATATGACAGCAATAAAACAATTGAAGTTCTCTCAAAAAGGCTTGAAAACATTGAATATGCAGTAATTCCGGGCTTTTACGGCTCAACACCGAACGATACTATTAAGACATTTTCAAGAGGAGGTTCGGATATAACAGGTTCTATTGTTGCTTCAGCAGTTTGTGCAGATATGTATGAAAACTGGACAGATGTTTCGGGATTTTTAATTGCCGATCCAAGAATTATAGAAGATCCACGTCCAATTACTACAATTACTTATAAAGAGCTTCGGGAGCTTTCTTATATGGGAGCTACGGTTTTGCATGAAGATGCGATTTTCCCTGTTAGAAAAGCAGGAATTCCGATAAACATAAAAAATACAAATGCCCCTGAGGATACCGGAACGATGATAGTTGAATCCACCTCTCAAAAACCTGAGTTTACGGTTACGGGAATTGCGGGAAAAACGGGATTTGCAGTTGTAAATATAGAAAAAGATATGATGAACTCTGAGCTTGGATTCGGAAGGCGTGTTTTAGAGGTCTTTGAGAAAAACGGAATTTCCTTTGAACATATGCCGTCGGGAATTGACACGATGAGTGTAATTGTCCATTTGGAGGAGTTTGCAAAGAAAGAGCAGGAGATTTTGGCAGGACTTCATAGAAATGTTCATCCCGATTCGGTTGAGATTGAATCTGACCTTGCGCTCATTGCAGTTGTAGGAAGGGGAATGAAATCAAACAGAGGAACGGCTGGTAGAATTTTTGCTTCTCTTGCACACAGCCATGTCAATGTTAAAATGATTGATCAGGGCTCAAGCGAGCTTAATATTATCATTGGAGTTCAGGAGGATGACTTTAAAAAGGCTACTAAGGCTATCTACGATATATTTGTAACGCATAGACTTTAATAATATAAGCGGTACTAATGTAAAAAAATTGAAAAAAGTGCTTGACAAGTGAAGTTTAATCTGATATACTATGTTAGTAAAAATAAAGCAGAACTCCGTTCTCACCTTCAGCAATTGTGCAAAAAGGTTAATACAGTATTAAGCGGCTTTGCCGATATTGTATGAGTGCGGATTTTATCTGCACTCTTTTTTAATATTTTTTGGAGGTGCGTAAACATTAGCAAAGGTGAACTAAGGATTAACGAAGCCGTTACGGGAAAAGAATTTCGTGTTATTGACTCCGAGGGAAATCAGCTCGGAATGATGAGCGCAAGAGATGCTTTGGAAATTGCATACGATAAGGATTTGGATTTGGTTGAAATTGCTCCGAACGCAAAGCCGCCTGTTTGTAAAATAATGGACTACGGTAAGTACTTATTTGAGCAATCAAAGAAGGAGAAGGAAGCGAGAAAGAACCAAAGGGTTGTCGATGTAAAAGAAGTAAGGATGTCGTCAACAATTGACACTCACGATTTTCAGACTAAAGTAAATCAAGCCGTAAAATTCTTAAAGTCCGGCGATAAGATTAAAGTTTCGGTAAGATTCAGAAAAAGAGGTATTGCTCATCCTCAGCTTGGTGAGGAGCTTTTGAATCGTTTTAAAGAATCGGTTTTGGAATACGGCAATGTTGACAAACCTGCAAAAATGGAAGGCAGAAGCTTAGTAATGTTTGTTCTGCCAAAGTCCGGTAAGTAAATTGTTTAAGGAGGATAAATATTATGCCAAAGGTAAAAACACATTCCGGTGCAAAAAAGCGCTTTAAGGTTACAGGCTCCGGCAAGGTAAAGTATCAGCACACAAACAAGAGACACAGACTTACACAAAAGGCTCATAAGAGAAAAAGAATTTTGCGTAACGGCGCATATACAGACAGCGCTGATCTTAAGAACGTAAAGCAGCTTATCCCTTACAAATAAACGAGTTGTAGGGAAACATTTATTTAAAATTTAGGAGGTAATAACTATGGCTCGTGTTAAGGGAGCAATGATGACTCGTAAGAGAAGAAATAAAACTCTGAAGCTTGCTAAAGGCTATTGGGGAGCAAAAAGCAAGCACTTCAAAATGGCTAAAGAAGCTGTAATGAAGTCAGGACAGTATGCATATATCGGAAGAAGACTTAAGAAGAGAGATTTCAGAAAGCTCTGGATTACAAGAATTTCAGCAGCTTGCAAGCTCAACGGAATCAACTATTCGCAGTTTATGAATGGCGTTAAAAAAGCTGGAATCACGCTTAACAGAAAGATGCTTTCGGAAATTGCAATTAACGATCCTGCAGGTTTTACTGCAATTGTTGAAAAGGCAAAAGCAGCCCTTTAATTAACTTATAACACGCAGTGAGATTTTCTCTTGCGTGTTTTGTTGTTTTTGTTTGAACGCAAAAAATACGTTTAGCATTACATATGCAGAGTATTTCTGTTAAAAAGGCGGAGTATTATGTTTTTAAAATCAAAGGACAATCCTAAAATCAAAGAGCTTTCAAAGCTTATTTCTTCTAAAAAAGAACGAGTAAGCAAAGGTGCGTTTGTTATAGAAGGAATAAAGCTTTTGCTGGAGGCTTTTAATGAAAATTCAGAGATTTTGTCTGTTTTCATATCAACTCAAGCTTTGGAGAAGTATTATGACACATTGTCACCCGTAGTGAACACCTGTGTTTTTTATGAAATAACGGATGATATTGCAAGAAAGGTGTCTGATGCTCAAACGCCACAGGGCGTTTTTGCGATAGTAAAAAGTAAATCCAGAGGGCTTGAAGCGATTGATAAAAACGATAACAAAGTTTTGGTTTTAAACAACATTCAAGATCCGGGAAACCTCGGAACATTACTTAGAACCGCCGATGCTGTTGGAATTGATGCGGCAATTCTTTGCGAAAACTGTTGTGAGGTTTTCAATCCAAAGGTTGTACGAAGCACAATGGGAAGTATTTTCAGACTGAAAATTATAGAGGAAGAAAGCTTTGCGTCAGTTGCCGACTGCTTAGCACAAAATGGTATAGAATCTTTTGCTGCGGTTGTAAACGAGAATGCTGAAAGTATAAATGATATAGCTTTTTCTGAAAAGTGTGCGGTAGTTATCGGAAACGAGGGAAACGGTTTAAGCCAAGAGAATATTTCTCTTTGCAAAAGAGCGCTCACTATCAAGATGAAAGGTAACACGGAATCATTAAATGCATCGGTTGCGGCAGCGATAATCATGTGGGAAATGACAAAATAGGCGGAGTGTGATATAATGACAAATAAAGAGCTTTGGTTGTGGATCACAGCTTCGTTCGGTCCTGCAAACAAAAGAAAATGGGAAGTAATGTCGGGCTATGAGTCAATAGAGTCCTTTTACTCTGATTTCCTGAGGGAAAATATTAAGACACTTACCGATGATGAGAGAACACGAATGAAGAGCGTGACTGAGGATAAGATTAAGCAGATCGTGTATTATTGCAATTCTAAGGGAATAAATATATACTGCTATGACGACGATGAGTTTCCTCAAAGGTTTAAAGATATATTTAATCCGCCGAGCGTGCTGTTTGTTTTAGGTGATATATCTGAAATTGATTCATCGGTAATAGTTTCCTTTTGCGGTGCAAGAGAGTTAACGGAATACAGTGAAAAATTTGAAAAAAGCGTTGTTGGTGATTTGGTGAAAACCGGCGTTTTGATTGCAAGCGGAATTCAAGTTGGAGCAGACATGACTGCCAGCTTTGAAGCATACAACAGAGGTGCCAAGAACTATGCTGTTTTGGGCTGTGGACTTGAATATGAGTATCCGAAAGGAAGTCGTGATTTGGTCAACAAAATTGCTGAAAACGGTGCAGTTATAAGCGAATACTTTCCGAATCACAAGCCAAGAACAAAGGATTTTCATTTCCGAAACAGACTTATTGCGGCTTTAGGACTGGGTGTTGTTATTGTTCAAGCAGCTGCAAAAAGCGGATCTCTGAGTATTGCCGAATTTGCATTAAATCAAGGCAAAGATATTTTTGTATTTTCACCTGGTAATGTTTTTGATCCTTGTTACGAGGGAAATATAAGACTTTTGCGTGACGGAGCACTTCCTGTTTTCAGCGCAAGAGATATTCTGAATGAATATAAAAATAATTATTCACATAGGCTTACTTTTTCAAAAAGATTTACAGACAGCGTTTCATCGAGTGAAATAAATCCTTTTGAAAGAGCAAGGGTAAAGAAAAATAATAAAAACAGCAAGTTTTCTTCTGAAAACAAAGTTGTTATAACTGAACCTGATGTTGATTATTCTGATTTGAGTGAATCCTCAAAGCTTGTTGTTGAGTCACTGAAAAACAAAACTTTGTTGATTGACGAAATTTCGGAGATAACGGGCATTGACATCATGTCGTTGAATTTAGAGCTTACAGAGCTTGAAATTTCCGGAATTGTAAAGGCTCTTCCCGGAGGAAGATATTCAATTAAAAATGGGGCTACCCCGTAATTATAGACAAAGGAGCGATATAATTGTCTGATTTGATTATAGTAGAGTCACCGTCTAAAATTAAAACGATAAAAAGGTATCTTGATAAAGGAAGCGATGTTATAGCTTCAAACGGACATTTAAGAGATCTTCCAAAATCGAAATTAGGCGTTGACATTGAAAATAAATTTGAACCTCATTATATAAATATTAAGGGTAAAGAATCTTTAATTAAGGATATAAAGAAAAAAGCAAAAAAGTATGATCATGTTTACCTAGCAGGCGACCCGGATCGAGAGGGTGAGGCCATTTCCTGGCATTTGGCACAGCTTTTAGATCTAGATCTTAATGACAACAATCGAGTTACATTTAATGAGATAACCAAAACTGGTGTGGAAACCGGTATGAGTAATCCGAGAAAGATAGACATGAACCTTGTTGATGCACAGCAGGCAAGGCGTGTTTTAGACAGGATTGTGGGCTATAAGCTTTCTCCTTTTTTGTGGAGAAAAATCAGAAGAGGACTTTCTGCGGGAAGGGTACAATCTGTTGCAGTAAAAATGATTTGTGACAGAGAAGAAGAGATAAGACGATTTGTCCCTAAAGAATATTGGTCAATCGATGCAGAATTAAAGGCGGAATCGTCAAACAAACCTTTTACTGCAAAGCTTACCGTAATTGACGGAAAAAAAGCAGAACTTTCAAACAAGGAACAGACTGATGAGATTTTAAATAGGCTAAACGGCGCTGAATATATTGTTGATAATGTAAAAAAAGGCATAACAAGGCGTTCTCCGTCTGCTCCATTTACAACGTCAACTTTGCAGCAGGAAGCTTCAAAAAGACTTAATTTTCAAACAAGAAGAACTATGATGATAGCTCAGGAGCTTTATGAGGGAGTCGAAATAAAGGGACTTGGTTTAACGGGACTCATAACCTATATGAGAACCGACAGCCTTAGAATTTCAGATGAAGCGAGAAATGCTGCTGCGGACTTTATTTTAGCAAATTACGGAGAAGAATATCTCCCCAAAAAGCCTAACATTTATAAATCAAAAAATAATGCTCAGGACGCTCATGAAGCAATTCGTCCTACCCATCCGGAGCTTACACCGAATGATGTTAAGCAAAGCGGAGTTACAAGCGACCAGTATCGTTTGTATAAGCTTATTTGGGAAAGATTTATCGCAAGCCAGATGTCTAAATGTGTATTGAATACAGTTGCTGTTGATATAATAGCATCAGGTTGTATCTTCAGAGTGACAGGATTTAGCGTTAAGTTTGACGGATTTACAATTTTATATGAAGATGTAAAGGAAGACAGCTCAGACAAAAAAACTATTATCCCTGAGCTTAATAAAGGTGATAAAGTCGAACTTGTAAAACTAAGCGGTAATCAGCATTACACACAGCCGCCCGCAAGATACACAGAAGCGACGCTTGTAAAAGCTTTTGAGGAAACAGGTATCGGAAGACCGTCTACTTATGTTCCGACAATCGCAACGATTTTGTCGAGAAATTATGTTGAACGTGACGGAAGACAGCTTAAACCAACCTCTTTGGGCGAGGTTACAAATAGCCTTATGAGCGAACAGTTTAAGAATATTGTCGATGTGAAATTTACGGCAAATATGGAAACAAGCCTTGATGAAGTCGAAAGTGGAAAAAAGGACTGGGTTTCTGTCATGGAGGGCTTTTACAGTGATTTTTCCAAGACATTAGAGAATGCAGAGCTGGAGCTTGACGGAAAAAGGATAAAGGTTCCCGATGAAACAACAAATGAGATTTGCGAGCTTTGCGGAAAACCTATGGTTATAAAGCTTGGAAAGTACGGTAAATTTATGGCTTGTTCCGGATTTCCGGATTGTAAAAACACAAAAGCAATTGTTATAGACAGCGGTGGAATTTGTCCACTTTGCGGAAAAAAGGTTTTGAAGAAAAAATCTAAAAGAGGAAAAGTTTATTACGGCTGCGAAGATAACCCTGAGTGTAAATTCATGACATGGGATTTGCCGACTGACAAAAAATGTCCGGATTGCGGTTCTACGCTCTTCCAAAAAGGAGGAAAGAACGGAAGTCTTGTTTGTCACAAAGAGGGCTGCGGATACATTAGGAGTGTAGACGATGAATAGCGTAACTGTTATCGGGGCAGGATTAGCAGGCGTTGAAGCTTGTTATCAGCTTTCCTTGAAGGGCATTAAGGTTAAGCTTTTTGAAATGAAACCTAAAAAAAAATCTCCTGCTCATAAATACGACGGATTTGCGGAACTTGTATGCTCAAATTCACTAAAAGCAATGAGGCTTGAATCTGCTGCCGGAATGTTAAAAGAAGAAATGAGGATTTTAGGCTCACTTACAATGAAAGCTGCTGAAAAGACCGCAGTTTCAGCCGGCGGAGCTTTAGCTGTTGACAGAAAAGCTTTTTCCGATTATATAACGGAATATATAAAAAACGATAAAAATATTGAAATTATATCCGATGAAGTTAAAAAAGTCCCCAAAGATGGTTATGTTGTAATTGCCACAGGTCCGCTTACAAGCGAAGCTTTATCTCAAAGTATCAAGGACTTATGCTCAGAACAGTATTTGTACTTTCATGATGCGGCAGCACCTATTGTAACATATGAGAGCTTAGATAAAACAAAAATTTTTAAGGCATCAAGATACGACAGAGGTGAAGCCGATTATATAAACTGTCCTTTTGAAAAAGATGAATATGAGCGGTTTTATAATGAACTTGTAAACGCAGAATCGGCTCCGCTTAAAGATGTCGATGAAAAACACTTCTCAAAGGACAGCTTTAAAGTATATGAAGGCTGTATGCCGATTGAGGTCTTAGCTAAAAGAGGTATTGACACAATGCGCTTCGGACCTTTAAAACCTGTCGGAATTATAGATCCGAGAACTAATAAGCGTCCGTATGCGGTAGTTCAACTGAGAGCGGAAAACAAGGAAGGTAATTTATACAACATCGTAGGATTTCAAACAAATTTGAAATTCGGCGAACAAAAGAGAGTTTTTTCGCTTATTCCGGGACTTACTAATGCAGAGTTTGTCCGCTACGGTGTTATGCACAGAAATACTTTTATCAATTCTCCAAAGCTTTTGACTGAACATTTCAATATGAGAGAACATAAAAATATTTTCTTTGCAGGGCAGATAACAGGCGTTGAGGGATACATCGAATCTGCGGCTTCCGGAATAATGGCAGGAATAAATGCTGCGAATAAAGTTTTGGGCAAAGATTATCTTACACTGCCCGGAGATACAATGATCGGTGCACTTTCAAAATATATAAGCGATGAGAGTGTTGTAAATTTCCAGCCAATGGGATGCAATATGGGAATATTACCGCCGTTAGAGCAGAGAATAAAGAATAAGTCTGAACGCTATCTCAGCATAGCTGAAAGAGGAATAAATAGTTTGAAATTCACTTTGAATAATCAATCCGAAAAACAGAGGTAAAGAGCAGTATGAATATAATAATTGACGCTTTCGGCGGTGACAACGCACCGCTTGAAGTAATACTCGGTAGTAAGAAAGCCACAGAAAATTTAGAAGATGTTCATATGATTTTAGTCGGCGATGAGGACAAAATTAAAAGCTGTGCTGAAAGAAACAATATTGATTTAAAAGGGCTAGAGATTGTACATACCGATTCTGTAATTGATATTTGTGAAGAACCTACTGAAATTATAAAATCGAAAAGCAATTGTTCAATGGCAGTCGGTATGAAAATGCTTGCCGAAGGTAAAGGTGACGCTTTTATTTCTGCCGGTTCTACGGGTGCACTTGTTGTCGGGGCTACATTTATCGTAAAGAGAATCAAGGGTATTAAAAGAACTGCAATAGCGACAATGCTTCCTACATCAAATAAACCGTTTTTGCTTATTGACGCTGGTGCTAACCATGATTGCCGACCTGAGATGCTGTCACAGTTCGGTATAATGGGGAGCATATACATGGATAAAATTATGCATAGGAGAAATCCGGGAGTCTACCTGGCAAACATCGGTACGGAAGAGTCTAAAGGAAGAGAGCTTGAGCTGTTAACATATAATCTTCTTAAGGATGCACCGATAAACTTTTGCGGAAACATCGAAGCCAGAGATTTGCCGAACGGAGACATTGACGTCTGCGTTACAGATGGTTTTACAGGGAATATGCTGCTTAAGATGTATGAGGGCATGGGTAAAATGATGTCAAGAGAGCTAAAAGGTATGATGACTCGTAACTTTTTCAGCAAATTCGGTGCGTTGTTTATGCTAAGCGGAATTAAAGGGCTGAAGAAAAAGATGGATTATTCTGAGTATGGAGGAGCGCCGCTCTTAGGAATTGCAAGACCTGTTATTAAAGCGCACGGCAGCTCAAATGCAAATGCATTTTATCATGCGATACTTCAAGCGAAAAGCTTTGTCGAAGCTAGTGTTATTGAAGAAATAAGCAAATCACTAAAAGAAATGAAGGTTTAAAAATGGATAAAATTTCTGGATTTGAAGAAATAATTGATTACAAATTTAAAGACAAAAATTTGATTTTCACAGCTCTTTCTCACTCTTCCTTTGTAAATGAAAACAGAAAGCACCATAAAAGCAATGAACGGCTTGAGTTTTTGGGCGACAGCGTTTTGTCTATTGTAGTTTCCGACTATATTTTTGAACATTACACCTTTTTGCCTGAGGGTGAGCTAACAAAAATAAGGGCTTCTCTTGTGTGTGAAAAAGCTTTGTTTGAGTTTGCGAAGCAAATTAAACTCGGAGATTATATAATGCTTGGTAAGGGTGAGGAGTCTACCGGCGGTAGAAATCGTCCGTCTGTTCTTTCTGACGCTTTTGAGGCGGTTATTGCAGCTATATATCTTGACGGTGGTCTTGATGCTGCAAGAAAGTACGTTTTGAAGTTTATTCCTAAGGACTTTGATCCTGAGCATTATCATGTGACTGATTATAAAACAATTTTGCAGGAAGTTATCCAGCGCAATCCCGAAGAAATTGTAGAGTATGTTTTGAAGGATGAAAAAGGACCTGATCACAAAAAGCAGTTTACGGTTCAGGTAATGCTTAATTCAAATGTTATCGGAGAAGGCGTCGGCAAAAACAAAAAGAATGCCGAGCAAATGGCAGCTAAGCAGGCGCTTGATTTAATGGGTTATGAAACATAGTAATATTTCAATTTTTATTCCGCACCTCGGCTGTCCGCACGCTTGCAGTTTTTGTAATCAAAAAACGATAAGCGGTGCGGCAAAGGCGCCGACAGCTGATGAAGTAAGATCGGTTTTAAAAAAGGCTTTGCATGAAGTCAAAGACAGAAAGAATACAGAGATTGCTTTTTTCGGAGGAAGTTTTACTGCAATTGACCGAGGATATATGCTTGAGCTTTTAAAAACAGCTAATGAGTTTTTAGGTGAAAATGGCTTTTACGGAATAAGAATATCAACACGTCCTGATTTTATAGATAATGAAGTTTTAAATATTTTAAAACGGTATGGGGTAACAGCAATTGAACTCGGCGCACAAAGTATGTGCGATGAGGTGCTTAATGCTAATGAGCGTGGGCATACATCAAATGATGTTGTAAATGCGTCAAAGCTTATAAAAGAGTTTGACTTTGAATTGGGTTTGCAGATGATGACGGGACTTTATATGTCAACTCCTGAGCGTGATTTGTTTACAGCAAATGAAATTATTCGGCTGATGCCTAAAACTGTGCGGATTTATCCTGTTGCAGTTTTAAACGGTACTAAGCTTCATTCACTTTACTCCGATGGAAAGTACAAGCTTATACAATTTGACGAAATGATAAGTTTGTGTTCAAAGATGCTCGTGATGTTTAAAGATTCAGGAATTGACGTTATTCGGTGTGGACTTCATGCTTCAAACGATGTGAAAGATAACCTGGTGACAGGCTATTATCATCCGGCATTTAAAGAGCTTTGCGAAAGTAAAATTTACAGAGATGAGATCAAAAGACTGATTAACGATAAAAGTGAGAAAAGTTTTGGATTTTCAGTAAATTACAAATGCATAAGCAAAGCGTTGGGACAAAAAAGAGAAAATGTGAAATATTTTGAAAAAAACGGAATTTACATAAGATTTATTCCGGACAAGAACATACCGATTTATAAATTAAAATTAATTGATACACTGATGAAAGGAGAATGTCTGTAACCTTACGGACTTATAACTTATAAAAGATGTACTTACAATCACTGGAGCTTAACGGGTTTAAATCATTTCCTGACAAAATATCGTTGGATTTTGACAAAGGTCTTACTTGTGTTGTCGGTCCGAACGGAAGCGGAAAAAGTAATATCGGCGATGCTGTAAGATGGGTTTTGGGAGAACAATCTTCTAAAAGCCTCAGAGGCTCAAATATGCAAGATGTCATTTTTTCGGGAACTCAAACTCGAAAGGCAGGAAAATTTGCACAGGTGACACTCAATATTGAAAATTCCGACAGAGCGCTTAACCGTGACGACGATCTTGTTTCCGTTTCCAGAAAACTTTATAAAAACGGTGACAGCGAATACATAATAAACGGCGAGCAGGTTCGATTAAAAGATGTTATAGAGCTTTTTATGGATACAGGTCTTGGAAAAGACGGCTATTCAATTATAGGTCAGGGTAAAATTGCCGATATTGTTTCAAGCAAGTCCACAGAAAGAAGAGAAATTTTTGAAGAGGCTGCCGGCATATCAAAGTTTAGATATAAAAAGCTTGAGAGTGAAAGAAAACTCTCACACGCACAGGACAATATTTTAAGACTTAATGATATACTGAGTGAACTTGAAAGCAGGGTAGGTCCTCTTAAAACACAGTCTGAAAAAGCAAAGAAGTATTTAGAGCTAAGAGATGTTAAAAAGGATTTGGATGTATCGCTTAGCGTCTATAAATATAATGAGTTCAAGGAAAAACTGTCGGGCCTTGAAGAAAAGCTTTTAACAGCACAAAATGAATATGAGGTGCTTACAAGGGAGCTTGACGAGCTTGATGAAAGTATTGATAAAAGTAACCTTGAGCGTGCAGGATGTAATGATAAAATTGATTCTTTAAGAGAGAAAATACATTTAGCCGAACAAGGTCATGGAGATATTAATGCAAAAATAGCTGTGCTTCAAAATGATATTGAACATATCAATTCTCAGATTGTTGAAAATACTCTTTCGGTAAAAGAATTTGACAGCAGTTCGGAAGACTTTAAGGTAAAAATAGAAGAAAAGGAAGCTGAACTTGCAAAAATAAGAGATCAGATTGACACCCTTAATAAACAAACCGAAAAAACTCAGGAAGAGCTTTTTGGAACTGAGAGTAAAGAAAGTGAATTTGACCAAGGTTTAAAGCAGAATTCTCAGAATATTAACTCATTGTATATCAAAAAAAGCGAGCTTGAGTTTACTATTGCAAATGAGCAAAATAACATTAGCGAATACGAAAAACAAATTTTAGAGGGCGAAAAGTATATCGCTGAAGCTGAGCAAGAGCAGAACAAAATTTTAAAAGAGCGTACGGAGATTAATGTTGCTTTTTCTGCGGCACAGGAAAAACTTAACGAGCATTCAAACAGAATTTTAGGTTTTACAAAACTTTTTGACAGCAAGCAAAGTCAGTATGATGAGAAGGCAGGTGAGTTTAATTCCATAAAACTTAAAATTGGTGAGCTTAAAAACAGGCTTTTGATTTTAAGGGATCTTGAAAACTCTCTGGAGGGATTTTCTGCCAGCGTAAAACAGATAATAAAAGCTTCAAAATCAGGGCGTATAAGCGGAATTTTAGGTTCCGTTGCACAGATTATTACAGTTGATGCCAAGTACAGCATTGCTATCGAAACTGCACTCGGTGCAGCAATGCAGAATATTGTTGTTGAGAATGAAGAAACGGCAAAAAGATGTATCCGTCATCTTAAAGAAATTAAGGGCGGAAGAGCAACTTTTTTGCCACTTACTTCAATTAAGCCCAGAGAACTTAATGCTAATCATTTAAATTCTTTTCAAGGCTTTATTTCAACAGCGGACAAGCTTGTAAGCTTTGATGATAAATATAAAAATATAATTTCAAATCTTTTAGGAAGAATTGTAGTTGCTGAGGATCTTGACAGTGCTGTTGTTATAGCTAAAGCTAATAATTACTCCTTTAAGATTGTTACTCTCGACGGACAGGTTATTAATGCTGGCGGATCGTTTACAGGCGGAAGCGCATCGAGATCGACCGGTATACTGTCGAGAAAAAATGAGATTGACAAAATCAATTCTGAGCTATTAAAGTCGCAGAATGAGAATGAAAAGCTTGATAAGGAGCTTACAGGATTAAAAGAAGAAATAACAAAGCTTAAGTTTGATATCGACGGTGAGCGAGCGATTCAAAACGAACACAAGGAAGATATGGTTAGGTTTGAATCTGAACTTACAAGGCTTTCTGACTTGTCAAAACAATATGACAATAGACTTGATAATTATGATTCTCAAATTGACAGCTTTAATAAGAAAATTATAAAAGCCAAGGAAACTGTAAAAGCATCGTCTGACGAGCTTGTTTTGACTGAAGAAAATATAAAAGCTTATGAAAAGAAAGCGTCTGACAGCTTGTCCCGTCTTCAGTCTTATAAGGATAAGCGCCAAGAGCTATCCGCAAAGCTAAGCAATCTTAAAATTGAAGCTATTTCACTTTCAAAGGATGAACAGACTATACTTCTTTCCGTTGAACAAATTAAGGAGTCGGTTGAGAATTCCAATAATATGAAAGTAAAGCTTTCTTTGAAAATAATGGAGCAAAAAGAGCAGATTTCCATTAAAGAGGAAGAAATCAAAGATTTAAAATCAGCTGCTAAAAGCTCTGAAGAAAGTATTAAAGACGCTGAAAAAGAGATTAAGCTGTGTCAATCTCAGTATCAAACGCTTGAAGCTCAAAGCTCAAAGCTTCGTGCTTACCAAAAGATAAAAATTTCCGAAAGAGAAAATGTGTCAAGAGAGATTGAGCGTTCGGGTGAGAAGAAGCTGAGTGTTGAGAATGAAATTGAAAAAATTCTTTCATCATTGTATGATGAATACGAGCTTACAAGAAGCGAGGCACTTAAGCTTTCACGGCCTGTTGAAAACATATCAGAGGCGACCAAAGAGCTTAACTCTATTAAGAACAAGATTCGTGCTTTGGGCTCGGTAAATATTGATTCGATTGAAGAGTATAAAGAAGTGTCAGAGCGATACGAATTTCTTTCCACACAGCTTAAGGATGTGCTGAAATCAAAAGCTGACCTTGAAAAGCTTATTGCTGATTTGACAGAGCAAATGATTGCTATTTTCTCTGACAACTTTAATAAAATCAATGAAAACTTCAAGGTTATATTTGCTGAACTTTTCGGAGGAGGAAGCGGAGAACTTGTATTGACTGATCCTGAACATATCCTTGAATCAGGAATTGAAATAAAAGTTGCACCTCCGGGAAAGGTTATTAAGAATCTTTTAAGTCTTTCGGGTGGAGAGCAGGCTTTTGTTGCAATAGCTATATACTTTGCAATTTTAAAAGTAAAGCCGTCGCCGTTTTGTATTCTTGATGAGATTGAGGCAGCTCTTGATGATGTGAACGTAACAAAGTATGCTCAGTATTTGAGAAACTTCTCTGATAAAACACAATTCATTTTGGTTTCTCACAGGCGAGGAACAATGGAAGAAGCGGATGTTTTATACGGTGTTACAATGCAGGAAAAAGGTGTGTCAAAGCTCTTAAGACTTGATGCTTCACAAACTCAGATTGAAATGGATTAGGAGGAATAAAATGGGACTTTTTCAAAAGTTAAAGGACAGTCTGAAAAAGACCAAGGATTCTTTTTTGGGAAAAATAGATAAAATGCTCGGTGCTTTTACAAAAATTGATGAAGAGTTATTCGAGGAACTTGAGGAAACCCTCATCATGTCGGATATCGGAGTAAATACATCAATGAGAATATGTGAACAGCTAAGAGAAAAAGTTAAACTTAACAAAATAGAAGATCCGGCTAAAATCAAAGATTTATTGAAAGAAGTTATTACTGAAATGCTCGGAGAAGACACACCTCTTGACTTATCTACTTCACCGTCGGTTATTTTGGTAATAGGCGTAAACGGTGTAGGTAAAACAACTACGATCGGAAAGCTTAGCTATAAACTAAAAAATGAGGGCAAAAAAGTACTTGTGGCGGCGGCTGATACTTTCCGTGCGGCTGCTATTGATCAGCTTGAAGTTTGGACTCAAAGAGCTGGCGTTGATATAATTAAGCACAAAGAGGGCGGAGATCCTGCCGCTGTTGTTTATGATGCTCTTACTGCAGCAAAGGCAAGAGGTGTTGATGTAGTTATCTGCGATACAGCAGGGCGACTTCACAACAAAAAGAATCTAATGGATGAGCTGAAGAAAATATCTAAAATCGTTCATGAAAAAGCAGAGGGCTGTTCTTTGGAGGTTTTGCTTGCACTTGACGCTACAATCGGACAAAACGCAGTAAATCAGGCGAGTCAGTTTAATGAGGTTGCAAATATCACAGGAATTATTTTGACAAAGCTTGACGGAACAGCTAAGGGTGGAATTGTTATCTCTATAACTGAAGATTTAAAGATACCTGTTAAGCTTATTACAACAGGAGAAAAAATTGAGGATATTCAAGCGTTTAACTCGCACGATTTTGCCGAGGCACTTTTTGAATAGGAAAGAGAAATTATGAAACTTATTCTTGCTACAAATAATAAAGGTAAAGTAAAGGAATACACTGAAATTTTCGGTTCATTGGGTTTTGAGGTTTTATCCCAGAGTGAAGCAGGCATCAATATAGATGTTGAAGAAACAGGGACAAGCTTCTCGGAAAATGCATATTTAAAAGCAAAAGCCATTCACGATATTACTGCATCTTATGTTCTTGCAGATGACAGCGGACTTGAAGTTATGGCACTTGACGGACGTCCGGGAATTTACTCTGCAAGATATGCGCCTGAGGGTGAGAGATGCAAAAAAATTCTTGCTGAAATGATAGATGTGCCGGGTGATAAAAGACAGGCTAGATTTGTATGCTCGATTTGTCTTATCTGTCCAAGCGGCAAAAAAATAACTGCCGAAGGATACTGCGAAGGAAAAATCGGATATGAAGAAAAGGGAAGTAACGGTTTTGGATATGATCCGATTTTTATATATGATAATAATAAGACTTTAGCCCAGATGACTGATGAAGAAAAAAATGCTGTTTCCCACAGAGGAAATGCAGTTGAAAAATTAACTGAAATATTAAAATTAGGAGAGAATTTATGCTGACATCAAAACAAAGAGCTTACTTAAAATCACTTGCAAACTCGCTTTTGCCTGTTTTTCAAATTGGTAAGGGCGGATTAAGCGATGCACAGGTAGCTCAAATTGACGATTATTTACGAGTACACGAAATTATGAAAGTAAAGGTTTTGGACAATTCTTTGTATTCTGCGAAAGAAGCGCTTTCGGAGATAAGCGATAAGATAAATGCCGAGCCTGTTTGTGCTATAGGTTCTGTTTTGATTCTTTACAAGAAAAATCCTAAAGAGCCTAAAATCAATCCTCCAAAATGAAGAAGATAGGAATTTTCGGGGGAACATTTAATCCGATTCATAAAGGGCATATTAAGTGTATAGAGGAAATCGACTCTGTGCTTACATTTGATGAAATTTTAGTTATTCCCGATAAGCTTCCTCCCCATAAAACTGTTAACGAGCTTGCAAGTGATATTGATAGACTTAATATGTGCCGAATTGCTGTAAGAAATATAAAAAAAGCTGTGGTAAGCGACATCGAATTAAAGTCTAAGGGAAAGAGCTATTCTGTATATACGCTTAGAAAACTTATGCAAATTTATCCTAAGGACAAATTCAGGCTTTTTTTTATCATGGGAAGCGATATGCTGCTTTGCTTTGAAAAGTGGTATGAATATAAAGAAATATTGTCTATCTGTTCGCTGGTCTGCATATCAAGAAGTGATAATGATACGTCAAAGCTTTCGGTTGCTGCCGAAAAACTCAGACGCATCGGCGGAGATGTAATTATAGTTAATACAGATCCGCTTGACATTTCTTCATCTTGTATTCGTGAGCGTATTCATAACAGCGAAGATTTGTCTTGCTTTTTAGATGATTTAGTAGTAAAATATATCTCGGAGAATGATGTATACAATGACAAATGATAATGATATTACAAAGTATAAGAAATTTTTAAAGTCGGTTTTATCTTCGAAAAGATATAAACACTCAGTAAACGTTTCAAATGCTGCGGCAAGACTTGCGGCAAAGCACGGTGCAGATGTTCAAAAGGCAGCTGTTGCAGGAATTTTACACGATGTTTGTAAAGAGATGACCGGTGTGGAACAGCTCAATTTAATAAGAGAGTCTAAGCTTTACGTTGATCCTTTGGAACTTAGAACACCTAATATGTATCATGCGATTGCCGGAAGTGTTTTTGTACAAAAAGAACTGGGAATAACTGATGAAGAAATTGTAAGAGCGATTAGATTTCACACAGTATGTTCGGAGAAGATGTCGCTTGTTGAACAGATTGTTTATTTGGCTGATTTAATCTCAGCAGACAGAACATATGACGGAGTTTCAAAAATGCGCAGGCTGAGTTCAAAGAGCATAAACAGAGCGATGCTTGAAGCGCTTAAGTTTCAGATTATTTCCAATACTGAAAAGGGAAATTTTATTTTTTCCTCAACCGTTAATGCTTATAATGAATTTATTATAAAGGAGAAATTTAATGAATCAAAATGAAAGATTAAAGATAATAGCAAAAGCAGCTGATTCAAAAAGAGCCGATGACATTAAAATAATCAAAATTTCAGATTTGACAATAATTTCTGACTATTTTGTGATAGCTAACGGAAACTCGTCAACGCAAACCAAGGCAATTGCAGATGAAATTGAGTTTAAAATGAAAGAGGCAGGAGTTACTCCCTTGAGAACGGAGGGCTATCAGGGCGCTAACTGGATAATTCTAGATTACGGCGATATAGTGGTTCACGTTTTCTATAAGGAAACTAGAGAATTTTATAATCTTGAGCGCCTTTGGAATGACGGCGATGAAATTGACGTTGAATCTTTACTGTAGACATATTTGAAAGGACGGATTTTTATGAAGTACAACTTTAAAGAAGTTGAAAAAAAGTGGCAAAATATATGGGAAGAGAAAAAGACCTTTGAAGCGAGCAATGATTACTCAAAGCCTAAGTTTTACGGCTTAGTTGAATTCCCGTATCCATCCGGACACGGAATGCACGTCGGTCATATAAAAGCGTATTCCGGACTTGAGGTCGTAAGCCGTAAAAGAAGAATGCAGGGCTATAATGTGCTTTTTCCAATAGGATTTGACGCTTACGGTTTGCCGACGGAAAACTCAGCAATTAAGTTTGGCGTTCATCCAAGACAGATTACAGATGAAAATATCGTTAAATTTACAAATCAGTTAAAGAGTGTCGGATTTTCTTTTGACTGGTCCAGAGTAATTGATACAACCGACGAGGGATATTACAAGTGGACCCAGTGGATATTCTTAAAAATGTTTGAAAACGGTCTTGTTTTCAGGGACAAGACTTTGGTTAACTATTGCCCAAGCTGTAAGGTTGTTCTTTCTAATGAAGATTCTCAGGGTGGAAAGTGCGACATATGTCACAGCGACATTATTCAAAAGACAAAAGAGGTTTGGTATTTAAGAATTACCGAGTATGCTGATAAGCTTTTGCAGGGTCTTGAAGAAGTTGACTATCTTCCGAATATCAAGCTTCAGCAGGAAAATTGGATCGGTAAATCAACAGGTGCTTTTGTAGATTTTAAAGTCAAAGAGCATGATGAAAAGCTTAAAATTTATACAACTCGTCCCGATACTCTTTACGGAGTAACATTTATGGTTATCGCACCTGAACACCCTATTATACAAAAGTACAGGGATAGTATTTCAAATATAAGCGCACTTGATGATTATAAAGCTGAGTGTGCTAAAAAGAGTGAATTTGAAAGAACACAACTCATTAAGGAAAAGACAGGAGTTAAAATAGAAGGACTCACAGCAATTAACCCGATTACCGGAAAGGAAATTCCTATTTACATTTCTGATTATGTAATGATGGGATACGGAACCGGAGCTATAATGGCTGTTCCTGCACACGACACAAGAGATTATGAATTTGCGAAGAAATTCGGAATTGATATAATAGAAGTTATTAAGGGCGGAGATATTTCAAAGGAAGCTTATACAGGCGACGGTGAAATGGTTAATTCCGGAGAGCTTGACGGAATTACCAACAAAAAAGACGCAATCGAAAAAATGCTTGAAGTTCTTGCAAAATTAGGCTGTGGTGAAAAGGGTGTTCAGTACAAAATGAAAGACTGGGCGTTTAATCGTCAAAGATACTGGGGAGAGCCTATTCCTATTGTTCATTGTCCTCACTGCGGTATGGTTGCAGTACCTTACGACGAGCTTCCGCTAAGACTTCCCAGTATGCAGGATTTTAAGCCAGGAACTGACGGAGAAAGTCCGCTTGCGAGAATTGATAGCTTTGTAAATTGCAAATGTCCTAAATGCGGGCATGACGCTAAGCGTGAAACAGATACTATGCCTCAATGGGCAGGTTCTTCTTGGTATTTCCTTAGATATTGTGATCCTAACAATGATAATGCTTTTGCATCGGAAGAAGCACTCAAATACTGGATGCCTGTTGACTGGTATAACGGCGGTATGGAACACGTTACAAGGCATATGATTTACTCTCGCTTTTGGCATAAATTCTTGTATGATTTAGGACTTGTTCCGACATCAGAGCCTTATAAAAAGAGAACAGCTCAAGGACTTATTTTGGGTTCTGACGGAGAAAAGATGAGCAAATCGAGGGGAAATGTAGTTGATCCTAACGATGTTGTTGCAGAATATGGCGCAGATGTTTTAAGGCTTTATGTTTTGTTTATGGGCGATTATGAAAAAGCTGCTCCATGGCAGGAATCGTCAATTAAGGGATGTAAAAAGTTTTTGGATAGAGTTTGGGCACTTCAGGATATGCTCACAGATGATGAAAACTATTCAAAAGACCTTGAGTCATTAATGCACAAGACGATAAAGAAAGTATCGAGTGATATAGAAAATCTTAAGTTCAACACTGCGATTGCTGCAATGATGACGCTTTTAAATGAAATTTATCTTAAGAAGAGTATTACAAGAGGAGAGATGAAAACACTTATTACTCTCTTGAATCCATTTGCTCCTCATATTACCGAAGAACTTTATGAGATTTTAAATTTCGGCGGAATGTTAAATGAAAGCGAGTGGCCTGACTATGACGAATCGCTCTGCGTAGATGATACGGTTGAAATTGTCGCTCAAATAAACGGTAAAGTAAAGGCTAAAGCTGTAATTTCAAGAACTGCTCAGAAGGACGAAGTTATTGCTTTAATAAAGCAGGATTCTAAAATTTCAGAAGCTATTCAAGGAAAGACAATTGTTAAGGAAATTTACGTTCCGGGTAAGCTTGTCAATCTTGTTGTTAAGTAATAAAAATTATTTTTAAATTTTCTTGACATTATTAAATTTCTGTTGTATAATGTCTTGTATACTTTAGTTGATTTATAGCTTTTGTGGAAACGCAGAGGAAAGAGCGAAAAGCTCAGTTATGGGTTAACCAAGCCTTCACTATTCACTTACACTTAAGCCTTATATCAGCAAGGTCCTCTGTTATATGTGACAAAGGGAGGGAATTTAACTATGGCAGAAATTCGTGTTGGTAAAAACGAAACTCTCGATACAGCTCTTAAAAGATTTAAGAGAAGCTGCGCTAAAGACGGCGTTATCGCTGAGGTTCGTAAAAGAGAGCATTACGAAAAGCCTTCTGTAAAGCGTAAGAAAAAGTCAGAAGCTGCTCGTAAGAGAAAATATTAATCAAAAATAAGACAGGTGTCAATTTTGATGCCTGTCTTTTTTCATTAAAGTATCTTTTCTGACATATACATTTATACGAGGTGAGTTATATGCTGTTTAGCTTTAATGAGTTAAAAGACAAAGAAGTAATAGATAGGCAGACCGGCTCAAGAATCGGTTATGTTGACGATGTTGTAATGAATTTTGACGGACGTGGGGTTGAATCAATTGTCGTTTTCGGAAGACCGAGAGCATTCGGGCTTTTGGGGAGAGATGACGATTTAGTTATTGATTTTTGTGATATTGATTTGATTGGAGAGGATACAATTCTTGTTAATCTCGCTAATAGCAAAATATGCACAAAAAGCAAAAGATTTGAGCTTAAAAATTTGTTAAAGTAAACAATATAGTTTTTGTTGAAATAATATGTAAAAAGTGGTATAATATTTAAGCAATTCGCACGCATATTTTTTGGGCGTGGTTCCCGATACTTCGGGTAGCGCTTGAGCTAAGATATGCGGAGGAAAATTTAAACCAATAGGAGGAACTACACAATGGGAGTAGTATCAATGAAGCAGCTTCTTGAAGCTGGTGTACATTTTGGTCACCAGACAAGAAGATGGAACCCGAAAATGGCTCCGTACATTTTCACAGAAAGAAACGGTATTTACATTATCGACCTTCAAAAGACAGTTAAGAAGCTCGAGGAAGCTTATATGTTTATCAGAGACATATCTGCTGAAGGTAAGGAAATTTTATTTGTAGGTACTAAGAAGCAGGCAAGCGACAGCGTTAAGGAAGAAGCATTAAGAGCTGATGCACATTATGTTAATGCAAGATGGCTCGGCGGAATGATGACAAACTTCAAGACAATCAAGCAGAGAATCAGAAGACTTGAGCAGCTTCATACAATGGCAGAAGACGGAACATTCGATCTTCTTCCTAAAAAGGAAGTTGTTAAGCTCAATCTTGAAATTGAGAAGCTTGAAAAATTCCTTGGCGGTATTAAAAATATGAAAGAGCTTCCGGGCGCATTATTTATTGTTGACCCGAGAAAAGAGAAGATTGCAGTTGCAGAGGCAAAAAGACTTGGCATTCCGGTTGTAGCTATTGTTGATACAAACTGTGATCCTGATGAAGTTGATTATGTTATTCCAGGTAACGATGATGCTATCCGTGCAGTAAAGCTTATTGCAGGAGCAATGGCAGACGCTATTATCGAAGGAAGACAGGGTGAAGCCGGTGCTGCTGAAGCTGAGGCACAGGCCGAGGAAGAGAATTCAGCAGAGGAAACAGCTGACGCTGAATAATTTGATTTAATTTCGATTTTACATTTGGAGGAATATAAAAATGGGAAAGGTATCCGTAGCGGAAATCAAAGATTTAATGAAATCCACAGGCGTTGGAATGATGGATTGTAAAAAAGCGCTTGAGGCAGCTGAGGGTGATACTGAGAAAGCAATACTCATTCTCCGTGAAAAGGGACTTGCTACACAGGCTAAAAAGAGCGGCCGTGTTTCAGCAGAGGGTATTGTAACTTCTGTTGTTGAGGGAAATGTCGGTGCAGTTGTTGAGGTCAACATTGAGACTGACTTTGCTGCAAACAACGAAGAATTCAAAGCTTTTGTTGCAGCTGTTGCTAAGACTGTTATCGAGAAGAACCCTGCTGATATAGATGCTCTTAAGGCAACTGTTATTTCAGGCGGTGATAAGACTGTAGAGGAAGCTTTGCAGGATTTATTTATCAAAATCAGAGAGAACATGGTTATTCGCCGTTTCAAGAGATTTGAAGGAGTTTTGGTTCCTTACGTTCACGGAGGCGGAAGCATCGGTGTTATGGTTAAGCTTGATACTGATCTTGATGTTGATAAGGTATTCGAGGTTGGTAAGGACTGTGCACTTCAGGTTGCTGCTATGAATCCGTCTTATCTTGACAGAGCTTCTGTTCCTGACAATGCTCTTGAAGAAGAGAAGAAGATTATGCTCGCTCAGATGGCTGAAGATCCTAAGATGGCTAGCAAGCCTGAACAGGTTAAGGTCAAGATCGTTGATGGAAAGATCAGCAAGTTTTATTCTGAAAACTGCTTGCTTGAGCAGGCTTTCGTAAAAGACGATAAGGTTTCTGTAGGAAAGCATGTTGAAGCTGTAGCTAAGGAGCTCGGAGGTTCTATCAAGGTTGTTGACTACGTTCGTTTTGAGCGTGGAGAAGGCGTTGAGAAGAAGGAAGACAACTTTGCTGACGAAGTTGCAAGCATGATTAAGTAACACAATTAAAAAGATGATCTATTTAAAAGGACGGTGTTTTCCGTCCTTTTATTTTAGTCGATTTTAAAGGGGTTTTACAAATGATTCATAAATTTAAACTGGGCGGTTTTTATATCGTGCTGGATGTCAATTCCGGTGGTGTTCACAGCGTTGACGAGCTTACATATGATTTGCTGGATTTTGCTCAACCGCCTTTTGACGAGGAAAAATTAAATACTGCTCTCAGCGCTTTATCAAGTAAATACAGTGCTGAAGATATTAAAGAAGCTTTTGAAGAGATACAAGAGCTTTATAATGACAAAATTTTGTTTTCTGATGACGACTATGAAAAGTTTGCAAAGTATTCAGTTGTTTCTCCGATAAAAGCTATGTGTCTCCTTATTTCACATGACTGCAACTTAAGATGCAAGTACTGTTTTGCCTCAACAGGAGATTACGGCGAGGGCAGAAAGCTTATGACTTTTGAAACCGGAAAGAAAGCTATTGATTTTCTTATTGAAAATTCAGGTGACAGAGTCAATCTTGAACTGGACTTTTTCGGCGGCGAGCCGCTTATGAACTTTGATGTTGTTAAGCAAATTGTTGAATATGCAAGAGGCAAAGAGAAAGAACATAACAAGAATTTCAGATTTACAATTACAACCAACGGAATGCTTTTGACTGACGAAAAAATAGACTTTATAAATAAAGAAATGTCAAATGTTGTTTTGTCAATTGACGGTAGAAAGGAAGTCAATGACAGACTTCGTGTTCGTGTCGATGGCACAGGAAGTTATGATAAAATACTTGAAGGATACAAAAAGCTTGTATCTAAACGCGGCGATAAAGATTACTATGTAAGAGGAACATTTACGAAGTATAACCTTGATTTCTCGAATGATGTAATGCATCTTTATGAGCTTGGTTTTGACCAGGTTTCTGTTGAACCGGTTATGGCGGATAAGGAAATGCCTTATGCAATCGTTGAGGATGATCTTGAGGCTATTTATAAGGAATATGAGGTTTTGGCTGATAAGCTTGAAAAGATCAGAGAGAATGGCGGCTTTTGCAACTTCTTCCATTTCATGCTGGATTTAGATCAAGGACCTTGCGCAATTAAGCGACTTCGTGGCTGCGGAAGCGGAAATGAATATGTTGCTGTTACAGCTGATGGAGACATTTATCCTTGTCACCAGTTTGTCGGAATACCTGAGTTTAAAATGGGAAATCTTGAGGACGGAACATTTGATAACAGCATTAAAGAGAAATTTGCTAATACTCACGTTTATGCCAAGGACGATTGTAAAAAATGTTGGGCAAAGTTTTATTGCTCCGGTGGCTGCAATGCAAATAACTTCATCTATGAGGGGGATATTTTAAAAGCACATAAGCTTTCCTGCAAGCTAATGCAAAAGCGTCTCGAGTGTGCAATAATGCTTCAAATCAAAAAACATTTAGAAGCATAAAACAATACATAACTTTATATCAGACATAGATCTCCGGATAAAACCGGAGATTTTTTTATTGTCATAATGGGACAACTTGTCACATACTATTGTGTAAGAAGTAAACACAAGGAAAGGAACTGTTTATGAATAATAAATATTTATATGCACTTGATTTGCTGCCGCTGGGACTGAAAAATGCAATTGAGAAGCTGAGTATAACAGATTTGATGCGTATCAGTGAAATAAGGCTTAGAGCAGGCAATTATTTGACAGTTAAAACGGAAACTGACGAGTTTTTTGTTACATATGGCGGGAATTTATCCCTCTCATCAGTAAATGCAATAAAGGTTTATAAAAATGATATAGAGTACACTTATATGTGTTCATTTGACAATTCGCTGTACAGCTTTGAAGAGGAGTTGAAAAACGGATTTATTACAACAAAAGGAGGAAATAGAGTTGGTTTTTCTTCGTCATTTATTTATGACAACGGAGAAATATCAAGAATCAGCGATGTGACAGGTGTAAACATAAGAATTTCAAGAGAAGTCAAATATTGTTCAAGAAATATATTAGAAAAAATAAATTTCAAAGAACCTGTCAGTTTGCTTTTATGTGGACCTCCTGCAAGCGGAAAAACAACAGTTTTAAGAGATTTGACAAGAGAGCTCGGAAACAAATATTCTGTTACTTTAATTGATGAACGAAATGAGATTGCAGCGTCTGACAGAGGGATAATAGAAAATGACGTTGGAAAGTTTACGGACGTGTTAAGCGGAGTTTCAAAAGAGGAGGGAATAAAGCGAGCGGTTCGGCTTTTATCCCCAAGGTTTATTGTATGTGATGAAATCGGGGCAAAGAGCGAGTTTCCCTCATTTGAATATCTATTCAATTCAGGTGTTAAGCTGATTGCAACAACGCACGCTTCAACAACCGAGGAAGCAATACAAAAAAATTTGATAAAAAAGATGATTAAGAAAAAGTTTTTTGATTATATTATTTGTCTTTCAAAAGAAAGACAAATTTGTGAGGTAAAAGAAGTGAGAGGAGATATGTTAAAAAATGCTCTTTAAATATGCAGGCATTTTAATGGTATTTATCATGTTTTGTTTTATCGGAAGATATAAAGCCATAAACATTCAAAAAGAGCTTAGTTTATTAATCATCCATA
>CABUAH010000021.1 GCA_902489475.1 uncultured Oscillospiraceae bacterium | reverse complement strand
AAAAGAGGGGATGCTTTGCAAGTGAAAGCATCCCCATTTTGATTTACTACAAGGTTTTTACAGACTGAAAGCCCCAATCATTAGTGATAAGGGCTTTTTATATGAATTTAATTTATCTTTGATTTTTCATGCCGACAATGAGATTGTCAAACATCTCTTCAAGACCAACGGTTGCTTTCCAACCGAGAGCTTCAAGCTTTTCTGTTGCAAGATTCATCTTAACCTTTGGATTATAGCCAAGCTTTGTAACGTCCTCGGCAATATCAAATACAAGCTTTGATCCGCTTTGAGGATAGCGGTCAATAAGAAGCTGTGCCATATCTTTAATTGAAATAAGCGTATCCTTATTTGCCACATTGTAAGCCTGACCACTTTCACCTTTGAGAAGAATTGTCAGAATTCCGCTTATTGCATCACGAACATAACAGTAATTTCGCTCCGTGCTTCCGTCAGTTTTTAAAACAATATCCCGGCTTTCAATAATGCTTCTTGCAAATTGAGCAAAAACTCTGTTGTCCGAATAGGAAACTCCTGTACCGAATGTTTGGCATAGCCTTGCAACCTTGATAGGAAGGGAATACTGCGAAGCATATGAAGCACACAGACATTCAACCATTCTCTTTCCTTCGGAATAGCTGCTTCGTACGCTCATAGGGTCAATACTTCCAAACATATTTTCAGAAACCTTTTTGATGCTAAAGTCCACAACTCCGTAAACCTCAAGCGATGACAAATAAACCATACCGCTTATCTGCTGAGATTTTGCAAGCTCAAGAATGTTTTCAGTTCCTGAAATAGCAGTTTTAATCGTATCAACAGGATAATCTACAAAATCCTTTGATCCGGTCATGCTGGCGCCGTGGATAATATAGTCTATTTTTTCATTGATTTCAAATGGTTCTAAAATATCCTGAACAACAAATTTAAGAGCGTCGTTGTCTGCATACTTGAAAATTTTTTCAGCCTTTTCTCTGTTTCTTACAACGGCATAAACCGTGAGACCTAGGTTGTTTTTTAAATTAGCATTCAAGAGTGCAAGTACAAGCTGACTACCGATAAGACCGGTTGCTCCTGTGACGAGTACAGATTTTTTTGCAAGTAAGTTCCATGGAATCTGATTATCATTTGAAAGATAATCAAGGTCGTTTTGAAGTATCAAATCGTCTGTAAGTTTCATTATACTTTCACCTCCGGTAAGTCCGGCTTTTCAATCTTTTTAATGCTTATCTTGCCAAGCCATTTAAATGGGTATTCAAAAATTTTCAAAGAGAGAATGAATGTTATAACTATTGAAATAGCTGCAAGAATGAAGAATCCTGTAATTGAGTTAAACGGTTTCCACCAGCCGTATTCAAGCTCTGCTAAATATAAGAATCTGTGGAGAATGTAGACCTGAAGTGTTCTTGATCCAAGCTTTGAGAAAAAGGCTTTTCCTCTGGGGACAAGAAGCATAAAGCAAGCGCAAAGAATAACAGCTATAATGTAAAAGATAAGTCTGTTAAGGAACCAAAGAGGCTTTTCGGAAAAGATAGGAAGCTGAGGATCCATTGTTGCGAACAAAGATTTATGATAGCTGTAGTTACTTGTGATAACTCTTGAAGGAATCATATCCAAGCAAAAATAAGCTGTAACTACCGATACCAACAAAATTACAACAGAAGCTATTTGCGTCCATTTATTTCGGAATTTTAAAAGCCAATCCTTGTTAAAGTAGTAGCCAATAAGGAAGAACGGAAAATGGTTAACTGCTCTTTCAACAGAAAGAAGATTTCCAGCGTCTGTATCATATCCGAAAAGAAGACCGATTACAATTGCAGCAGGAAGAAGAATTGACGGCTTTATTTTATAAAGGTAGGGGAGAAGCGCAAACCACCAACAAAGGCAAACAAGATACCAAAGCGATGAACGAGCACTTACAACTGATATTGCCATCCCTTTGTAACCCAAAACGAAGTATTCAAAAAGTGATACAGCAAGCTGTGCCGCAAGATAATATACGACATAAGTAACAAGCCTTTGAGTTTTTACAACTCCGTTTTTAATATAGCTTTTTGCAAAATAACCAGAAATCATAATAAGGCAGGGCATATGAAGTGAATTAATTACTGTCCATAAAGCCTTAACGCTGCCGTGATCAGTCTTAATTGGGGAGGTTAGGTGAGCAAGAACAACCAGAGCGATAAGAATAAATTTAGCGTTATCAAAATAGTATTCTCTGCCTCTGGAGTCTGTATATTCTTTGGAAAAATATCCTAAAAATTTCATTTAAGCAACCAATCCTTTGTTTTAATAAAATGTCATTTATTGATGATTAAACATATCGGAAGTAAGACCGATACCGAATGCCTGCTCATTCTCTCTGTACTGAATAAGAGCACGGTACATATAAACATCTTCAGGAGTAGTAACCTTGATGTTTCCTCTGTTTCCCTCAACCATATAAGCTTCCTTGCCGATGCTTTTGATAAGTGTGCATGAATCCACAAGGTTATCGTATCTGCTTTCTTTTTTGCGAACTTCTTCGTGAGCTTTTAAAATATCATCAAGCCTAAAGCTCTGAGGAGCCTGTGCCGCAAAAGTATCCTTTCTGTAAGGAACTGTTTCAACCACTTTTCCGCTTGTGCTCATAAGAATTGTTTCATAGCATGAGGTACAGGTAATAGCGTTGCCGTTTTGCTTAACACCCTCAATATTTCTTGAGATAGTACCGCTTGAAACCCAAGGACGAACACCGTCATGAATAAGAACAATGCTATCTCCGTCGTTTTCCTCTCTTGCCTTTGAAAGAGCATTAAATATAGAATCCTGACCTGTTTCTCCTCCTGCAACGATTCCGGCAATCTTTGTAATACCGTATTTCTTTGCCAGCTTTTCCATGTAAGGGATATAGTCCTTAAGAACTGACATATAGATTTTGTCAATTTCCGGATGATTTTCAAAGAGGTCAAGAGTGTGTACTATAATAGGCTTTCCGTTTATTTCCAAGAATTGTTTTGGAATACCTGCACCCATTCTTACACCTGAGCCTCCGGCAAAAATAACAGCAATGTTCATAACTTGAATTTCCTCCTTATTTTTTGTTTTTAAATTCATTAACTTTATCAAATTTATTCTGGAATTCCATTACCTTTTCATAAATTCTTTCGCAATTGTTGTGGTCGGAATAGCAGAAGAAATCATCTACTCTGTCCTTGTATAGCTTTTCCATTTTACAGTTGTTATCCATATAACTGCAAAGTGTTTTAACGATCTCTTGGTGATTTGTGCAAATCGGACCGAAGCCCATAGTATCATATTTAAGACCGTTTGATTCATATTGAGGCGGAAGCGAATCGGGATGATAATAAACAAGAGGTTTTTTCATATAAGCAAAATCAAACTGTACGCCTGAATAGTCTGTGACCATAAGACTTGATTCAGTAAGAATTTTTTCATAGCTTATATCACTTGTAGCCGCAACTATATCAACATATTCGTTTTTATCAAAATCCTCAAGCTGATTTGACATAGCAGGGTGGAGAAGATATACAATTCTGTAACCGTTTTTCTTTGCTGCTTCAATTACCTTTTGATCATTTATAAGACTGTTGTAAAGCTTAAAATACTCGCTGTTTTTAAAGCTGTCACTGTGAGCATAGGTCGAGCCTTTGTTAGCTTTACCTGTTGTAATTCCTCTTCGCCATGTAGGAGTGATAAGAATAATTTTTTTGTCATTATTTACAAGACCGTCATATCTTGCGTGACCTGTAAGCTGCAAAGCGTCCTTATCGTAGTAATCGTAAATCTCATGGCTTACATTTGAAATTTCATACTTTGAAGCGAAGAAGTAGAGGACAGTGTTATCAAAAACTCTGCTTTGATACTGTGCAATTTTTTGAATTGTAAGTCCGTGAGCAAGGCATACAACTCGTGCGTTGTAAAGGTCTTTAAAGTACCTTTGCGTAGCCTTGTAATATCCGTTGCAGTTTAATGTGTCAACGTGAGTTGCAAGCATAAGGTCTGTATGGAGTGCAATCATTTTATGGAAAATGGAGTTAAACTTAATAACCGTGTTAAATTCTTTTTTCAGCCGTTTGTAATCAGGTGAACCTTTTTGGACAACGTAATAGATCTTTATACCCTTTGGATTCATTTTCTTTACATAGCGATAGAAGTATTCACCGTTATCTCCCGCTTTAAAGATCTTATCCATTGTTATCCATATTTTTTTACGCTTGAAAAACGGCTTTGTCAGCCAGTATAAAAATCTGTTTCCTAGCATTTTAATTTTCCAAGTACCGTGAGTGTTCTTGGCAATTTGTCTTAAGAACAAAAGCTCGTGCTTAAGATGTGCTGTTTTTGTAAGATTCTGAATAAGGAAGCGCTTCGGCTTGTTTTGATAAGTTAGAATGTGATTGTCAAAAACCCAATAAGAGCCATAGAAGTTGCTGATCTTAGTTTGGGCTCTGTTAAATGTTACACCCATAGGATAAAACTTATTATTGTATTTTAAACAAAATGAAATTGTCATATTGTTTTTAAGCTTGTCCGAAGGGATAGAAAAGTGGAATGAATAGCTTTTGCAGGCGGTGACATTAAACACCTTTTCGAGTGCATAAACGCCCGTTTTTCTCACAGGATACAAAACCGATTTGTCAAGCACAGCAAAAATTTCAATTTCGCCGTCTTTAAAAACGTAATTTCCGGGGAAGAATCCGTCCATATTAAGGTTTTTGCCGTCAAAATAAATAACCTTAACTTCAATTTTAATTGCAGAAAGCTTCCAAAGCAAACAGTCTTTAAAGCTTGCGGTAATTTCGTTTGAACAAGTTGTAATTGTCGGCATAAGCTTGTCATCACCGTACTTCATTCTTAAGTAGTTAAGTCCGAAGTATTTTGGAAGACAAACGACTTCGTTGAGTCTGTTGTCCGAAATGACTACATCGTCAACATTTTGAATCGCCGCACCGGTTTTTCTTACAAACTCCCAAACCTCATCAGGTGAAAGAACCGACTTGTCACGCTCATTTTTGTTACAAGCATATCTGTTTGAAATAAGATACATAATAAAACGCTGTCTGAAACGGGAGGAGTTTGGTTTTACTGCATCTACAATGAAGTTGTCAAAAGAGTTTAAATACCAGTCTTTATCAAATTGCGGTAAAAAGTTAAAATAATCTGTTTCGTCAGGAGAAGTGTACTCAAAATAACTTTCACAAAGCGTGTAAAAACGTGTATTATCAAGAATTTCGAGCAATACTTTATTGTCGCTGTCATATACAAGGCTTTCATCAAAGCTTATATTATCGAAAAGCTTTTTTGAAAATATATAGGCTGAGAAGCAAACATGAAATGATTGTGGGAAGATATCAAGATTAACATTGCCAAAGCCGTTTTGGAAAACACATGAAACAGGGCAGTATCTAGATCTTACACCTTCCGGTGAAATATGAAACGGATTAAGAGAAACTACATTTGTCTGCTCTTTGGAAAGATAGTTAAGAACTTTTGATATAGCACCGCTTTCATATGTTCCTTCAGCTGTCCTGAAGGTAATATAATCGGAATTTGTTACGCTAAGTGCAAGATTAAAAATTTCCGCTTCGCTTTTCCCGATTACATTATAAAAAGCTTCAAACCCTTTTTCATTTTCAATAGGATTTTCATCGGTAAGGTTCATGCAGTAAAGCTTGACCTGTCCGTTAGCATAAGCAGGTTCCCGTTTTAAGGATGCTGCAAGCTCTTTAGTCTTTTCGCTGTCGTGGTTAAAAATCACCAAATCAAGTGTAATTTGTTTGTTACCCATTTTTATGATCATATTCCGAAACGGAATATGCACTCCTTTCAATATTTTGCTGATTGCAATAAAAATGTCATGATAAGAAATTCCTTATTAATGTAAATGCTAATTACTTACATCGTATTTCCCGAAATCAATTTTAACTATATCGTGACCGGCTTTTCTTTTGCTTGGAGGAATTAGTTTTTTCCAATTGCCGTAGGAATAGGTAAGGTATTCGTCATACATTTTAGGTATTGGAAATTCCTTGCCGTTAAATAAAGCGGTAGATGTATCTTCAAGCCATTTTGAAGGGAAAGCTCCGTGGCGAAGATGTTCACCCGTGCCGTCATAAAGAAAAGACGTTTTCTTTTTATTGTAGTGTGTAATAACCTTATGCTGTGTTGTTTCAAGCTTTTTAATATTTGTTTTTTCAATATACGCTGTAGCAAGCTTACAGATAAGTTTAAATTTTCCGTAAAAGTGCATGGGCTTTTTTGCCCACTTGTTAAAAACCATAGAACGTGCAAACAAGGTTTTAAAAACGTGAAGCTTCTGTCCAAGCTTACTGTTTGATGTTTTATCGTGTACAAAAATATCAATGAATATGCCTTGATGCATATTTTTAAACTGCTGTGAAAATTCCGTTATAAACTTAGTCCCGTTAAGACGGATTTTTGTAAAAACGCTGTGGTACTCGGCATCGGTTTCACTCGACTGAAAGAAAAATTCATCGCTGTCAATCTCATCTTGAACAACGCACAAAAACTTTTCATAATCATCCCTCAGCATCATTACGTCCATATCATCGTCCCATGGAATCATTCCACTGTGACGAACTGCACCTAAAAGAGTACCGCCTCCGAGAAAGTATTTGATGCTATGCTTTTTACAGATCCTGTCAAACTCACAAAGACATTTAAAAAGAAGCTCGTGCAAAAGTGAAAGCTTTCCGTCGTAAGTGTTTTTAAAGCAAAAAATCTCACTTGGATTTTCCTTGAAAAATGAAAGCATATAAGCTCCGTCATCTAGAGAAATCAAATTATTATAGCCCACTTCTGTAAGGCTTTTGACTGAATCATTTTTTCCGTGTCCGCAGTAATAAGCTGTATTTTGAAGGTCTTGATAATTTGCGGATGAAAAAATTAATGCACCGAAAAGGTCAAGTATGTTTGTTGAAGAGTTTTCTTTAGGCTCACAAGCAGAAAGCGAATATCCTGCGCCGTAAATGTTCGGACAATATAAACAGGGGAATGATTCGCTGTTATAGCTTGATAAGTTATCGGTCGCAATAATAGTATTACAGCCGCACGATTTTAAGCTTGAAATCAGTTCGGTTAGAGAATCCTTTGAAAAATTAAGAACAAAAACAAAGTCTTGGGGCTTAACGACATCAATTTTTTTAAGTTTAGAAAATTTGACGCTGACTTTATATTTTTGATTTATAGAAGAAAAGATTTCACAAAGCACATCTGAAATTTCTTCGCCGCAGCTTCCGTGTATTGACACATAAAAGTTTTTTCTGTCAAAAAAGCTGTAATTCACATTTTTAATATCAAGACAGCGCTGTATCCAATCGCTGCGGTAATCAATTAAAATTTCATCTTGTGACATATGTTTCCCAAACACCTCGCTTGCTAATAATGCTTAAGCTCATAAAATCTCATTTTAATTATGTCTATTATAACATTATTATGTCCAAAAGTAAAGTGATTGTAATACAAAATGAGAAGTTTTGTAAACAAAAGAGAAAAATAAAGATAATGTGCATCTTTTAGTTGAAACTGATTTTATATATTTTCTATGTATGTCAAGCTAACAACATCGAAAGGAGATTATAAAACTGGACAAAGAATAATGCAGTATGGTATAATAACCTTAAGGAAAATCAGCTTAGCGCTGATTTATCGTGCATTCGCACGATTCGGCTGTCGCCTAACCCCTTAAGAACATTGAATCATTAATTTGCGGCTATCGCCGCTTGTCGGCTGCGCCGTCTATTGCGATAAATCGCAATAAAATTATGGTATAATAACCTTAAGGAAAATCAGCTTAGCGCTGATTTATCGTGCATTCGCACGATTCAGCTGTCACTTCAATTGCGGCGAAATTTTCTCATAAGTATGTTTTACAAATAAATTTTTGGTGGTAAATATGAAAATCAACAATGTGAACGAATATAACGGAAAAATTAAAAGAGTTCTTATAACTGAAGAGCAAATATCTCAGAAAATAAAGCAAACGGCTGATATGATAAACAAGTTATACAACGGCAAGCCGCTGCTTTTTGTAAGTATATTAAAAGGCTCATTTGTATTTCTTGCAGATTTGATCAAAGAGATCAATATTCCGTGCGAGGTAGCATTTATGGCGGCAAAGAGCTATTATGACGGAACTTCTTCAACAGGCAAAGTGACAATAACGATGGACTTGGACAGGGACATAAGCGGCTATAATGTGATAATAGCAGAGGATATAATAGATACCGGAAGAACATTAAAAGATATAGTAAATATTTTAAAGTCGAGAGATCCTTTAAGCATCAAAGTTATTACGCTTCTTGATAAACCTCAAAGAAGGCTTGTTGACTTCAAGGCAGATTTTTCCTTGTTTGAGATAGATGATCTTTTTGTAATCGGATACGGACTCGACTTCGGAGAATATTATAGAAATCTTCCCTTTATTGCAGAGCTTTCGGAATAAGAACAGCTGACAGGCAAATAATAGATTAAGAAAATATGTTATTTGCGGCAGGTGTTTATTTTGAAATCCATTTGGTACGAAGATTGTTTTTTTGAAAGCTTTGAACCGCTTTGTAAAAATATAAAAACTGATGTTTTGGTAATAGGCGGCGGAATAACCGGACTTCTCACATCGTACTTTTTAAAGAAGTGCGGTGTTGATTGTGTTCTGGTTGAAAAGGATAGAATTTGCGGAAAAACTACAGGAAATACCACTGCAAAGATAACATTTCAGCACGGCCTTATTTATGATAAGCTTAAATCTTCCGGCGGGATTGAAACTGCCAAGGGATATCTTAATGCAAATCGATCGGCTTTCGCAGAATTTGAAAAGCTTTGCAGTAAAATCGACTGTGATTTTGAGTACAAGGATAACTATGTTTATTCTGTTGACGATAGCAAAAAAATTGAAAAAGAGATGTCTGCACTTCAAAAAATCGGATATAATGCAAGGCTTTGTGAAAAAACAACACTGCCGTTTGATATTGCAGGTGCCGTGTGTTTTCCGAAGCAGGCACAGTTTCATCCGCTCAAATTTCTGTCACATATAGCCTCAGGTCTTAATATATATGAGAATACATTTGTTCGGGAGCTTAAGGATAATACAGCCACAACCGATTTTGGAAAAATCAAGGCAGAAAAAATTATAGTTGCAACACATTTTCCTTTTATAAACAAGCACGGAAGTTATTATTTAAAGCTCTATCAGCATCGATCATATGTTGTAGCTCTTGAAAACGCTCAGAATGTAAACGGAATGTATGTAGATGAGAACAAAAAGGGTTTTTCGTTTAGAAACTATAAAAATCTGCTTATTCTCGGAGGCGGAGCGCATAGAACAGGTCATAAAGGCGGTAACTGGAATGAACTTTGTGAATTTGCGAAAGAAAAATATCCTTTATCATCGGTAAAATATCGCTGGGCGGCACAGGATTGTATGAGCCTTGACAATATGCCGTATATTGGACGTTATTCAAGCCGAACTGAGGATTTATATACAGCAAGTGGATTCAACAAATGGGGAATGACAGGATCTATGCTATCGGCAATGCTTCTTTCGGATATTGTCACTGGAAAGAAAAACAAATATGAAGAGCTTTTTTCTCCGTCAAGAAGCATAATGAAGCCACAGCTTTTAGTGAACGGTTTTGAAGCGACAAAGAATCTTTTAACTCCATTTGGAAGAAGATGTCCGCATCTCGGATGTGCGCTTAAGTGGAACAGCACAGAGCATTCGTGGGACTGTGCCTGTCACGGTTCGAGATTTTCCGCTGACGGAAAGGTGATTGAAAATCCTGCAAACGGTGATTTGACTAAATAAGCTTATGCTTTGACATAAAATTTAAACGGCACTCTTTGAAAATAAGGAGTGCCGTTTCAGCTATGAAAATTGGTTAAATTTGTCCTCAGAAATAATTTTTGCAAATTTAGCATTTCGCTTTAGCTCATAGAGTGAGTGAATACTGTTGTTTTGTTCGTGAAGCATAAGCTGAATGTTAACAGGCAGAGATAAAAAATACTTTCGTGAGGAACTGCTTTGATAAATAAGATCGTTTAAACTGTCATACTTCATCAATATCACCTCTATAAGATTATGCAACGCTTTTTAGAAAATATTAATATTGTATGCACAATTTAAAAAAAGTTTAAACATTAGTCTGCTATGACAACAACGACCGAGAACAATCCGTTGTCATTACTTGTTTTTACCGAACCTTTATATTTTGCGACTATTGATTTAACGATTTTCATTCCCAGCCCGTGCGAGAACTTGTCATCTTTGAAAGTTGAGAAGAATTTGCTCTTTTTGCTTTTTTCTTCCTCATTAAATGTATTGGATACTTTAATGAAAAGGTTATCCTTTTGCTTTGATACGCTTGCAGTTATTATATTTTGTGCGTTTTCATTTCTTTTGCAAGCTTCAATTGCGTTATCCAAAAGGTTTGACAGTAAAGCAGACATATCCTTATTTGAAATTTTTAGATTATTGTCTACATGAGAAACAAATTCCGCTTCTATACCGTTTTCTACCGCTTCATTGTACTTTAGTGTAAAAACTGCATCGAGAATTTTATTTTCGGAAAAAGAGGTTCTGACGGCAGAGTATTCCTTTTCAAGCTCATTGGCATAGTTTATAGCCTGCAAATTATCCGAGTCTTTAAGCATATAAGAAATGGTATGCATATGATTTTTAATGTCATGGTTCATTCGCCTTATGATTTCTTGATTTGAAGCGTACTTTTCGTAATATGCCGACTGCATTTCAATATCGGCGTTAAGTCGCTTGTTGTCATATCCGGTCTTTAGTATCGCAACAATGGCTGTGAATGATAAAACTAAAATCCATACAAACAGTACTGAGCTTGTTTCTGCTTCATCGGTATTTGAAATGGTTACCAAAATTCCGTTTGCGGCAAATCCCAAAATATAAAGTGATCCGATAATTTTTTTCACTTTTTGAAAAGCCCTTGAATTATAAATAAAAGTACCGGGCAAAAATGAAATAATTGAAATTGCAATGAGAATCAGCAAAGCTATAAGATTATGGGGGATAACCATATATGTTTTGCCGAATGTAATACCGTTTATTTTAGCTAGGAAGAAATAATAAATATAAGTAAAAATATTACAGCAAAGCTGAGTGCAGATCATGTGAGCGCAAATCTCTAAAAATGACGTTTTATAGATTCGTAATAATATAAATGTGGTAACAAAAAATGCAAATAACTCATAAAGATAATGCAGAGCTTGACTGGTATCTGACGTTGAAAAATAGCTGTTAATTGATACAACAACAGTATACGCAATCAGTATGACAATAAAAGACAGCTTTTTATTTGCTGTCCTTTTAAACGATAAACCTTTGCAGTAATAATCTCTGAACACCATACCTATAAATGTTCCAATTGAATAGATTACTACAACAGCAGCCTCACTTAAATTCATTAATGATGACAAATTTATACCTCCTGTACCAATAATTAGTAGTATTTATAAAATAATAGCATAAAAAACAAAATAATCAATATATTGTGTCATAAATCGACAAAATGTGCGTAACAAATCGACAAAAAAGCACGAACTGTATAATACAGTCCGTGCTTTGAGCATTTTTAAGTTTAAAGAACAATTGGTTCAAATCTTACTCTGATATAAGGAAGCTTTTCTATAGTTGTGTATGTGTTTAATAAGCCGTCAGGAGCAGATAAATCGTTCTCTCCGCTTGCAGGAGGAGCAAAAATCTTAAGAGTTAGATCTGCCTCGCCGTCAAGAGGTTTCTCGTAAAAAGCAGACATAAGGTCAATAGTCTTAGCATGAGGAGCTTTATAAAACCACTTTCCGTTGATCTCCATCATGAGGTTGGAATCATCGTCGAAAACGACCTCGCAGAATGTCGGGTTCTTATCAAAGTGAATCGGTATGCTAAGTCCCTCAGCGTCCTCACTTCCGCCCCAGCGAAGGGTAGTCGGAAGCGTAACCTCATCGCCCTGCTTCATCTCAGGCATAAAATATTCGTCATGAATAATATCCTTGTAGGAGTTCATAACAGGCTGTTCGATACCAACGTCCTGGTTGTTCGGATCTTCGATTTCAAGACCGAGCCTACCTCTGTCTCTAAACTGATAGAAAGTAAATCCTGTGTACCATGTTGCTTGCTCTCTCTTAACTCTGTCGCAGAATTCTTTAACCATTTGAGCCTGATCATAAGGACCTGTAACATCGCCGTCAGCATTGAACTCGCTCATTACCATAGGCTTAGAAACACCGCCGTTTATTTCTTTAAAGCGCTCGTAAGCCGCCTTTGTGTAATCAAAAACATCATCAACCTTATCACGCTTAAAGGTGTTTCCGCCTCTTTCTGCAACGTCATACGGCCAGCCCCAGTGAAGAGCCATATACTTGTCGATGCTCCAAATATCTGTGTCCTTAACAGCCTGTGAAAATTCTTCTTCTTTTTCGATTTTTCCGGTTGACGGGTCCTCAACGCCTCCGATACAAAGAATCGTCTGAACATTCGGTGCGTACTCTTTTAAAATCTTATTGAAGCGGCAGTAAAAATCACCGATTTCAGCATATGTTGCACGCTTTGTAAATGAGAACCAATCTCCTGTTGCCTCGTGGTTTATTCTAAGCATCATTCTTCCAAACGGCTTTAAGTCGTTGGCAATAGCGATAAGCTGTTCGTCTGAAACGTGAGGATCAACAGTAAGCGTTAGTATAACATCCTGACCGTGACGGCGAACATCTCTCATACAGGTAAAAGGCTCGCCCTCGGTGTTGCCCTCAAGACCGCCTTTATAAGTGAAATAGTCGTCATAAGGATAGTCCCATTGGAAAGAAACATTAGCGTCTTTCATAACCTCTGAAATTCTTCCCGGCCACTCCTTATCTAAAGGATAGTAGCAGTACATCAAGCTGATAGCTCTGTGAGGTCTGCCCATTTTGTGAAGAATATAATCCTGATTAACATATTCTCCTCTTTCCGAACCGTCGCCTAAGTCAACAGCACATTTTGCTTTGCCCATATGAATTGAGTAAACCTTTAAGTTTTCATTATTTTCCATATAGCAATACCTCCTGTTAATTATTATTTGTATATATGACTGTGTTTATGTTATCAAAAACCACAGCAAGTTCCTTAAATACCTTTGAGCTTTCTTTTGTTTCGGGTATTTGGTTTGTGAATATTGTCAGCACATAAGGCGATTCTGCAAAAACTATAGCGCAGGCATGAAACTGATTGTCGTCAACACCGTCATAAAACTGTGAGCCGTATTTTTCAGCAACTGTATATTTAGATTCGAGCGCCGATCGGATCTGCATATTTACATCAACGTCATCGGACGTCATATATGTCTTTAACATATCGCCGTTTTCAGCTGTTTGTATGTAATTGTATATATCTTCGTAATTTTTAAGCATATCTCTTGCGGTACAGTAGGTAAATATCCAAGAGCTTCCAAGGGAAATCGAAGAGCCTATTTTGTATTGGTTTGAATTAAACTGACTGTAGCCGAAATATCCGTGAAGATTGTAATAAGCTGAATTATCACTGTAAGAAAGCGCACGGCGGATAAGCTCTTTTACTGTAAGCTGGGTTCCGTAAGGAAGTGAAGCTACATATCCGCTGTCGCCCGGCCAAGTAAGCGTTTTGGGAATTTTTTTGTTAAGGTCTATATTCTGCTCAAGTATCGACTTAACAAAAGGCGCTTTGATTGTTGAACAGGTCATAAACTTCATATTATCGTTATAGCTTATCTCAGCACCTGTTTCAATGTTTTTAAAACAGAACGAAAGCTTAAAATCCGCATTATCAACAATAGACTGAAGCTTTGAAAGACAATTTTCAAAGTCAGGCAAAGAGGTAACTGAATCAAGGTCAGAAATTGAAAATGAGTAAGAATAAGAGCTTGCATTAATCTGTGTTGGGTTATATTCATGCGTTATAAATTCAGTAGTCGGCTCGGTTGTTGATTTAGTCGTAGTTTCTTTTTTATCAGAATCACTATTTTTTAATTTGTCGTTAGAATTGACTTTTGAATCTTCGCCGGATGGGTTAACAGAAGCATTAGAATCGGTTTCAAGTGCTGTTTCAGTTTCACTTGACGAAGTGTTTTCCAAGGATTCAACCGCATCACATCCAACGCTTAATACAATAAAACACAACACTGCAATTATTGCGGCAAATCGTTTTAATTTAGTCATTTTATTCCTCACATCTTTTTATGCTATGCTTAAATTCTACCCCAACTAAAGCTAAACAAATAGTATTGCAAAAAATATAGTGCGCTTTTAGACAAAACATGCTTGAACCTTCATAAAAGTTATTACTTAATTCTATCAGTTTTATTTATTTATGTCAAGGAGAAAAGATATGAAATTTACAGTATCTGAAGAATAATTCGATAATAAAAAAGTGCGATTGATTTTTTTAAGATTCTGTTGTATAATCAATACATATTATGATTATATAATGAGAAGGAGATTTTAAAATGGTAGTAATTGAGATGGAAAACGGAAAAGAAATAACTATAGAGCTTTATCCTGAAAAAGCGCCTATTACGGTTAAGAATTTTGAGAAGCTTGTTTCTGAGGGCTTTTATGACGGACTTATTTTTCACAGAGTAATTCCCGGCTTTATGATTCAGGGCGGAGATCCTGAGGGAACAGGCATGGGAGGTGCCGACGAAAAGATAAAAGGTGAGTTTTTAGCAAACGGCGTTAACAACGATATTAAGCATAAAAGGGGAGTTATATCAATGGCAAGAAGCATGATGCCAAACTCCGCTTCCTCTCAGTTTTTTATTATGCACGCAGATGCTCCTCACCTGGACGGAAATTACGCAGCGTTCGGTAGTGTTGTTGAGGGAATTGAAGTAGTTGACGAAATCGCAGCTGTTGAATGCGATTATAATGATAAGCCCATTAAAGAACAGAGAATGAAAAGAGTTTATATTAAGGACTAAAGCTTATGATTTTTAAAAATGCAACAATTCACACTATGAATGACAGTAACGATGTTATTTGCAACGGATATATTGAAATTGACGGAAAGACTATTTCAAAAGTCGGCTCTGACTGGCGCGGTGACGGAATTGATCTTAACGGTGCAGATATGTATCCGGGATTTATTGATGCTCACTCACATATCGGACTGTTTACAAGCGGTGTTGGTGTTGAAGGAGAGGATTTTAATGAAGATTCCGACCCCGTAACGCCGCAGCTCGATACGGCGGACGCCATTTATCCGCTCGATTCATCTTTTTTTGACGGAATATCCGCAGGCGTAACTACTTCTGTAGTTTCTCCGGGAAGTACCAACACGATAGCAGGGAGAATATCTGCTGTAAAAATGAGCGGCAATAGAATAGACGATATGCTTATAAAAACTGTGGGAATGAAATTTTCGCTTGGCGAAAATCCGAAAATGACATATCTTGATAAAGATTCCGCACCTGTTACAAGAATGGCAATAGCGGCTCTAATAAGAGAAGCATTAACAAAAGCTAAGAGATATTTAGAGCAAAAGCAAAAGGCTGAAAGCATAGATGATGAACCTGAATATGACGCTAAAAGCGAGGCTCTCATTCCGCTTTTAAAAAAGGAAATAAAGGCTCACTTTCATTGCCATAGAGCAGATGATATTTTCACAGCTTTGAGAATATCTAAAGAATTTGATTTGGACTGTGTTTTGATTCACTGTACCGAGGGTTATTTAATTGCGGATGCCCTTAAGCAGGTAAGTGCCGAGTGCGTGGTAGGACCTCTTCTGTGCGACAGGTCGAAGCCGGAGCTTGCAAATTTAAGTGAGAATAACCCTGCTGTTTTAAGTTCCAATGGAATAAAGACTGCAATATGTACGGATCACAGCGAAGTGCCTGTGCAATATTTGCCCATAAGCGTGGGGATTGCAATTAAAAACGGAATGAGCTTTGAAAACGGTCTTAAAAGTGTAACAAGCGAGGCGGCAAAGATCGCAGGAATTTACGAAAGAGTGGGAAGCCTTGAGGTTGGCAAAGACGCAGATTTAGCGGTCTTTGATTCAAATCCGTTTGAAGTTATGTCATCGCCGCTAATGGTAGTTGTTGATGGGAGAATAGTTTATGAGAGAAATTAATGTATGCGAAATAACCGACGCTGTTGGAGAACTTTGTATAAAGGCAAATCTGCATTTGCCCAGCGAGCTTGAGGAATTGATTAAGCTGTCAAAGGGAAGGGAAGAATCTGCTGTCGGCAAAAATGTTTTTTGTGATTTGCTTGATAATATTGACGTTGCCGCAAAGGAAAACATTCCCATTTGTCAGGATACAGGAATGGCAGTTATATTTGCTGAAGTTGGACAGGATGTTCATATTACCGGCGGAAGCTTTGAAGAAGCGGTAAATAAAGGAGTTCGTGACGGATACACAAAAGGACTTTTAAGAAAATCAATAGTATCTGATCCTCTTGAAAGGGTAAATACAAATGATAACACTCCGGCTGTCATTCATACTAAAATTGTCGATGGGGATAAAATAAAGCTTACAGTAGCACCAAAAGGCTTCGGAAGCGAAAATATGTCAGCTCTTAAAATGATGACTCCGTCAGTGTCTGAGGAGGATATTATCGGATTTGTAACCGATGTTGTGTCAAAAGCCGGAAGCAATCCATGTCCACCGATAGTAGTAGGAGTTGGAATAGGCGGAGATTTTGAATATTGTGCATATCTTGCTAAGCTTGCACTTTGCAGAGATGTATCGGTAAGAAATAAAAAAGAGCGTTATGCAAGTCTTGAGAAGAGAATGCTTGAAAGCATCAATAAGCTGGGTATTGGTCCGCAGGGCTTCGGAGGAACGGTTACAGCTTTGGCTGTAAATATTGAAGAGAGTGCAACTCATATAGCGGGGTTGCCGGTAGCAGTTAATATCGGCTGTCATGTCACAAGACACGCAAGCGTTTTTATATAATATTGTATATTCAGCGGCAGGAAAACACCTGCCGCTTTTACTGTACCTGAAAAATTTATTCAACCTTGAAATATTTGAGAAAAAACGCTTGACAAAAGTTTGTAATTGTTATATAATAGTAAACTGTATCATAATGGAGTTTTGTACCTTTTTAAACGCAAAAATAAGGTGAAAAGGAAGTGAAAACCGAACGGTTTTAATCCATTTGCTAGTTTTAAAATGTCATTCACGAAATGGTACGCCCAATGTATTATTTTTAGTATTGAGGAGTGATTAAGCCTATGGTAAATGTCAAGGACGTAAAGCTTGGCAAGACAACACGTAAGAGTTTTGCTAAGATCAATGAGGTCTTGGAGATGCCAAACCTTATTGAAGTTCAGAAAAACTCGTACAACTGGTTTTTAGAAGATGGTTTAAAAGAAGTTTTCAGAGATATTTCTACTATCACTGATTACAACGGAACTCTCGAGCTCAGTTTTGTCGGATATAGATTTGACGATGAGCCGAAATATTCGGTAGCTGAATGTAAAGAGAGAGATGTAACTTACGCTAAACCTCTTAGAGTTACTGCACGTCTTAATAACACTGAAACAGGTGAAATTAAGGAAAGTGAAGTATATATGGGCGATTTCCCGATAATGACCGACAGCGGCACTTTTGTAATCAACGGTGCAGAGAGAGTAATCGTTTCTCAGCTTGTTCGTTCACCGGGAGTGTATTATGCGGTTGATAAGGATAAAACCGGTAAGGATCTTTTCCGTTCGACGGTAATTCCTAACAGAGGTGCATGGCTTGAATATGAAATGGATTCAAACGATGTTGTATATGTTAGAATAGATAAAAACAGAAAGATTCCTCTTACAACTTTTATAAGGGCTATCGGTATCGGAACAAATACAGAGATCGAAGAGGTTTTCGGACCTGACGAGAGAATCCGTCAGACTATTGAGCAAAAGGACGCAACAGCTAACCGTGAGGAAGCGCTTTTAGAAGTTTATAAAAAGCTTCGTCCGGGAGAGCCTCCGACGGTTGACAGTGCGGTTTCTCATTTGAATAACCTTTTCTTTGATGCAAGAAGATATGATCTTTCACGTTTCGGAAGATATAAATATAATAAGAAGCTTGGTATCGCTTCACGTCTTTCCGGTCAGGTTTTGACGCAGCCTGTTGTAAATCCAATGACAGGTGAAATTATGGCTGAGCCGGGTGAGCGAGTATCTCCTGAGCTTGCTAAGGAAATCGAGCAGGCAGGAGTTGATACTGCTTATGTAACGGTTGAAGTAAAAGAGGTTTTGACGATCGAGGGCGAAACCATTACTAAAACTGAAGAGAGAGAAGTAAAGATTATTTCCAATGGTATGGTTGATATTAACGGCTATGTTGATTTTGACTGTACAGAGTACGGAATAAACGAGCTTGTTTCGTTTAAGGTTTTAAAAGAAATACTCGAAGCTGCTGACGGTGATGAGGAAGAGCTTAAAGAGCAGATTAAGCTTCGTGCCGATGAGCTTGTTCCAAAACACATTACAGTTGACGATATGATCGCAACTATTTCGTATTTCTTAAACCTTTGTGAAACTGTAGGAACAGTAGACGATATCGATCACTTAGGTAACAGACGTATAAGAAGTGTTGGAGAGCTTTTGCAAAATCAGTTCAGAATCGGACTCACGAGAATGGAGAGGGTTATTCGTGAAAGAATGAATCTTCAGACTCAGGATATTGAAGAGATCACTCCTGCTTCCCTTATTAATATAAGACCGATTACAGCGGCTATTAAGGAGTTCTTCGGTTCATCTCCGCTTTCTCAGTTCATGGATCAGAACAACCCGCTTGCTGAACTTACTCACAAGAGAAGACTTTCGGCATTAGGTCCGGGCGGACTTTCCCGTGACCGTGCAGGATTTGAGGTTCGTGACGTACACTATTCTCACTACGGAAGAATGTGTCCTATCGAAACTCCTGAAGGACCGAACATCGGACTTATCTCATATCTTGCTTCTTTTGCAAGAATAAACGAATACGGATTTATTGAAGCTCCGTACAGAAAAGTTGATAAAGAAACAGGAATTGTAACTGATGAGGTTGTTTATATGACAGCCGACGTCGAGGATAATTATATAGTTGCTCAGGCTAACGAGCCGCTCACAGAGGACGGTAAGTTTGCAAGGGCAAAGGTTAACGGAAGATACCGTGATCAAATTTCTGAATTTGACTCATCTCAGGTTGATTTCATGGACGTATCGCCTAAGATGGTAGTATCTGTTGCTACTGCATTGATCCCGTTCCTTGAAAACGACGACGCAAACCGTGCGCTCATGGGTTCAAACATGCAGAGGCAGGCTGTTCCGCTGTTAAAGACAGAAGCTCCTATCGTAGGAACAGGAATGGAATATAAGGCTTGTCTTGATTCCGGAGTTGCCGTTGTATCAACAGCACCGGGAGTCGTTGTAAAGGTAAGTGCAGATGAAGTTGTCATAAAAGAAAAGGGCGGACATCTTCACAGCTATAAGCTTACTAAATTTAAGCGTTCAAACGCAGGAACCTGTACAAATCAAAGACCTATTGTTGAAGTGGGCGAAAAGATTAAGGAACATCAGATCATTGCTGACGGTCCTGCAACAGCGGACGGAGAGCTTGCTCTCGGTAAAAATGCTCTTATCGGATTTATGACCTGGGAGGGTTATAACTACGAGGACGCCGTACTTCTTAACGAAAACCTTGTTAAAGAGGATAAATACACATCCATCCATATTGAAGAATATGAGATTGAAGCAAGAGATACAAAGCTCGGACCTGAGGAGATCACCCGTGATATTCCGAATGTCGGAGAGGACGCTTTAAAGGACCTTGATGAAAACGGAATTATCAGAGTCGGTGCTGAGGTTCGTTCAGGTGATATTCTTGTTGGAAAGGTAACTCCTAAGGGAGAAACTGAGCTTACAGCAGAGGAAAGACTTCTCCGTGCAATTTTCGGTGAAAAGGCAAGGGAAGTAAGAGATAACTCTCTTAAGGTTCCTCACGGCGAATCCGGTGTTATTATCGATGTTAAGGTTTTCACAAGAGAGAACAGCGATGAGCTAAGCCCGGGAGTAAATAAGCTTGTAAGATGCTATATTGCACAGAAGAGAAAGATTTCTGTCGGCGACAAGATGGCAGGTAGACATGGAAACAAGGGTGTTGTTTCAAGAATTCTACCGCAGGAGGATATGCCTTTCCTTGAGGACGGAACTCCGCTTGATATCGTATTAAACCCACTTGGAGTACCTTCTCGTATGAATATCGGACAGGTGCTTGAGGTTCATTTGGGTATGGCAGCTAAGGCTTTAGGCTGGAAGATTATGACTCCTGTATTTGATGGTGCTCATGAGGAAGATATAAGAGAGTGCTTTAAAATGGCAGGACTTCCTGAGGACGGAAAAACAACCCTTTACGACGGAAGAACAGGCGAAAAGTTTGACAACAGAGTAACCGTAGGATATATGTATTACCTTAAGCTTCACCACCTTGTTGACGATAAGATTCACGCTCGTTCTGTTGGACCTTATGCTTTGGTAACTCAGCAGCCTTTAGGAGGTAAAGCTCAGTTCGGAGGACAAAGATTCGGTGAGATGGAGGTATGGGCTCTCGAAGCTTACGGTGCAGCTTATACTCTTCAGGAAATATTGACTGTTAAGTCGGACGATACCGTAGGACGTGTAAAAACGTATGAGGCAATTGTCAAGGGACAGAATGTTCCGAAGCCGGGAATTCCTGAATCGTTTAAGGTACTTGTTAAGGAGCTTCAGTCGCTTTGCCTTGATGTTAAGGTGCTTAATTGCAACGATGAAGAAATTGATTTAAAGCAGACGTTTGAAGATGACGACGACTTTACTCCGCAGCCTGCAATTGAAGATATGGAGCTTACGCTTGATGAAGGCGAGCTTGAAGAAGGCTTTTTCGCAGAAAACGAAGACGGAGAGATTAGTGAGATAGATTTGGGAGAGGAGTTTGACGATTCCGATCTTTTTGATGACTCAGAGGAAGAGTAAACGCTCAGATCATTAATTCACAAAACAAGGAAGAAGGGTCGAATATTGGAATTTAATACATTTGCATCAATTAAAATCGGTCTTGCATCGCCTGAACAGATCAGAGAGTGGTCATACGGTGCTGTTGAAAGACCTGAAACAATAAATTACAGAACTCAAAAGCCTGAGAAAGACGGACTTTACTGTGAAAAGATTTTCGGACCATCAAAGGACTGGGAATGTCATTGCGGAAAGTATAAGAAAATCAGATTCAAGGGAAAAGTCTGCGAGAGGTGCGGAGTTGAAGTTACAAGAGCAAAGGTAAGACGTGAGCGTATGGGACACATTGAGCTTGCTGCTCCTGTTTCTCACATTTGGTACTTCAAGGGAACACCGTCAAGAATCGGACAGATGCTTGAGGTTTCGCAGAAGCGCCTTGAGGAAGTATTATATTTTACAAAATATATAGTTATTGATCCGGGAAACACTGAGCTTGAAAAGTGTCAGCTTCTTTCTGAAAAGGATTACCTTGACATGAGAGAGAAGTATGAGGATCAGTTTAAGGCAGGTATGGGAGCAGAAGCTATAAAAGAGCTTCTTTCGGAGATTGACCTTGAAGAACTTTCAGCATCTCTTAAGGATGAGCTTAAGGATTTGCCTAGCGGTCAAAAAAGGATCAAGCTTTTAAAAAGGCTTGAGATCGTAGAGGCATTTAGAACGTCAGGCAACCGTCCTGAGTGGATGATATTGGATGTTGTTCCTGTAATTCCTCCTGATTTAAGACCAATGGTAATGCTCGACGGCGGAAGATATGCTACGAGTGACTTAAATGATTTATACAGAAGAGTTATTAACAGAAACAACCGTTTAAAGAGAATGCTTGAGCTTGAAGCACCTGACATCATCGTACGAAATGAAAAGAGAATGCTTCAGGAAGCAGTTGATGCATTGATTGATAACGGAAGGCACGGAAGACCTGTTACAGGACCTAACAATAGGGCTTTCAAATCGCTTTCAGATATGTTAAAGGGTAAGCAGGGACGTTTTAGACAGAACCTTCTCGGTAAGCGTGTTGACTATTCGGGACGTTCTGTTATCGTAGTTGGACCGGAGCTTAAAATGTATCAGTGCGGACTTCCGAAGGAAATGGCACTTGAGCTTTTCAAACCTTTTGTAATGAAAAGACTTGTTGACACAAATCCGTCAATAAACATTAAGAGCGCACGTAAAATGGTTGAACGTGCACGTCCTGAGGTTTGGGACGCACTTGAAAATGTTATCAAGGGACATCCTGTTCTTCTTAACCGTGCTCCGACGCTTCACCGTCTTGGTATTCAGGCATTTGAGCCTGTCCTCGTAGAGGGAAGAGCGTTAAAACTTCACCCTCTTGTATGTACAGCATACAATGCTGACTTCGACGGAGACCAAATGGCTGTTCACGTTCCTCTTTCAGCGGAGGCTCAGGCTGAAGCAAGATTTTTGATGCTTGCGGCAAACAACCTCTTAAAGCCGTCTGACGGAAAGCCTGTTGCAGTACCTACGCAGGATATGATTTTAGGTTCGTATTATCTTACAATGACAAAGGACGGCGAGCTTGGCGAAGGAAAGGTATTTAAGGATACTGAAGAAGCTTTGATGGCATATGATGCAGGATATGTATCGCTTCATGCAAAAATCAAGGTTAGGGTTTCTAAAACAATCGGGACAAAAACTGTATCTAAGATTATTGACGCTACAGTCGGAAGACTTATCTTCAACAGTGTAATACCTCAGGATTTAGGCTTTGTTGACAGAACTAATTCCGAAAAGCAGTTTGACCTTGAAATTACACAAAAGGCTGATAAGAAGCTGTTATCAAAGATTTTTGATAAGTGTATCCATGTTCACGGCACTTCAAAAACATCTGAAGTTCTTGATAATGTAAAATCACTTGGATATAAATACTCAACAAAGGCTGCTATTACGGTTGCTGTATGCGATGCTACAATTCCTGAAAAGAAAAAGGATATTATCGCTGCTGCAGATGAAAAAATCAACAAGATTGATAAACAGTTTAAGAGAGGATATATCTCAAGAGAAGAAAAGTCAAAGAAGTTTATCGAAATTTGGAACCAAGCTACTGACGATGTTACTGACGCACTTCGCGAAGGACTTGACCCATATAATCCGATTAACATGATGGCTGATTCCGGAGCCAGAGGTAGTATCAATCAGATAAGACAGCTTGCCGGAATGAGAGGACTTATCGCAAATACTTCAGGTTCAACAATTGAGATGCCTATCAAGGCTAATTACCGTGAGGGACTGAATATTCTTGAATATTTCATTTCTTCTCGTGGAGCTAGAAAGGGACTTGCCGATACAGCTCTTAGAACTGCTGACTCAGGATATCTTACAAGACGTCTTGTTGATGTTTCTCAGGATGTTATTATCCATGAGGACGACTGTGGTACAACAGACGGACTTGAAGTCTTTGAAATCAAGAACGGTAATGAGATCATAGAACCGCTTAGCGAAAGACTTGTAGGAAGATTCCTTGTTGAAGATTTAATTGATAAGGCAACAGGCGATGTAGTCATTTCCAAGAATCGTCTTATGAACGAGGCTGATGCTAAGAAGGCTGTTGAAACAATGCACGCTAACGGTGACGATAAGATCAAGATTCGTTCTGTTTTACATTGTAAAGCTAAAAACGGAGTTTGTGCTAAGTGTTATGGAGCAAACCTTGCAAACGGAAAGGTAATTTCCGTCGGTGAAGCTGTTGGAATTATCTCCGCTCAGTCTATCGGTGAGCCTGGTACACAGCTTACAATGAGAACGTTCCATACCGGTGGTATCGCAAACGCTGAGGACATCACACAGGGTCTTCCTAGAGTTGAAGAGTTGTTTGAGTCGAGAAAGCCTAAGGGTGCTGCGATTATCACTAGAATTTCCGGAACAGTTAAGATTGAAGACGTTAAAAAGACAAAGCAGATCACTGTCACAAACAACGATCCTGAGAATCCTGAGCAGGAAGTATATAATATTCCTTACGGATTTAAGATTCGTGTTCGTGAAGGTGCTGAGGTTAAAATGGGAGAGCCTCTTACAGAGGGTTCAATCAATCCGTCAGATATTCTTGCAGTTAACGGAGTGCAGGCTGTTCAGAATTATATTATTACTGAAGTTCAAAAGACCTATCGTTTACAGGGTGTTGACATCAATGATAAGCACATCGAGGTAATTGTTCGTCAGATGATGAGGAAAGTTAAGATTGAAGATCCGGGAAGCAGCTACTTGCTGCCAGGCGCACTTATGAGCAAGGGTGAAGTTGCTGATCTTAACGCTGAAATTCAGCAGAAAATTGACGAGGGAGATTTAGAAGCAAAGCGTATTACTACAGTACCTGTATTGCAGGGTATTACAAAGGCTGCTTCAAATTCAGATTCATTCTTATCTGCTGCGTCATTCCAGGAAACAACAAAGGCACTTACCGATGCTGCAATCAGAGGTAAGACTGATAAACTCCTCGGACTTAAGGAAAATGTTATTATCGGTAAACTTATACCTGCCGGAACGGGAATGGACGTTTATAATAATGTTCAAATTGTTAAGAACGAAACTACAGCATCTGTTCCTGAACATCAGATACCGGTTATCTAATTAAATAAAAAAGCGGCGCAGATTAATTCTGCGCCATTTTTGTGTTAAAAAAATAAGCCGTATGTCAAGTCGACATACGGCTTAAAATTAATCCTCAAAATAAACTTTGTGCCAGATAAGGAAAGTAAATACTGTCCAAATCTTTCTTGAGTAGTCGTATTTATTTGCCCTGTGGTCATCAAGAAGCTTTATTAAAATATCGGTATTAAAATACTTTTTACTTGTTTCACTTAGGAATGCATCTTTGACGATATTATAGTATTTTTCCTCCTTAAGCCATACTCTGATCGGAACAGGGAAACCAAGCTTCTTTTTGTTTGCAGTGAACGGCGGACAAGCCTTTAAAGCAGCAACTCTCATGGCGTATTTTGTGTTCTCTTGGTTTACTCTGTATTTTACAGGGATACCTTCCGCAACTTTCATAATCTCCTTGTCGAGGAACGGCACCCTAAGCTCAAGTGAATGAGCCATGGACATTTTATCTGCTTTTAAAAGAATATCTCCCGTCATCCAAAGATTGAGGTCAAGATACTGCATTTTAGTTGCCGGTTCAGCGTCTTTAACTTTATTATAAAACGGTTTAGTAATTTCTGTAGCATTCGGAGCGTCAGTCTTGATTTTCAAAAGCGCTTTTCTTTCCTTCTCTGAGAACATATAAGCATTTCCGATAAATCTTTCTTCAAGGTCACGGGATCTTCTAACCAAGAAATTAAGTCCTCTCTTTGCAGGAAGCTTTTCAGCAACAGCTCCTATAGCTCTTCTTATGCATTTAGGAACTTTGTTATAAAGTGCCGCATCGGTTGGTTCCTTGTAAATCGTATATCCACCGAAAATTTCGTCAGCTCCTTCGCCGGACAAAACAACCTTAACTTTTTCTGAAGCGATCTGACAAACAAAGAACAGAGCGATAGCCGCAGGATCAGCAAGCGGTTCGTCCATATGATACTGGATTTTAGAAAGATTGCCCCAGTATTCTTCGGGCGTTATAACTTTAGAGAAATTATCCTTTCCGATATATTTTGAAAATTCTTTTGCATATCCGATTTCGTTGTACTTTTCATCTTCGCCGAATCCGACTGTAAATGTCTTATCAACATTTGCAACAGCGGCAACGTAACTTGAATCAACACCGCTTGACAAGAAGCTTCCAACTTCAACGTCGGCAATTTTGTGAGCCTCGACAGAGTCTTTAAATGTAGATGAAATTTTTTCTACCCATTCTTTAAGTTCAGGTTCGTTATTCGGATCAAAATGAACATCCCAATAGCGCTGAACATCAAGCTTGCCGTTTTTGTATGTAAAATAGTGTGCGGCAGGAAGCTTATAAACATTTTTGAAAAATGTTTCTGTAGTAGGGGAGTATTGGAAAGTGAGATAGGTTTCAAGCACACTTTCGTTAAGCTCTTTTACGAATGCAGGGTGATCAAGAAAGCTCTTAATTTCTGAACCCCACATAAAAGTATCTCCGAAAAGACCGTAATACATAGGCTTAATGCCAAAAAAATCCCTAGCTCCGAAAATCTCATTTTTCTTTTTATCATAAATGACAAATGAAAACATACCACGGAGCTTGTTGAGCATTTCAGTGCCCCATTGTTCATAGCTGTGAACTAAAACTTCTGTGTCAGATTTAGTGCTGAAATTATGACCGTAACCTTTAAGCTCTTCACGAAGCTGCTGAAAATTATATATCTCACCGTTAAAGGTTATAACAATAGAGCCGTCCTCATTAAAAATAGGCTGATGACCTGCATTAAGGTCAATAATAGAAAGCCGTCTAAAGCCCATGGCGATGTTTTCGTCAACATATTTACCATCAGAGTCAGGTCCTCTATGTTTGATTCTGTCCATCATTTTTCCGATGACAATGTTAGCGTCATTAATTTTATTTGTAAAACCAACAAATCCACACATATTGATTCCTCTTTTCATACTAAAGTAACTTATTATACAGTAATAAGTATATCATAGTTTATGAAATTTAGCAAGAGTAAATACACCCAAATTGTAATTTATCAGATTA
>CABUAH010000020.1 GCA_902489475.1 uncultured Oscillospiraceae bacterium | reverse complement strand
TATACTTTGACTTATTTTTTTACCAAAAATGGGTCACATCTATTTACAACGCAGATTTTTAAAATTAATTTGTCATTTACTCCACTAATCCAATAATAGACATTTCCCGTTATTCAATAAAGGGCACCGCCCCGTCATTTAACAAGTGAACGAGAGGCGAAGCCGCTTAGTCTTTCAGTAGGGGATTTAAACCCCTACTGAAAGACGTAGATGGCCGCCTAAAAGGCGGGGGAAATCCGTTCACGGTTATATATTCTTCTCTTGATTTCCGCTTGTAAGCTCAAAAGCTCCGGTATAAAGCTGGTAATACTTACCTTTTTGCTTAATAAGCGAATCGTGATTTCCTCGTTCAATAATTCTTCCCAGATCAAGCACCATGATAACATCTGAATTTTTGATAGTGGACAATCTGTGAGCGATTACAAAAACCGTTCTGCCATACATAAGGCTGTCCATACCCTTTTGAACTATGATCTCGGTTCTGGTGTCAATTGACGATGTAGCTTCGTCCAAAATCATAACAGGCGGATCTGCAACTGCACATCTTGCAATTGACAAAAGCTGTCGCTGACCCTGTGAAATTGAAGCTCCATTTTCGGTGAGCTGAGTATTATATCCGTCCGGAAGTCTTTCTATAAAGTCATGAGCATTAGCAAGCTTTGCCGCTGCGATACATTCTTCATCGCTCGCATCAAGTCTTCCGTAACGTATATTGTCCATAACCGTTCCGGTAAATAGGTTCGTATCCTGTAAAACTATTCCGAGTGAACGCCTTAAATCAGGCTTTTTAATCTTATTTATGTTGATTCCATCATACCTTATCTTTCCGTCAGCTATATCATAAAAGCGGTTAATGAGGTTTGTAATAGTCGTCTTTCCTGCACCTGTCGCTCCGACAAAAGCTACCTTTTCACCCGGTCTTGCGTATATGCTTATATCGTGAAGCACTATCTTTTCGGGAACATATCCAAAGTCGACATCGTCAAGCACAACATCGCCTTCAAGCTTTGTATAAGTTATGCTTCCGTCGCCGTGAGGATGCTTCCATGCCCAAATCTCAGTTCTTTCTTCACATTCGCATATCTCGCCGTTTTCATCATATTTTGCATTTACAAGCGTTACATATCCGTCATCAGTTTCGCTTTCTTCATCTAACAGGTCAAAAATTCTCTTTGCTCCCGCAAGTGCCATAACAACAGAATTCATTTGCTGAGAAATTTGAGTTATCGGCTGAGTAAAGCTTTTTGAAAGCTGCAAAAATGAAACAATAGCTCCGGTTGTAATTCCGCCTACTCCAAATACTGCAAGGGCTCCTCCGAAAATTGCAAGCAAAACGTATTGAAGATTTCCGAGATTTCCCATAATAGGCATCAGAATATTTGCAAATTTATTTGCCTGATAAGCATTTTCAACAAGCTCTTCATTTATTTTGTCAAAGCCTTCCTTACATTTATCTTCATGGCAAAAAACCTTTACTACCTTCTGACCTGTTATCATTTCTTCGATATATCCGTTTATTTCACCTATGGATTTCTGCTGTAAAACGAAGAACTTCGAGCTTTTACCTCCGATATTTTTCATAACAAGAATCATCAAAAATACCGTAAACAAAACAAACAGAGTAAGCCAAATATTTGTTCCTATCATAGCAACAAAAGTTACAACTATAGACACCATTGATGAAATTGTCTGAGGAATGCTCTGCGAGATCATTTGTCTTAATGTGTCGGCATCGTTTGTGTATCTGCTCATTATATCCCCGTGAAGATGCGTATCGAAATATTTTATCGGCAGCGTCTGCATATGAGAAAACATTGTATCTCTCACATTTTTCAAAACTCCCTGAGATATGATAACCATAAGGAAATTATACAACCAGCTTGAGAAAATTCCCACTGCATAAATAAGTGCCATCATCATAAGTGCATTCGCCAACGGAGCAAACGTAGGGCTTGCCTCGCTTAGCATCGGGGTAATATAATCATCTATCAGGCTTTTCAAAAACACCGAAGCCGCAGTCGTCGCAACAGCGCTGATGATAATACATAAAATTACAATAATGAAATAAACTCTGCCCTTTTTATCTATAAATGACATCAGTCTTTTAAATGTTTTTCCGCTTCCCTTTACTTTTGGTCTTGGACCCATAGGTCCTCTTGGTCTCGGTCCCGGCATTATTCAAGGCCTCCCTTCTGCTGTGATTCATAAACTTCCTTATAAATTTCATTTCTTTGGAGCAGCTCGTCATGCGTTCCGAAGTCGTTTATTTTTCCTCCGTCAAGGACAATTATCTTATCAGCTTCCATGATTGATGAAGCTCTTTGCGCAATAATCAGCTTTGTCGTATTAGGAATTTCCTCTGCAAACGCTTTTCTTATCAAGGCATCTGTCCTTGTATCAACTGCGCTTGTCGAGTCGTCCAAGATCAAAATCTTTGGCTTCTTTATCAACGCACGGGCAATACAGATTCTCTGTTTTTGACCTCCTGATACATTTGTTCCGCCTTGTTCAATATAAGTATCATACCCGTCAGGAAAACCTTTTATAAACTCATCAGCTTGCGAAAGCTTACAAGCCCTTACTATTTCTTCGTCGGTTGCGTCCTCTTTTCCCCATTTAAGATTTTCCTTAATAGTTCCTGAGAACAATACGTTTTTTTGCAAAACCATAGCTACTTCATTTCTCAATGACGTAGTATCGTACTCCCTAATATCTTTTCCGCCGACTAAGATCTCTCCGTCAGTTACATCGTAAAGTCTCGGAATAAGCTGTACAAATGTACTCTTTGCCGATCCGGTTCCTCCGATAATTCCTATTGTTTCGCCGCTGTTAATCTTTATATTGACATCGCTTAAACATGGCGTTGAACCCTTTCCGCCATAACTGAAAGAAACATTTTTAAACTCAATACTTCCGTCTTTTACGGTGTACTCCGGTTCATCAGGAGGCGTAATATCAGGATTCTCCTCTAAAACCTCAACTATTCTCTGCATAGACGCTCTTGACATTATTATCATTACGAATATCATTGACAGCATCATAAGACTCATCAAAATCTGCATCGTATAAGTAAACATACTTGTAAGCTCACCGGTCGTAAGAACAGACTCGCCGCTGTTTACGACAAGCTTTGCTCCAAACCATGAAAGAGCTATCATACAGCCATATACACAAAGCATCATTACAGGAGAGTTAAAAGCCAAAAGCTTTTCCGCTTTAGACTGAAGCTTATAAACCTCTGTTGAAACTTTTCCGAACTTTTCCTTTTCATGTTCTTCTCTTACAAAGCTCTTTACAACCCTTATTCCGTGAAGGTTTTCTCCGACTACGTTATTTAACTTATCGTAGCCCTTAAAAACTTTCATAAAAATAGGATGTACTTTCGTTGTCAAAAAGAAAACAACCACACCGAGAACAGGTATAGCCGTCAGAAATATCAGCGACAATGACGGACTTATTGTTGCGGAAACAACTACCGCTGAAATAAGCATAATAGGTGCTCTTACGGCAATTCTTATTATCATCTGATATGCGTTTTGCACATTTGTTACATCAGTTGTGAGCCTCGTTACAAGCGAAGAGGTTGAAAACTTATCAATATTTTTGAAAGAATATCTCTGAATATTATAAAACATATCGTGTCGTATATTCTTTGCAAATCCTGACGACGCTTTCGCTGCATATTTTCCTGAAAGTGCTCCGCAGGCAAGAGAAAGCATACATACTAGCGCTAATGCAATTCCGATCATAATGATATATGCCATGTTTTGCTTTTGGATTCCGTTGTCAATCATTTTCGCCATTAAAACAGGAATTATAACTTCTAAAACTACCTCCCCTGTTATAAATACAGGCGACAGAATTGACGGAAGTTTATATTCTCTTATACATTTCGTCAATCTTTTAATCATTTTCTTTTCTATCTCCCTCTCTTAAAGTTTTTTTCTCAGCGTTTTCACCGATCTTTCTTAAAACCTTTAAAAAAATCTCTATTTCTTGTGAACCAATGCCATCTTGAAGCTTCATTTCCTGAGCCAGCATATCCTCCTCTGCAAGCTTATGAATTCTATATGCCTCTTCCGTAAGCACAAGCTTTTTAAGTCTTGCATCTTCCTTTACGCTTTCCCGGACAATAAGACCTCTTTCTTCCATATTCCTTAACATCTTAGAGATAGACGATCTTCTTATTGAAAACTCCTTTTCAATGTCCTTTTGATATACGTCACACTTGCTGTTTGCAATATATTCTATTACCCAGCCGTTTGTACTTCCAAGCGTCTTATCAATATACTTATGCCTTTTTGATGAAATTACCATACGGTGCACACTATGAGATACTCGGCTTAACTCACGCCCCAAAAAATAGTTTCTACTCTCCTCCTTCAACTTCTTCACTCCCTTTTAGTTTGATTCCCTATATTTTGTTAACCTTGAAACAGTTTCATTTCTAACATTATATCACCGCATATAAATAAGTCAAGGGGATTTTTGCAATTTATTAAAATTTGTGATAAACTAATAAAAGTTGAGAAAATTGGGAGTGGATTTTATGAATTACAGCATGGAGCTTGAAAGTATAATCAAACTAAACGCCGAAAGGAAACCGTCTTTATTACTGCATGCGTGCTGTGCACCATGTTCAAGTTATGTATTGGAGTATTTAAACTCACACTTTAACATAACGGCCTTTTTTTACAATCCGAACATATACCCGAAAGACGAGTATCAAAAAAGGTTATCAGAGCTTCATCGTCTTGTAAAAGAAATGGGGCTTGATATAAAAATTATAGAAGCGCCATATAATCCTGACGAATTCTTTGATATTTCAAAGGGACTTGAAAACATACCCGAAGGCGGCGAAAGATGCAAAAAGTGCTACAAATTAAGGCTTGAAAAAACAGCTTTAGAAGCTAAAGCCGGCAGGTACGATTACTTTTGCACTACCCTATCGATCAGTCCTCACAAAAATGCCCTATGGATCAACGAAATCGGTCAGGAGCTTGCTGATATTCACGAAATTGCATTTTTGCCGAGCGACTTTAAAAAGAAAAATGGCTATAAGCGAAGTATCGAGCTGTCAAGACAGTATGACCTCTACAGACAAAATTTCTGCGGATGCGTTTTTTCAAAAGCTTTTGCAGATAACAAATCAAACACGGAAGAAAAATAATCTTCCGTGTTAGATTGTCGATAAAGTCAAACAAAAGTTTTGGTCAAGCTTTTGAATAAGCTTGCAGTTTCCTAAGGCAGAGCCTTGGTCGCTGTTCGCAGGAAAGTTAGAAATTCTCTGTATCTAACTTGAATATTACCTTATTTTGTATTTCTAACCATTAATAGCTTGACAAATGTTATAGATTGTTATAATATATATACATGGAAAACGAGCCTACGGCAAGCGGATTTCTTGATGTTTTGGGAAAAATAACTGCCCGTTCGGGAAAATTTAGGCAGTTATTGTTATTTAATTGTGTAACACAGAATGATAATAGCAATCATCATACAAATGAATTGCGAAGTAACGAAACGTAACCGTTTATATTATCATCTCTTCGTATGATGAAAACCGCTTACCTTAAGCAACACCCTTGTGATTATTATATCACAAGGGTGTTTTTTTAATTATTTGAAACAATTATCTTATTCTTACGATTCTAACAGTTCAAAATCACTCTTAGGATGTTTGCAAAGAGGACAAGTGAAATCGTCAGGAAGCTCTTCAAACGGTATTCCTGTCTTTTCCTCGTCATATATCCATCCGCATATTTTACATACCCAAACCTTTGCCTTGCTCTCAACCTTTTGAGGCTTTGGCTTTACATTTTCAAAATAATAAGAATATGTCATAGAAGCGTTTCCATTTAATACTTCTCCGCCAACGACATCGGCGATAAACAAAATGTGCGTACCTAAATCCTTCATTTCCACTACATTTGCAGAAATAAACGAATTAGTGCCCTTTGTTATATAGTAAATTCCGTTTGCGTCAGCAGCTTTGTCGGATACAGTCTCAAACTTATCAGCATCACGACCGCTTTTAAAACCAAAATTCTCAAAAAGTGAAAAATCTGCACTCTCGTCAATTATTGATACTGTAAATTTCCCCGACTCCTTGATAACATCGGCAGTGTAATTATTCTTATTTACTGTAACAGATATTCTGTTAGGTGAAGCAGTTTGCTGCATAACAGTATTTACTATACAGCCCGTCTGCTTATCGTTTGCTTTTGAGGTGAGGACAAAAAGGCCATAACTCAAATTAAACATTACTTTGTTATCCATTACGATTTACTCCTTTAATTATTCTTCGCTGTCTTTCATGCAAAGTACCATAACTGCCTTTTGTGCGTGAAGTCTGTTTTCAGCTTCCTCAAATATCTCATCTGCATGAGCTTCAAAAACATCTTCCGTGATCTCTTCTCCCCTGTGAGCAGGCAAACAGTGCTGAACCATGCACTCAGGATTTGCTGCTGCCATAAGCTCGGCATTTATCTGATAGCCGTCAAACGCAATTTTGCGCTTTGCGGTTTCTTCTTCCTGTCCCATAGATGTCCAAACATCTGTAAAGATTACATCTGCACCCTTTGCTGCTTCAATAGGCACATTTGTCATCGAGAATTTGTCCGCATATTCCTTTGTAAATTCAAGAACACGAGCGTCCGGCTGATAATTGTCCGGGCAAGCAACAGCTACTTCCATTCCTACCTTTAGTCCGCCGACAATAAGGGAATTTGCCATATTGTTTCCGTCACCTATATAGCACATTTTCAGTCCGTCAAAACGTCCCTTAAACTCTCTGATAGTCATAAGGTCTGCAAGCACTTGACATGGATGACAGAAGTCAGTAAGTCCGTTTATTATCGGAATAGATCCGTATTTCGCCAAGTCCTCAACTTCCTTTTGCTCAAAGGTTCTTATCATAATTCCGTCAATGTACCTTGAAAGCACACGGGCAGTATCCTGAACAGGCTCTCCTCTTCCTATCTGCAAATCACGGTTTGACAAAAACAGCGCCTGTCCTCCGAGCTGATACATTCCTGTTTCAAAAGAAACACGGGTACGGGTTGATGACTTTTGGAAAATCATTCCCAAAGTCTTTCCCTTCAGATGATGATGCTCCATTCCGTTTTTGTTTTCATACTTTAGCTGATCTGCGAGATTTAAAATCTCAATGATCTCCTCTTTTGAAAGATCCAGCATTTTTAATAAGTGTTTCATTTAATCTCCTCCGTCATATAGTATAAACGAAATTTCCGTTTACGATTTACTGAATATCAAATAGTTATTTCAACCGAATTTCCGTCGGGATCTAAAACAACGCTTTCATAATATCCGTCGCCCGTCGTGCGTGGATATGACAAAACATCGTATCCATAGCTTGCCAAACGCCTTGTAAGCGCATCAACAACCCCGGCTGAGCCAACAGATATCGCTATGTGTGCATATCCGAAGCTTAAAGCTTCGCTGCGCTTGTTTAAATTATCCACTGACATTATTTCAAGCCTTGCGCCGTCGTCAAACTTTAAAAAATAAGACGAAAAACCTTTTGAATTCTTATATATTTTACCGCTTTGCGCTGAAAAATACTTTTCGTAAAACTCCTTTGTTTTCTCAAGGCTTTGTACATATAAAGCTATATGCTCTATTTTCATGCCAATACCCCTTTAAGAATTTCTATTCCCTTATCAATTTCCTCATAGGTTATATTAAGCGGCGGCAGAAAACGAAGCTTTTCTTTTGCCGTTAAAATAAGAAGTCCGTTTTGCGTGCAAGCTTTACAAACCTCTGCTGCATTTTTTGTTTTTAGCCTTACACCTATCATAAGACCCATTCCGTCAACGCCTTCGACTTCTTCAATTTTTAAAAGCTCGGCTTTAAAGTACTCACCTTTTTTAGAAACCTCGTCTAAGAATCCGTCTGACAAAACTCTATTTAAAACGACATTTCCTCCTGCACAGCTTATTGGGTTTCCTCCGAAGGTAGAGCCGTGAGTTCCCTTAGATAAAACGTCGCAGCATTTATCATTCGCCATGCAAACTCCCATCGGAAGCCCTCCTGCGATTCCCTTTGCGAGAGTAATAATATCCGGCTTTATACTGTAATTCTCACAAGCAAAAAACTTTCCGGTTCGTCCTACACCGGTTTGAACCTCATCGCAAATTGTCAAAATATCTCTCTTGGCACATTCCGAAGCTATGGTGTTTACAAAGCTCTGCTCAAGCGGAACAACTCCGCCCTCACCCTGGATGCATTCAAACATAACCGCACAGATCTTATTGTCATACGAATTGATTTTCTCCATGAAATCGTCGATATCATTTGCGATAACATTTACAAATCCTCCCACAAACGGGAAAAAGTAGTTATGAAAAACGTCCTGCCCGGTTGCTGAAAGAGTTGCAAGTGTTCTTCCGTGGAAGCTGTTTTTCAGCGTAATTATGATGTTTCTTTGAGCATCGCCGCCGTATTTGTCAAAGCTGTATTTTCTTGCAAGCTTTATTGCACATTCATTTGCTTCCGCTCCTGAGTTTGCAAAAAATATCTTTGAATATCCGGTGGCACTTGTAAGCCTGTCGGCAAAATCGCACGAAACTTTAGTGTAATAATAATTTGAGGTATGCTGAATGGAATGTGCTTGCTTTGAAACTGCGTCAGCCCATTCGCTGTCACAAAATCCTAAGCTGTTGACACCTATTCCCGAACCGAAATCTATGTACTCTTTTTGGTTTTCGTCTACTGCATTACAGCCATTTCCGTTTTCCAAAACAACATCAAGCCTGCCATATGTGGACATAACGTGTTCGTTGTATTTTTCTATTGTATTCATTATTTTCCCTTTCACTTTCAATACTATATAAACTGCGTACCTGCACCTTCGTTTGATAAAAGCTCAATCAAAATAGAATGAGGCACTCTTCCGTCAATTATACAAGTTTTTTTAACTCCCCGTCTTACCGCTTCAACACAGCAGTCTATTTTCGGAATCATTCCTCCGCTTATTATTCCTGTCTTTTTAAGATAAGGAACTTCTGAAACATTTACCGCCGGAATAAGTGTTGAATCATCGTTTTTATCCTCTAAAAGACCTGCTATATCTGTCATTAAAATCAAATTTTCAGCTCTTAAGCATGAGGCTATTCTCGCAGCAGCCGTATCGGCATTTATGTTATATGTTTTTCCGTCCTCACTTGTAGCAACGGTTGATATAACAGGAATATATCCGTTTGAAATAGCGTCCAAAATCGGTTTTGTAGTTACTCTTTTAATCTCGCCTACATATCCGAGGTCAGTTTCACTCTGTTTTTTCTCCGCAACTATAATATCGCCGTCTATTCCGCAAAGTCCGAGCGCCTTTCCACCGTGAAGCCCGATATTTGAAACAAGCTCTTTATTGACTTTTCCTGCAAGAACCATTTTTACGATGTCGATAGTTTCTTCATCTGTATAACGAAGTCCGTTTATAAATTTAGACTCAATTCCGACACGGTCGAGCATTGCATTTATCTCAGGTCCTCCGCCGTGAACCAGAACTACATTGATTCCAACTGCGCCAAGCAAAACTATGTCGTTCATTACCGCTTCCTTAAGCGCTTCATTTGTCATTGCGTTTCCGCCGTATTTTACAACTACTATTTTATTATGGTATTTTTGAAGGTACGGCAAAGCATCTATAAGCACCTTTGTTCTGGTGTAGTTTGAAATCTGTTCCATTTTATTTCTCCTAACTTCTGTAATCTCCGTTTATTTTAACATAATCATAGGTTAAATCACAGCCCCAAGCAGTAGCTTTTCCATTTCCATCTCCTATGGTTATGTCTATAACAATTTCATCCTCCAGCAAAATTTCCTTTGCTTTTTCTTCGGAAAACAAAACTCCTGCTCCGTTTTCGCAAACGTGAATTTTTCCCTTTGAAGAACTGAGCGTTACCGCAACCCTATTTATATCAAAATCTGCGTCCGCATATCCGACAGCACATAGAATTCTTCCCCAGTTTGCGTCAGCACCAAACATTGCACATTTAAAAAGTGGTGAGCATATAACGCTTTTGGCAACGGTTCTTGCTGTCATAAAATCCTTTGCACCGGTTACGTTGCACTCCAAAAGCTTTGAAGCACCCTCGCCGTCTGCTGCTAACATTCTTGTCATATTCATCATAACAGCATAAAGAGCGTTCTTAAAAGTATTAAAGTCAGCTCCGTCATCTGTTATCTCATCATTTCCGGAAAGCCCGTTCGCCATGATGCACACCATATCATTTGTTGAAGTATCTCCGTCTACCGACAGACAATTGTACGTCGTTTCAACAACCTCACTAAGCGCTTTTTGAAGCATCGAAACCGATATGCCGGCATCAGTAGTGATGAAGTTTAAGGTCGTTGCCATATTCGGATGGATCATTCCGCTTCCCTTTGCCATTCCACCAAGTCTGCATGTCTTTCCGCCTATTTCAAACTCGACAGCAACCTGCTTATCAACTGTGTCCGTCGTCATTATTGCGTTCGCTGCCTTGTCATTTCCGTCATAGGAAAGACCGTCTGCTAGTGGTTTTATGGCTTTTTCAATTGGTTCAATAGGAAGGATTTGTCCGATAACTCCTGTTGACGCAACTATCACTTCATTAGGATTTATACCAAGAATGTCCGCTGTAAGCTCGCACATTTTCATGGCTTTTTCCTCGCCGTCAGCATTGCAGGTGTTGGCGTTTTTGGAATTGACGATGACCGCTCTTGATTTTCCGCAAGTATCCAAAAGATTTTTCTTTGTTACAATGATTGGCGCACCCTTGACTTTGTTCTGCGTATAAACACAGGCCGTATTACAAAGTATATCTGACACAATAAGTCCAAGGTCGTTTTTGTTTTTGTCACTGTTAAGACCGCAGTTTATACCGTTTGCCTTAAAGCCTTTTGCGGCACAAACCCCGCCTTGGATAAATTTATCACTGCCTTTTATCTTCATTACATATCTCCTTTAATGTTTAAATTCTTTTCTTATAACTAGCTCAACCTGTGCGCTGAGAATCTTTTCTTCCTCAAAATCCATTCTTATTACAAATGTTGTCTGTCACTCAAAATTTAATTGTCCATTATCAATTATCAATTATAATAATTCCTAATTTCGACTTCCGCATTCCGAATTAATTGTCCATTATCCATTGTCAATTAAATAATTCCGAATTCCTAATTCCGCATTCCGAATTATTCAAGCCCTGTCCTCTCATCAATCCCGAGCATGATATTCATGCACTGAACTGCTGCTCCGCTTGCGCCTTTTCCCAAGTTGTCAAGACGTGAGCATAACAACACCTGTTCGTCATTTCCCAAAACAAAAATCTGCATATTATTTGTTCCTGCAAGTGTATTTGCTGCAAGGAATCCGTCCGGTAGAGTACTCTCTCCACCCATTTCCATAACCTTCACAAAATGCTGACCTTCGTAATGCTTTTTGAACACATCATATATATCTTTCATTGTTGGCTTACCGGGCAGCGTTCTTGTTTGAATCGGAACAGAAACTACCATTCCCGCAAAATAATCGTCAACTATAGGATTAAACATAGGTGAATATTCCAATCCGCAGGTTTTCTGCATCTCAGGCAGGTGTTTATGGTGCTGAGAAAGCGCATACTGCCTTGGTGAATTACATTCTACGGGCTTGTTTTCGCTCTCAATAACAGCAATCATTTTCTTGCCGCCGCCCGAATACCCCGATACTGCATGTGCTGAAACAGGATAATCCTTTGGCATAATCCCCGATTCTATCAATGGATAAACAAGTGACACAAATCCGCTTGCATAACATCCGGGAACTGCAACTCTGTTTGAATTTTTGATTTTCTCCCTATGCTCAAATGAAAGCTCAGGGAAACCATATGCCCAGTCCGGGTTAGTTCTGTGTGCGGTTGAAGCGTCTATTATTCTTGTGTGATTATTATTTTTGTCAATCAGAGAAACCGCTTCTCTTGCCGCTGCATCAGGCAAACACAAGAAAGTTATATCGGACGAGTTTATCATCCTTGCCCGCTCGCTCAGATCCTTTCGCTTATCCTCATCTATTAGCAAAATTTCCAGGTCATCACGGTTCTTAAACCGCTCAAATATTTTAAGACCTGTTGTTCCTTCTTTTCCGTCAATAAAAATTTTAGTTTTCATTATTCCTCCAAAAGCTTATTCTTCACATACTCAATCTGCGCCTTAACGCTTTCCGGAGCAGGTCCTCCCTGCGACTTTCTCTCATTTACGCAGGTGTCAAGTGAAATCGCTTCATACACATCTTCGCTGAATACATCGCTAAGTTTTTTATACTCATCTATCGGAAGTGTTTCTAAGGTAACTCCAAGCTCTATACATTTTGCTACAAGTGTTCCTGTGATTTTATACGCATCTCTAAACGGCATACCTTTTTTAACAAGATAATCAGCACAGTCGGTAGCATTTATAAATCCCTTTGCAGCTGCCGCTCTCATATTATCCTTTAAAGCTGTCATTGTTTTAAGCATTGGAATAAAAGTATTTATGCAAAGCTTAACGGTATCAACTGCGTCAAAGATCGCTTCCTTGTCCTCCTGCATATCCTTGTTGTATGCAAGTGGAAGGTTTTTCATCATTGAAAGCAAAGTATTCAAATCTCCGTAAACCCTTGCTGTCTTTCCTCTTATAAGCTCAGTGACGTCAGGGTTCTTCTTTTGCGGCATTATGCTTGAACCTGTAGAATATGCATCGTCAAGCTCCACGAACTTAAACTCCCATGAACACCACATAATTATCTCTTCCGAAAAGCGTGATAAATGCATCATAAGTATTGATATTGCACTTGCAAGCTCAATGCAGAAATCCCTGTCGGAAACCCCGTCAAGCGAATTTTGACAAACCTCAGAAAATCCCAGAAGCTCGGCAACACGCTCACGGTTTATAGGATAAGTTGTTCCTGCCAAAGCGCCCGAACCAAGCGGCATTCTGTCCGTTCTTTTGTACACATCTGAAAGTCTGTCATAATCCCGAAGCAGCATATTTGCATAAGCCATAAGATGATGTGCAAAAGTTATCGGCTGAGCCCTTTGAAGATGAGTATATCCCGGCATTACTGTGTTTAAATTCTTTTCCGCAATTTCGGTTACAGCCTCAATAAGCTCTTTTACAATTGATTTGATCTCTATAATCTCATCCCGAAGATACATTCTTATATCAAGCGCAACCTGATCGTTTCGGCTTCTTGCAGTATGAAGTCTTTTTCCTGCATCGCCGATTCGTTTTGTAAGCTCTGCCTCGACAAACATATGTATGTCCTCAGCGTTAGGATCAAACTCCAAATTACCGCTGTCTATATCGGCTAAAATCCCATTTAGCCCGTCTATTATCTTTTTACTTTCATTTATATCAATTATGCCGCACTCGCCGAGCATTGTTGCATGAGCGATCGAACCCTTTATGTCGTGACGATACATTCTTGCGTCAAACTTAATTGACGAATTAAAATCGTTCACCCGACTGTCTATCTCTTTTGAAAATCTTCCTGCCCACATCGGCATAATAAATCTCTCCTTTATGTTACGTTTAATTGTTTTTTAATTTTATATTTCAGAAGTAAATGATAATCTACCCTTCATGAAGAGCATCATAAAATGAGTAATCAACAAGACCGCTGATTTTCTCCAATTCTCCCTCTGCCAACTCTTTAACCATTAAACAATCAGGGTGCGGCAGCTTAATGTTAGGTCCTGCCTTTATCCCAAATTTATAGCTTGGTTGGAATCCACGAGGCTTATAATTTTGCGGATTGCCTTCGACAAGTATTGCCTTAAATCCAAGCTCTTTTGCCCTTGCAAAACCATACTCCAAAAGTTCCTTTGATATGTGTTTTCTTTGCAGTTCGGTTTTCACTGCCACAGGAGTTAGCAGCAGCAAATCATCCTCGTACTTTCCCTCAAGATGAAATCTTGAAAACATTGCATATCCGATAACTGCATCGTTTTCATCTGCCATGATCAATTCAAGTTCGGAAATATAATATTTTTTTACTCTTATTTCTTCTACTAACCTACGGACGACCTTTCCCTCTTCTTTACTGTCCCATTCGGCAAAGACATCCTCCACTAAATCTAATGATGGGATAAGATATTTATCTTCCATTGATTTTATTATCCGTTCCATATATACCTCGCCGCAAATCCCAATATTCTCCCAACAACACCTATCAAAACCATTAAAATATCTTCTTAAAGTTTTTATGTTCTTTTGCACATTCATATCCGCAGGCTTCATAAAACTTATGCGCCTCGGTTCTGTATGTGCTTGATTCAAGCGTTATACCAACTGCGTCTTTAGCCTTTCCCCAGTTCTCTGCCGCTGAAAGCAGCTTCTTGCCGATTCCTTGTCCCTGAAACTTTTCGTTAACAGCGAGTGCCATTATATTTACATAGGTTTTCGCATACGGTGTGTCATAAATCTGCGCTTCAATGTATCCAACTGCTCTGTTCTCATCGTCTGTGGCAGATAAAAGCAGGGTTTTCTCGTCCTTTGTAATTTGCTTTATTTGTACGACTGTTTTATCGACTGAAAAATCATAGCCGAGGGAATTTTTATTTATTTCGCAGATGTTCTCTGCGTCCTCAGGCACAGTTTTTCTGATAAAAAGATCCCTCATAAATCCTCCGTAAAAACTCTATAAGGGCAGTATTATAAAAACACCGCCCTGATAGTTATAATTTTAATTGATAATGGACAATTATAATTTAAGATTGTCCTTAGTTGTCCTTGTAATAGAAATCAGAATTTTAATTATCTCCGTACAATCCTTATATATACTTTCAAATTGAGAGGATGTAATATAATCAGTTTCCTTTAGAAGCCTTAGCCAATAGTCCGTTTCATATGCTTCTTTCAGCGAAATATTCAAAGGGACAACTTAGGAAAAGGGGCAGGATAATAAAACCCATCAAAAGCAGAGGGACTTCCCATACCTGCTTTCATGCCACTCTCTGTTAATCAAAGATAGTCTTTTGCTTACATTAATTCCGAATTCCGCCCTCCGCATTCCGAATTAAACATAGTCCATTATCCATTGTCAATTGTAATTACGCATTAAGAATTACGAATTATTTTTTCTCTTAGCGTCAAGCTTAGCCTTAACCTTGATAGGAAGTCCGAAGAGATTGATAAAGCCTGCGGAATCCTTCTGATCGTAAACATGATCCTCGTCAAAGGTTGCAACCTCTTCATCATAAAGCGTGTACGGAGAAGTAACGCCTGCGTTGATGATATTGCCCTTGTAAAGCTTAAGCTTTACATCGCCCGTAACTGTCTTTTGAGTTTCAGTAACAAAAGCCGAAAGAGCCTCACGAAGAGGTGTATACCACTGTCCGTTGTAAACGATGTCAGCAAATTTAATTCCTATGTACTGCTTCATTCTTGCAGTTTCCTTGTCAATTGTAATAGTTTCCAAAACCTCGTGAGCATGATATAAAATTGCACCGCCCGGAGTTTCGTAAACACCTCTTGACTTCATTCCTACCAAACGGTTCTCAACAAGATCAGCAAGTCCTATACCGTTTTCACCGCCGAGCTTATTTAAAGTCTTGACAATTCCTACTCCGTCCATCTCTACGCCGTCAATAGCGGTTGGAACACCCTTTTCAAAATGAATCGTAACATAAGTCGGCTTGTCAGGAGCCTGAAGCGGCGAAACTCCCATTTCAAGGAAGCCCTCCTTCTCATACTGAGGCTCGTTTGCAGGGTCTTCAAGATCGAGTCCCTCATGAGAGAGATGCCATAGGTTTTTATCCTTTGAATAGTTTGTTTCCCTGTTTATCTTAAGAGGAATGTTATGCGCTTCAGCATAGTCGATCTCCTCATCACGGGATTTTATATCCCAGATTCTCCAAGGAGCAATTATCTGCATATCAGGTGCAAAAGCCTTGATAGCAAGCTCAAATCTAACCTGGTCATTTCCTTTTCCCGTGCATCCGTGACAGATTGCATCTGCGCCCTCTTTAATTGCGATTTCAGCAATTCTCTTTGCAATAATAGGTCTTGCAAAAGAAGTTCCGAGCATATATCTGTTCTCATAAATAGCGCCTGCCTGTACAGTTGGGAAAACATAATCTTCAATAAATTCTTTATTCAAATCTTCGATATAGAGCTTCGATGCACCTGTCTTTAAAGCCTTCTCCTCAAGTCCGTCAAGCTCAGTTCCTTGTCCAACATCTCCCGATACTGCTATAACCTCACAGTTATTGTAGTTTTCTTTAAGCCAAGAAATGATAATGGACGTATCAAGTCCACCCGAATATGCAAGTACAACCTTTTTAATTTCCTTTGCCATTTTAATAACTCCTTTTCAGTTTTAATTTAATTTTCAGTGTAATTATACACCCAAATTTTTACTTGTCAAGCATTTATTCAGAGAAATTCATAAAAAAGTTTGATTTTTGCGTGAATTAGTGAATATTCAATGCATATATTCAAAATATAATGAATATTTATTCATTATCTGCGTTTTTTACGTTTGTCAGTCTTTGATATATCAATGCCTGCTGCTGCAAACTCCGCTTTGAGCTGTGCGTCAAGCTTTGATCTTGCCGCCCTTACATAAATATCTAATCCGACACCGACTATCCCGCATATCGCAGTTATGACCAAAAGCCACTGTGCATTTGAAATCGCCGCCGATAAAACCGCTGTCACGATTGCAGCCAAATAAAGCACAAAATAAGTAATCATCAAAGCCGTCAACAGTCTTACTTTTTGAATTGGATTTTCATAAATCTTCATTTATTCCTCCCGATTAAGGTATGCCTCAAGTCTGTAAATGTTAAGCCCCTCTTTTGTAAAACGCTCCTCGTATTCAGTCATTATATTATCCTTAAAGTCAGATGAATGAAGATCAAAGGTAACATTTTTGAGTGCAAATCCCGATTGAGAAAGCTGTTCGATTGAGAATTCAAAGAAGTGCGTATTGTCGGTTTTCTGATGAATCTCCGCCTCATCGGTCATAATTTTCTTGTATATTTCAAGAAAGTTTTTGTGAGTAAGTCTGTGAGAGGCGTAGCTCTTTTTAGGAAACGGACATGAAAAATTAAGATAAATTCTGCTTATGCTCTTGTCCCTAACAAATATCGGAAGATATTCTGCAGGTCCTAAAAGAAACTTAAGATTCGGTATGTTGTCATTCTTCGCTCTCTCGGCAGCCTCAACAATTACGTTGCTTGCCTTTTCGACTGCAAGAATATTTATTTCGGGATATTTTTTTGAAAGCTCTGCTGAAAACTTTCCTTTACCGCATCCGATTTCCAAATACACAGGATTGCTGTTTCCGAACAGCGCTTGAAAGTCAATATATTCCGTTTTTTGCGTCGCCGTTTGAAAGCTTCTGTCCTCACGATACATACTGATTATTATATCACCGCAAGCGTCAAGTCTTTCTTCAAGATGCTTTTTTCTTCTCATTCTCATAAGCTTTGTATCCTATAAATAAATGTCAAGATCACTGTTGTTGTCAAAGGCATTCTCAACAGGATTATCATTCTTTTCTTTTTCTGCATTTTCTCTTTGTGCTTTTAAATCTTTTTGCACACTCTCAATACTATTTTGTGCAATCTTTTCCAATTCGGAAAAAGCAATTGAAATTTCACTGTCACTTTCAGTATTGTCAGCATCTGTCGTGACGTCCTGATTATTTTCTTCAATCACCGGCTCCTCAGGCTCTTCTTCTTTTTCAATTTCAGAGTCTTCACTATCAACAATATTGTCTTGAGCTTGTCCGTCTAAAGTTTTTTTGTCCGCCTTATTTTTACTACTTTTTATGCGGTTTATCACGTAGAACACGATGATCAGAACGCACAAAACAATCTCTAAAATATCAAGCGCAAAGATCAAACTCTTTTTGGACGAGAAATTAGGTATCTGAGTAATAAGAGTTGCCGCCACAGCCGCTCCCATAAACAAATAATAAACTCCGCCTTTTCTATAAAACTGAATGAAAAATACTATCGCCGCCACTACTGCGATAACTATATGAGTCATAAGCGGAAATGGAGTATATACGTTTTGTAAGCTTTCAACCTCATTTGCAAAAAACAAATTAAGCACCGTCCTTATATTTAATAATTAATTGTAGCTATAATTCTTAACCCATGTTAGAATATTGTACCATAAATATATGTAAAAAGCAAGCAAAACGCTCTTCTTTTAGGCTGTCAAAAACAATCAAGAACTAGTTTGCCAAATTTTACTCGGGCTTGACTTTTACATTAGTATGATGTAAAATAAAATTATTACATAACGATTACAAATTAGTAAAAATCAGATATACGACAGTAACCGATCAGGAGGATATTATGTCAAAAAAAATCACAATAAAACGGATTCTCTCCGCTTTGGCGGCATTTATGATAGTATGCTCTGTTTCACTTTCCGGCGCACAGGATATTAAAACATCCGCTGTTCCTGAAAACGCCTCATATTCGCAAAAGCTTGCAGAGCTTGAAAAGCAAGAGCAGGAAATTGACGAAAAAATGAGCAGCGCTGATTCGGAGCTTAAAAACGCTGAAGCTAAAAAAGCGGCTATAGATGAAAAAATCACCGTAGTTACTCAAAAAATCACTGCAATTAACGAATACAGCAAACAGCTTGCCAAGGATATTGCCCAAACCGATGCGAACATGAGAGAGGTAAAGAAAAAGGCAGAAGATAAAAAAGCTGAAATTGAAAACGGAGCGGAGCAGTTTAAACAGCGACTTCGTGCAATGTATATGAACGGCTCGTCATCATACACATCAATTTTGTTTTCTTCTACGGATTTCTTTGATATGCTTATGCGTTCGGAGCTTATAAGCCGTGTTGCACAGCATGACAACGATGCAATCGACGAACTTGTCAAGGCCAAAAACGAATACGAAGCAAATCAAAAAGAACTTGAAAACGATATGAACGAGCTAAAGAAAAAATCCGGCGAATACAAGTCACAGCTTGAAGAACTAAACAAACAAAGTGCTGAGCTTGAAAGTCTGAGTCAGCAAAGCAGTATGACGATAGACGAATTAAACAATCTCAAAAAAGAGCTTCAGCAGCAAGGCATTAACATAAGCTCTGAAAAGAACGCTCTTACTCAAACTACAACTACAACAACTACTACAACCACAACTACCACAAAACGCACAAATCAAAAACCAAAAAGTACCACTACCGATAAACAGACGCAAAAGCCTGCTGCGACAAAGCAAACCACAACTCAGAGCAAGCCTAAGCCTTCAAACCCGTCAAACGGAGGCTCGTCTAATTCCGGTTCAATTGCAACAGTAATTGCAACTGCTCAGAGCATGGTGGGCGGCTCATATGTTTGGGGAGCGGCAAGTCAATATGCCGCTGACTGTTCAGGACTTACAATGTACTGCTATTCAAAAATAGGGATCTCACTTCCGCACAATGCTGCGGCACAGTCCTCATACGGAAGAGCTGTAAACTACGATAATATGCAGCCCGGAGATTTGATTTTCTTCGGAAGTCCCGCTTACCACGTTGCACTTTATGTCGGTGACGGAATGATGATTCACGCTGAAAATTCCAATACCGGAATCGTATATTCTTATGTTGATTCGTTTGCACTTTACAATCCGATTTCAGCGATAAGAAGAATTGTGTAATAATACTTTTTATTTGTCAGTAAGCTCGGACACGCTATTGTGTGTTCGAGTTTTTATTTTTAGGCTTATCAAACTTCTTCCTCCCACTATTGCATTATCCAAAAATACGAATATACGATAATCCCCACAGAGAAGAATCTCTGTGGGGATTTTGAAAAGAGTGACTATAAAGGAAAATCATTTCTATTTTTTAGTTTTTACGGAAATAGTTTTATAGCTTACGCTCGTTATCTCTTTTCCGCTTACTTTTTTATATGCCTTTACTGCAAATTTATAGTTTGTGTTTGATTTCAAGTTCTTTACAAGATAGTTAAGCGATCCAGTTTTCGCAACTCTTACCCATGTTTTCTTTGAGTTGTCATATTTGTAAACAATATAGCCTGTTGCTCCTGTAGTTTTCTTCCATGTCAGTTTTACGGAATTCTTTCCTACTGTAGTTGTTCCGTTTACAACAGTAGGAAGCTTTGTGATTGCCGTAACTGTAGGGAATGATGAACTTGTTATTTCTTTTCCGTTTACGGTCTTGTATGCTTTTACTGCAAACTTATAAGACGTTCCGCTTGCAAGCTTAGATACTGTATATGTATTTGCAGTAGTTTTTGTCTTTGCAACTCTTACCCATGTTTTCTTAGAGTTGTCATACTTGTAAATAATATACCCCTGCGCTCCGGATACCTTGTTCCAAGTAAGCTTGACTGCTGCCGAGGAAGTTGATGATACCTTAAAATTAGAAACGCTATTTATCGTTGGCGATAATTTAAAGGAATAATTGCCTGTATTTCCATAACGCTTAGCAACGGAAAAATAATATGTTCCCTTAGTTAAATCAACATAGTCGGTTAAGCTTGATCTTTTTGTATTATTATTCCAATACAAATATTTACAACTATATTGCTCTTCACCGTTTGAATCATAAATATATACATCACAACAATTCATATATCCTGTATAGTTAATATTTAATCTGCCAGATGCTGGCATGGCGAATTTATAAATATCACAATCATCATTTTGAGCAATCTGTCCTTTATATGATGTTGCCAATAAAATAGTGTCCGCCGTTAAAATACTATTATTATTTCCGCTTCCTGTTTCAGTAAAGCTCTCTCCTGCGCTTGTAAATGAAATGGTGAAATTATAATTTCCTGTGCCTCCTAAACGCTTAGCGACAGAAAAGTAATACGTTCCTTTTGTCAAATCAACAGAATTAATTAAGCTTGATTTTTTTGTATTATCATTCCAATACAAATATTTACAATTATACCGCTCTTCGCCGTTTGAATCATAGACATATATGTCGCAACAACTCATATATCCCGTATAGTTGATATTTATTCTTCCCGACGATGAAATCGTAAATTTATAAATATCACAATCATCGTTTTGAGCAATTTGTCCTTTATATGTCTTTCCTAAAGAAACAATATTTGACGTTAAAATACTATTATTATTTCCGCTTCCTGTTTCAGTAAAGCTCTCTCCTGCGCTTGTAAACGAAAGTATAAAGTTGAAATCACCCGTGCTATCATAACGCTTAGCGACAGAAAAGTAATACGTTCCTTTAGTTAAATCAACATAGCTAATCAAGCTGGATTTTTTTGTATTATCATTCCAATACAAATACTTGCAGTTATATCGCTCATCACCGTTCAAATCATAAACACATATGTCGCAACAACTCATATATCCCGTGTAGTTAATATTTAATCTGCCCGATGAATTTAATACCACTTTATATACTCTTGTGTTGACAGACGATGTAATAGAACTATTTTGTATTGTTCCTAATGTATAGCTTGCAGCATTCTGTAAACTATCATTGACTGCCCCTGCACTAACCACTGGCATAACGCCAACTAAGCCCAAAACCATAATCAAGGTCATAAATAAACTTAAAATTTTCTTTTTCATAAATATATACCTCCTTGTTTTTAGTCGTATTCTGACTATATTATACATTATAGTCGTTTTTTGACTAAAAGTCAATAATCAATTTACGACTAAAAGTAATGTTTGTATAAGTAAAATTATTTAGTAGGAGAGTCATTATGAAAAAGTTTATAAGGATTCGCAATCTGCGTGAAGACAAGGACTTGACGCAGAAACAAATGTAAAATATTCCCAAAATACGCAAAGGACTTATTCGAGATATAAGAACGCAGGCAGCACAATTCCGCTTGAAATGCTTATTAAAATAGCTGATTTCCATAAAGTAAGTATAGATTATTATCTGGAAAAACAGATGTGATGAAGCAATATAAGGAATAGTCTGAGCAAACGTAAAAACGCAAAAAGAGCCACAGAAGAAACTTAATTCTCCTCTGTGGCTTTTTTTACTCAAAATTTAATTATTAATTTCTTTTTATTAACGACACCACTCCGTCTTTCCAGCTTCTTAAACTAAAGATCATAATAAGCGGATAAATCTCAAGTCTTCCTGCAAGCATATCAAAAATCAATACTATTTTTGATAACGGCGAGAAAGCTCCGAAATTTCCTGTTGGTCCTACATCGCCCAGTCCGGGTCCTATATTGTTAATAGTTGCCGCTACCGCAGTAAAGTTTGTTTCAAAACTTGCATTATCAAAAGATACTAATAATAAAGAACCTGCAAAAATGATAACGTAAGTAATAAAGAATACATTTATCGAACGCACAACCTCGTGTTCAACCAACTTTCCGCCGAACTTTATCTTTCTTATGCTTTTTGGATGAGCGAAAAGCATAAGCTCTTTTTTTATCGACTTTAGCATGATAACTATACGAGATACTTTTATTCCGCCTCCGGTGCTTCCCGCACATGCTCCGACAAACATTATGAGAACCAAAACAGTTTTCGATGCCGAATTCCACAAATTAAAATCCGTAGTGGAAAATCCCGTTGTGGTAATAATTGAACTTACCTGGAAAAAGGCATTTCTAATGTTTTCCGAAACGGACAAAGCAAGATCAAAGCTGTTAAAAACAATTATTACAACTGCCACAGCAATAATTCCCAGGTACCAGCGAAACTCCTCAAAAAGAATGGATTGTTTAAACTTTTTGACAAGCATCAAAAAATAAACTGAGAAGTTTACTCCAAACAGCATCATAAACACTGCAACTACCCACTGAACATAAGGAGAGTAGGCCGCCATTGATGCATTTTTGACCGCAAAGCCGCCTGTTCCGGCAGTTCCGAATACTGTACAAATATTATCAAACAAAGGCATATCGCCGAAAAGCAAAAATATAAACTCCAAAGCTGACAGGGAAATATAAATTCCATAAAGAATCATTGCCGTTCCCTTGACATTCGGAACAAACTTTTCCACTGACGGTCCGGGGCTTTCCGCCCTCATAAGGTGCATATGCGTTCCGCCTGTAAGCGGTAAGAATGCAAGCAAAAACACTAAAACTCCCATTCCGCCTATCCAGTTTGTAAAATTTCTCCAGAACAATGATGCATGAGAAAGAGCCTCAACATCCGAAAGTATACTTGCTCCTGTTGTGGTAAAACCGGAAGCTGTTTCAAAAACCGCATCCAAATAATTCGGTATATCATTATTAAACACAAAAGGAAGCGCTCCGAAAAGACTTAACACTATCCAACAAAAAGCAACCGTGATTACTCCCTCACGAGGAGAAAACGACAGCTTTTTGGGCTTAAAAAGAATCAGAAGCGTTCCTACCGTAATACAAATCGCAGATACAAGAATAAAAGCAAAGCCCTCATCTTCGCCGTAAATTAATCCGCATATAAAGGGCATAAGCATAAACAATCCCTCTATATCTATTACGCACCCCAGCATATATCCTATATTTCTAAGATTCATAACTCTGTATAAGTCCTTTCAAAGCGTCAATTACTTCTTTAGAATGTCCGTAACATTGCCGATACCGGAAATCGTCGTAACAAAGATAACCGTATCACCGCTTTTAATTACATCAGAACCTGATGGGATAATTATTTTTCCCTGACGATTTATGCAGGCAATGAGAATATCGTCTTTTATCTGAAGCTCGGAAAGCGTAACATTTGAAACCGGGGAATTCTCCTCAATTCTAAATTCAATCGCTTCCGCACGGTTATCAAAAATATGATAAAGCGTTTCCACATTGGAGCCGATTGAGTTTTGTTTAGCCATTACATATGTGAGTATTGTGTTTGCTACGATTTGACGAGGATAAATAACATTTCCGACCTCGAAGCTGTCAACAACACTTTTAAATGAACTTCTTGTTACCTTAGTAACTGTTTTTATCTTTTCAGACAGCTTTTTAGCAAAAGCGGAAATTAAAATGTTTTCCTCATCAATCCCGGTAAGAGGAATTAATGCGCCCGCAGACATAAGTCCCTCTTGATTTAGAAGGTCTTCATCCGTTCCGTCACCGCAAATCACAAGAGCCTTATCAATTGCTAAGCTTAACTCCTCGCACTTCTTTGGGTTTTCCTCTATGATTTTTACATCTATTCCCATGTCAATCAACTGATTTGCAAGGTAATATGTGGTCTTTCCGCCGCCTACTATTATAGCATCAGACACTTTTCCTGTTGCAATCCCCGACTTTTTGAAAAACAAATGAGCTATCTTAGGAGTTGCGATAAATGATAGTATATCCCCTTCTTCAACATAATACGAGCCGTTTGGAATAAAAAGCTCTCCTGCTTTTTCAGCAGCGCAAAAAAGCATCGGCATATTCATGCTGCTCATTATTTTAGACAGGTCCTTTCCGGTAATCATGCTTTTTTCAGGTACTCTGAATTTAATAAGCTCTGCTTGTCCTCTCGCAAAGGAATTTATGCTTAACGCATTGGGGAATCTAAGCAATCGGGAAATTTCTTTTGCCGTTTCATACTCAGGATTTATTATCATTGATATTCCAAGCTTTTCACGAAGATAATTAAGCTCAGACGCATAATCAGGATTTCTTACTCTTGCTATCGAAGAACAGTTTCCTACCTTCTTTGCTATTATACAGCACAAAAGATTAAGCTCGTCTGAGTCTGTAACTGCTATCATAAGATCAGCATTTTTTATACCGGCTTCTATTTGAACACTGTAACTTGAACCGTTTCCTACAATTCCCATTGCATCGTAGGTATTAGTCACGTTCATCACAACATTTTGGTTTTTATCAATAATGGTAATGTGATGACCCGAACCGCTCAAACGCTCAACTAATGTTGTTCCGACCTTACCGCATCCGACAATTATTATGTCAAGAACCTTTTTTTCTGCGGAAAACCTTTCAAAAACCGACATTTTTATATGCCTCCTGAAAAATTATTAAATCACGTAAAATTTAGTATAACACACAATCCACAAAAAATAAACCTTTTTTTATAATTCGTCATACATTTTACAATTTTTTCATTATTTGCGTTTTATTAAAGTATTGCCATATAAAAAATCCATGCAAAACTATTGACAATGAGCATGATTTATGCTAAAATTACAGCTAGTGGTTTTCAAACCGCTATTATTTGCTGTTTGGAGAAGTACCCAAGTGGTGAAGGGGCTCCCCTGCTAAGGGAGTAGGTCTCGAAAGGGGCGCGAGCGTTCAAATCGCTTCTTCTCCGCCAAACCCTCGTGAGCAATAGCTTGCGGGGGTTTTTATTGTGTCTGAATAATTGTCTGATATTTATAATTTTGGATTTTATTAAACCGTAATTTATATCACACAATTAAAAATAAAAAATAGCTAACTCACAACGAGTTAGCTATTTCGCATTTTATTCTTAAATATAATTAAGTAATGCCCTGCTCTTTATCGACTACATAAGCCCATCTGCCCAATACAGGCTTTGCAGATTTTCAAAAGCATACTATTACTTATAGGGACGCTTTTAAAATATCCAAAATGTCCTTCTCTGAAAGCGGTACATAGGCGTTTTCCAATCCCTCGTTTACTGCTATATGATGAGCCATCTCGGAAAGCCTGCTCTCATCAATTCCTACGTCTTTCAAGTGCATCGGGATTCCGATGGATTCAAAGAAACAATAAGTTTCCTCAATTGCTTTGTTCGCAATCTCGTATTGATCCAAGCTGCTGTCAATCCCGAATACATTCACACCGTACTTTACAAAACGTTCCAATGTCCTGTCACTTAAAATATGTTTCATCCATCTCGGTGTGAGGATAGCAAGTCCCTCGCCATGGGTAATATCGTAATAAGCGCTTAATGCATGCTCCATGCCGTGGCACGGCCAACCTGAATAACTGTTTCCAAGAGCATAAATGCCGTTGCAGCCATAAGTGCAGGCCTGCATCATTTCCGCCCTAGCAGTATAATCTTCCGGATTTTCCAAGCACTTTTTCGCATTGATCATTAAGCTTTTCAGACCGGCTTCGCAGAAACCGTCATTCAAAAGTGTGGTATCTGCTGTGAAATATTGCTCCATAATATGATTCATGGCATCAGCACATCCCGCCGATGTTTGCTTCTTTGATACAGTAAAGGTGTAAACCGGGTCGAGAATAGAGCAGACAGGAAACAAAAGCTCATCCATATATCCGATTTTATCGTTGGTCTCGGTGCGGGAAATCACGCCGCCGCAGTCGTATTCACTTCCGGTAGCAGCCAGTGTCAAAATGTCCACAATAGGAAGCGCTGCTTTTGCCTTGACCTTATAAGAAATCAGATCCCATGGATCACCGTCATACTTTGCCCCGGCAGCAATTGCCTTGGAACAGTCAAGTACGCTGCCCCCACCTACGGCAAGTATCACATCAATTCCATTCTCCTTGCAAATACGAACGCCCTCCAGAACGCTTGGATCGTATTTCGGATTAGGCTGAATGTCCGACAGCTCATAAATTTCATAATCTGCCAGCAGTTCTCTCACCTTGTCGTAAAGTCCCAGCTTCTTAATGCTCCCGCTTCCGTAAGTCATCAGAATTTTTCTGCCGAACTGTTTCATTACCTCCGGCAGATTGGAGATAACACCCTCACCGAAAATCAGTCTGGTAGGGGTCTGATAATCAAAATTTTGCATACTATTATCCTCCTATTGTATATTTTCATAGCTGTATTCTGCAACACACTCTCCCGAATCGTTAAGTATTGCGATTACATCACCTTGCAAATTGGTTACATACTCAAAAAGTATTTAACTACAAAAATCTGATTTGATTTGTTGTATAATTTCCTGCATACTAATATCTTCATGTAATTCTTTACGAGTACAAATTATATTATTAGCATTGCACCAATTTTCAGCTATTTTTAAAAGATATTCATGCATAAAGTTATCCCATTCATCAATTAGCTCAAACTGCTCTAAAGTATTATAAAATTTATCAT
>CABUAH010000019.1 GCA_902489475.1 uncultured Oscillospiraceae bacterium | reverse complement strand
TATGTGTAAAAAGTTTAAATACAAGATATTGTACAGCATAAATTTATTCTTAAAAATTTATAAAAAACCCTTGACAAATCGGTGTTGCTTATTATATAATATTTTTCTGCAAGGCATTTTTGTCTGAAAATATGATTTAAAATGAGTTAGGATAAAACGCAGTAGGAATTATTATTTTGCTGCTTTTCAATAATCAAAACTCTGTGAAGGGAGGAAATCCGTAATGAAGAGAACATATCAGCCGAAAAAAAGACAAAGACAGAAGGTTCACGGCTTCCGCAAGAGAATGTCCACATCAAACGGACGTAAGGTTTTAGCCCGCAGAAGACTTAAGGGAAGAAAAAAATTGAGCTACTAATTCGCTGACCGCTTCTACTACTTGAATTAGAAAGTAATAGATGTGGTCTTTTTGTTTTTTGAGAGGAAAAAATGCTTTTTACCGATGTTATAAAAACGAACAAAGAATTTTCAAGAGCCTATAAAAAAGGACGATTTTGTGTTTGTGAAAGCGTGTGCGTTTATTATTTAAAAAACTCTACTCCGTATAATAAACTGGGAATAACAACTTCTAAAAAGCTTGGAAACGCAGTTGTCAGAAACCGTGCGAGAAGAATTATCCGTGCTGCGTACAGAGAATGTGAGAAGTATATTCCTCTCGGATATGATTTTATAGTGGTTGCACGAACCGGAATAATAGATAAAAAGTCCACGGATATCAAAAGGTTTTTTATGGGAAAACTTATAAAAGATATTTCTAAAAATGAAAATATTAAGGTAAATAAAAAATGAAATATCTTATGATAGCTCTTGTGAATTTATACAAGAAAATAATTTCTCCGCTTTTTCCGGCGAGATGCAAATATTATCCTACTTGCTCGGAATATGCTGTCCGGGCATTTAAAAAACACGGTTTTTTTAAAGGCTTTGTTTTAGCGGTATGGAGAATTCTTAGATGCAATCCTTGGTCGAACGGAGGAATAGATCCGGTTCCGGAAAAATTTACACTAAAAGTCAAAAAACAAAGTAACAACGGGCAAAGCCCTACTAAGAAGGAGAAATGATTATGTGGAATATTCCTATAATTACGCCGTTACTCGGTTATCTTATGAAGCTATGCTATATGGTGTGTCAAAATAACTATGCGATTGCGCTTATTATTTTCACATTAATTGTTAAGCTGATAACTTTGCCGTCTCAGATAAAACAACAGAAAAGCACGGCAAAAATGGCAAAATTCAGTCCAAAGCTTCAACGGCTTCAAAAGCAGTATGCAAACAATAAGCAAAAGCTTCAGGAAGAAACAATGAAGCTTTATTCCGAAGAGGGTGTAAACCCAATGGGAAGCTGTTTGCCGATGATAGTTACGATGGTTATACTTTTCGGAGTAATCGGAGTTGTTTATTCGCCTCTTAATTATATTTCAAATATTGGTGACGGTAAATTTAGTCTTTTATCAACAAAGAATTCTACGATCGAGGAAGCTGAAAATCTTGTAACTGATACCATTATCTTTGCCGATAAAATGGACGGAAAGAGTTATTCTGAACTTTCGGACAAAGAGATTGAAGAGATATTTACAGTAAAAACTCTTGAATCGGATAAAAATGAAATAAACGATGTTAAGCTTTCAAAGAGCGATGTTTCCGAAAAAGAGCTTGAAAGAGCGCAAAGAGTATTTTCCGAGTATTTTCCTGATGACAAGGATTTTGCAAAGAGGATAACTGATGACTCGATAGTTTCATCAAAGCTTTATATGCGTCCTCAGCTGCTTATTTTCCAAATTCAGGATATAGAGGATGATGAAGGAAAGCCGTTAAACTACGGAAGAATGTTCGATGTGGTTTACGATGGTTTTTCTAAGGATTTGGAAGAAGTAGACTATACATTCTTCGGAATTCCTTTGAGCGCAATGCCTAGCTGGACATCATTTTACCTTATAATTCCTATTCTTTCGCTAATTTCACAGCTTGCGCTTACTATTCTTTCACAGCATTTCCAGAGAAAGAACAATCCGAGTGCAAACAAAATGGGAATGGGCATGAATGCAATGCTGTATATTATGCCGCTGTTTTCGTTCTGGATCTCGTTCAGCTTCCCAGCAGGACTTGGTCTTTACTGGACGTTGTCCGCAGTATATTCGCTCATTCAGACGGTTGTTCTCAACAAGATATATACGCCTGAAAGAGTTGAAGAAATGATCAAAAAGGAATCAAAGAAGAAAAAACGTCCGAGTATGTATGAACGTGCGCTTGCCGCACAGGGCGGAACAATTCCTAATACAAACGGTTCCCGTGCAGTCGTTTTAGACGAAAACGGAAATGAGAAGAAGATGAGCAAGGAAGAAAAGAAAGCTTATGACCGTCAGAGAATTGCTGAGGCAAGAAAAAGAATGGCGGAAAAATACGGTGAAGAATATTTAGATGATTAAAAAAAGGGAGTCTTAAAAATGAAAAAGATATTTACAGCAGAAAGCGTAGAGCTTGCAAAGAAACAAGCTGTTGAGGAATTCGGAGTAGAAGAGGAAAAAATTACTTTTACAGTTTTAAAAGAACCTAAGAAATCAATTTTCGGCAAAGTAAAAGAAGAGGCTGAGGTTGAAGCGGAGTATGAAAGCTCTAAGGCTCAGCTTGCTGCAAACTATATTAAGTCGATTTTTGAAAAGATGGACTGTGAAAACGTAAAGATTGAGATTTCTGAAATAGAAAAAGGAGCTTGCCTAGACATTTCCGGTGACGGAATTGAGGAGTCAATCGGCAGACGAGGAGAGGTTTTAGATTCTTTGCAGTACCTTGCATCTCTTGTTTGCAACAGAATAGACAGAGAATATTTCAGAATATCAACCGACTGCAACGGTTTTAGAGAGAAAAGAAAAGTACAGCTTGAGGAGCTTGCTAAAAAGATTTCAGCTAACGTTAAAAGAACGGGAAGATCATCTTCTCTTGAGCCTATGAATCCTTATGAGAGAAGAATTATTCATGCTACTGTTACCGACATTGAGGGAGTAACTTCTCATTCAAAGGGCGAGGAGCCTTACAGAAAGGTAATTATTACATCAACAGAGAAAAGACCTTATTCAAAGGGCGGATATAACAAAAGAAATAACCAAAACAGACAAAACAGAAACAAGCAAAAGGGTTATGATATAGTAAGCTCGTTTGAAAAAGAATATAAAAAGCCAAAGCCGGAAGACAGTCTCGGTTCAGGACTTTATACAAAGATTGATCTTTAATTTTTGCAGGTGCGGCGGACAAGCTGCACCTTTTATTTTTGTTGCTGTTCATCAAAACATAAGCCGCAAACGATGGCACAAACAGTGCATTTTTGAAAAAATGAAATAAATATTGTATAATCTCTATAAAAATTGAAACAGCAAATTATAGGATCTCGTCAAATAAAAAAGGAGGATGAAATGAAAACAATCTGTGCAATATCCACTCCCCTTTCAGAGGGTGCAATTTCTTTGATTAGGATGAGCGGAGAAAAGTCAATTCAAATTGCCGATAAGGTTTTTCGCTCCTTTTCAGGAAAAAGAGCGTCGGATATGTCGGGGCATACCTGCGCTTACGGAAAAATATGCGACAGAGAAAAGACAGTGGATGATGTATTATTAACAGTATTTCGTGAGCCTAAAAGCTATACGGGTGAAGATACAGTTGAAATATCCTGTCACGGAGGAATTTTTGTCACAAAAAAAATACTTGAGCTTTTAATAAGCGAAGGAGCGGAGCCTGCCGCACCGGGTGAATTTACAAAAAGAGCTTTTTTAAACGGGAAGCTTGGTCTTACACAGGCGGAAGCAGTTATGGATATTATCTCCTCCCAGGGGGAAAGAGCGCTTTATTCTGCAAACAATATGAGAGAGGGAGCAGTTTTTAAAAAGATAACAAAGGTTCGTGAAAGCTTGGTTACACTTTTAGGCTCGCTTGCCGCTTGGGTCGATTATCCGGAGGAGGATCTGCCGGACGTAGAGTTTACGGCGATAGAGAAAACCGTTTCACAAGCACTCACAGAGCTTAAGGTCCTCATTAAAAGCTATGATGACGGACTTATTTTTAAGGAGGGTGTCGAAACTGCTATAATCGGAAGTCCGAATGTCGGAAAATCATCTCTTATGAATATGCTTCTCGGCTTCGATCGCTCGATTGTTACAAATATAGAGGGTACAACCCGTGACGTTATAGAAGAATCTGCCCGAATAGGCGACATAACGCTTCGTCTTTGTGATACGGCAGGAATAAGAGAAACGGGAGATGCGGTTGAAACCCTTGGAGTTGAACTTGCAAAGAAGAAGCTGGAGGGTGCAAGGCTTATTATTGCCGTTTTTGATTCGTCAAAAATGCTAAGTGAGAACGACAAAAAAATACTTGCACAGATAAATCCAAAGAATACACTTGTTGTTTTAAATAAAAACGACCTTGAAGCAAGGATAACAAAGGATAGCTTTGACGGCTTTGAAGTAGTTGAAATATCAGCCACAGAGCAAAGAGGACTTGAGGAGCTTAAAGAATCGGTTATAAAAGTTTTGGGAACGGATGGATTTTCTTCGCAGGAAAACTTTTTTGCGTCCCAAAGACAGAAAAACTGTGCACAAAAAGCGTGTGTTTATTTGAATGATACCCTTTCGGCTTTAAGATGCGGAGAAACACTTGATGCAGTTACGGTAACAATAAGCGAGGCACTTTCATGTCTTTTGGAGCTTACAGGCGAAAAGGCGTCCGAAGCGGTTGTAGATGAAGTTTTCTCCAGATTTTGCGTTGGAAAGTAGGTGGCGTAGTTGTATCTTGAAAATTATGATGTAATTGTGGTAGGAGCAGGACATGCAGGCTGTGAGGCGGCATTAGCAAGCGCAAGACTCGGTGCGAAAACTGCTCTTTTTACACTTACATTGGACGCTTTGGCAAATATGCCATGCAATCCTTCAATAGGAGGTACGGCAAAAGGCCATTTAGTGCGTGAAATTGACGCATTGGGCGGCGAAATGGGAAAGGCTGCGGACGCAACCTTTTTACAGAGCAGAATGCTCAACAAGGGAAAAGGTCCTGCTGTGCACTCGTTAAGAGTTCAGTCGGACAGAGTGAAATATCATGCGTACATGAAAAGTACTGTTGAGAAAACTCCGCTTTTGGATTTAAAGCAAGGAGAGGTAACAGAGCTTATTTGTGAAAACGGGAGAGTTTGCGGAGTTAAAACACGTCTTTTAAGCGAATACAGAGCAAAAGCAGTAATTATTTGTTCTGGAACATATCTTAAGGGTAAAATTTTTGTAGGTTCGTCGAGTTACGAGAGCGGACCGGATTCAACGCTTCCTGCAAATTTTCTCTCTGATTCGCTTAAGCAAAACGGCATTACGTTAAGGCGGTTTAAAACGGGAACTCCTGCAAGAGTTCACAGACGTTCGATTGATTTTGAGCGTTTAGAGCGTCAGGACGGCGATGAAAAAATCACACCGTTTTCATTTGAAACAAAGGGCGAGCTTAAAAACATTCTTCCGTGTTATATCGGTTATACAAATGAAAAAACCCACGAAATAATACTAGAAAATATTGAGCGCTCAGCAATGTACGGCGGTCAGATAGAGGGAATCGGCCCAAGATATTGTCCGTCTATCGAGGACAAAATCAAGCGTTTTTCTGACAGACCGAGGCATCAGCTTTTTATAGAGCCTATGGGACTTGACACAGAGGAATTTTATTTGCAGGGAATGTCAACATCACTTCCTGAGGATGTTCAAATAGCGTTTTTAAGAACGATAAAAGGACTCGAAAATGTCGAAATCATGCGAAATGCATATGCGATAGAATATGATTGCTGTGATCCGACTGAGCTTTACGCAACGCTTGAGTTTAAAAATTTAAAGGGCCTTTACGGAGCCGGTCAGTTTAACGGAACATCGGGCTATGAAGAGGCTGCGGCACAGGGGCTTGTTGCCGGAATCAATGCCGCAAGACAGGTTTTAGGTAAAGAACCGATAATTCTCGACAGGGCAAGCTCTTACATAGGAACGCTTATTGATGACCTTGTAACAAAGGGTTGCAGCGATCCGTACAGAATGCTCACATCGAGAAGCGAGTACCGTTTGATTCTCAGACAGGACAACGCTGATCAGCGTCTTACACCTATTGGCTATGAAATCGGACTTATCTCAAAAGACCGATACGAAAGGCTTTGTGAGAAAAAAAGACTGATAGACGAGGAAATTAAGCGTGTTCAAAAAGTCAATGTTTCACCGACTGCTGTAAACGAATATCTTGTATCAAAAGGTACCGAACCGCTTACTACCGGAGCAAAGCTTTCGCAGCTTATAAGACGTCCGCAACTTAGCTATGAAGGACTTGCACCGTTTGACGAGGGGCGGCCGAAGTTATCTGACGAGGTAAAGGAACAAGTTGAGCTTTCGATAAAATACGAGGGGTATATTAAAATTCAGCTTGATCAAATCGAGAGCATGAGGCGGCTTGAAAAGAGGGCGTTGCCAAAGGACGTCGACTATTCCGAAATAAGAGGACTGAGACTAGAAGCCGCTGAAAAGCTCAACAAGATAAAGCCTGTAAGCGTTGGTCAGGCAAGCCGCATTTCGGGTGTTAATCCTGCGGATATTTCCGTGCTTTTGATATGGCTTGAAAGATAGTTAAGGAGATTTTATGATAGATAAAAAGAACTTTACCGAAGAGCTTGAAATGCTCGGATTGTCCGTGAGCGGCGCACAGATTGAAAAATTTGACAAATACGCCGAAATGCTCGTATCTTATAACAAAAAGGTGAATCTTACAGCGCTTACCTCACCAGAAGATATTGCGGAGAAGCATTTTATTGACAGCATTTTGCCGTTCATCCACTTTTCTCCGAAAGAGGGTGCGAGCGTTATTGATGTTGGAACGGGAGCGGGTTTTCCGTCCTGTCCGCTGAAAATTATAAGAAACGATTTATCTCTTACGCTTGTAGATTCACTTAACAAGAGAGTGAATTTTTTAAATATGTTGTCGCAGACCTTGTCGATGGATGCAAGATGCATTCACGCACGGGCGGAGGAGCTGGGGAAAGAGCCTGATTACAGAGAAAAATTTGATATTGCTACAGCTAGGGCGGTCGCAAATCTTACTATGCTTTGCGAATACTGTCTGCCGTTTGTAAAAGTCGGAGGTTATTTTATTGCCCTTAAGGGAAGCAGAGGAGCGGATGAGGCAAGAGAAGCATATACGGCGATAAAAACGCTTGGAGGAAAGCTCCATGAGGTTTATGAATACTCTCTTCCGTCGGGAGATTCAAGAACTCTTATAATTATCAAAAAAATATCGCAAACTCCGCCAAAATATCCCCGAAATAAAGGTATGATGACCAAAAAGCCCTTGTAAAATCCCGATAAATGGCGAAAAGCATTGATTTAAGAAGATATTTTTATGTGGAAAGTCATAATATTTTGTGCTATTCTTATGTTACAGAGAATAGCACTTTTTTGTGCATAAGAAAGGACGACAAAAAATGGTAGGGTTAAAGACAAAGAAAAAAGAACCCGAAGTGCGCAGGGTTATGGATATTTCCATACGAAGAATTCGCCCAAATCCGGGGCAGCCGAGAAAGAATTTTAATATTGATGAACTGACTTCCCTTGCAAAAAGCATCGCAAGAGACGGAATTATTCAACCGCTGTCAGTCAGAAAACGAGGAGAGGATTTTGAGCTTATTTCAGGAGAAAGACGGCTTCGCGCGGCAAAAATGGCGGGATTTCAGTCTGTTCCGTGCATATTGTTTGAAACAAGCGAACGAAATTCTGCTCTCATGGCGCTTATTGAGAATATTCAGCGTGCCGATCTCAGCTTTTTTGAAGAAGCTGAGGCTCTCGATAACCTCGTGAATATTTATGGAATGACGCAGGGTGATGCAGCTTTAAGGCTTGGAATGGCGCAGTCTACTGTTGCGAACAAGCTTCGGCTTTTAAAGCTTCCTGAGGATGAACGCAAGCTTATTTGCGCTATGGGGCTTACCGAGCGACATGCGAGAGCGCTTGTTCAGCTTGAACGAAAGCATGACAGGCTCTTTGTTCTTGAAGAAATAAACAAGCGAGGACTTAACGTCGAAAAAACGGACAAGCTTGTGAAATCAATCCTCGGCCAGAACAAAACAAGGCAATCTTACTTGAAAAGAGCGCCGGTACTAAAGGATGTTCGGCTTTTTATGAATACGGTCAACAAGGCGGTGGAGGTTATGAAGCTTGCCGGTGTTGATGCAAACGCAACCAAAAAACAAAAAGGCAATATAATAGAATATGTGATAACAATACCGATTGCTTAGAGCGTTTGATTAGCTTTGCTCGTTGTCTGCGTGAAATTTTTACTCTCTCCCCTTGTGTTTCACGTGGAACAATTTAATATTTTTGTGTGATGTTTCACGTGGAACAGCCGTCAATGCGGAGTTTTGCGTGAAACATTTCTTTTTGTACTTGAAATTTACTTAAGATGTGTTATAATAACCTTAAAGGAAAATCGCTGAACACTGATTTATCGTGCATTTGCACGATTCGACTATTGCCGACTTTAAGAACATTGAATCATAAATTTGGGCTTCGCCCTGCGGCTTTGCTGCTATTGTGCTTCGCGCAATGAAATTTTGGTATAATAAACCAGGTGAGTTATATTAAATTGAGTAGTTTTGCAACGAGTGCTTAAAGTCTGAAAGGATTGTATAAATGGGAAGAATTATTGCGGTTTCAAATCAAAAGGGCGGCGTCGGCAAATCGACGACCTGTGTGAATCTTGCTGCTGCTTTGGGAAAAAAAGGCAAAAAGGTTTTGGTTGTGGATTTTGATCCGCAGGGCAACACAACTACGAGCTTCGGGATAGAAAAGCGAAGCATTAGAAATACTGTTTACGAGGCAGTTTTGGGGAATTGTCGTCTTGTAGAAGCGATTGTTGCGACAAGTTTTAGAGGTGTCTGCGTAGTTCCTGCAACTCAGACGCTTTCCGGTGCGGCGGTAGAGCTTATGGAAACGGATAGGAGGGCGCTTCGTCTTAAAATGCAAGTTTTAAGTGTCAGAGATGATTACGATTATATTTTTATCGACTGCCCCCCTACCCTTGATTTAATAACAATCAACGCTCTTGCTGCCTGTGACAGCGTTTTGATTCCGATACAATGCGAATTTTTATCGCTTGAAGGATTGGTGGAGCTTAACGAAGCCATAAAAAGAGTTAAGAAAAGCTACAATCCTAAAATTGAGATAAACGGAATACTTTTTACAATGTATGTAAAGCGGTATAACCTCACGGGACAAGTTGTTGACGAGGTCAAAAAGCACTTTGGGAAATTGGTGTATGATACGGTAATTCCCCGAAATATCGCACTTTCGGAAGCTCCGAGCTTTGGAGAGCCGGTGATGTACTATAACCCGAAATGCAAAGGCACGAAGGCATATGAGGATTTGGCAGCGGAGTTTCTGAAAAGAGAGAAGAAAAGAAATTGACAGTTGACAATGGATAATGGTAAGTTGAAATGGTGAAATTTAGAGAGTGCGTATTTAAAGCGAATGTTGAAGAAAACGAGAGATATTATTTAAACAATCAGCTTTGCGATTGCTTAGCTTGTAAAAATTATTATGTAGCCATTAATAAATCCCATCCAAAGCTAGCTGGTTTTTTAAAAGAACTTGGAGTTAATGCAGCTCGTCCTGACGAGCTTTCGTGGTATGATGAGAGCTTTTCTCAGCATACGGTTTTATATGAAGCTATGTATTCGGTTAAAGGATGTCTTTTGAAAGGGAATATTTCGCAGTTAGGTAGCGATAAAATTAATATTGATAATGCAGATATTCACCTTGGCGAATGTGACTTTCCGAATAATAGAAGTACAATATGTTTTGGAATACGGGTTACTGTTGTTTTAAATTGGGAACAAGAAGAGCCGTATGATGATTGGTTTGGTACTGACAAAAAAGGAATAATAAATAGATTTCTTAAAAAATGTAAAAGATGTATATAAGGAGGAAACATGGCTAAAAAAAGACTGGGAAAGGGTATGGACGCTTTGTTTTTCGAGGCTGAGGAGGAAAGGTTTGAATCTTCCTCAAATTCGGCAATAAGCGTCAAAACCTCTGAAATAGAGCCAAATAAGTCGCAGCCGAGGCGAAGTTTTGACGAGGAAGCAATAATAAGCCTTGCGGATTCGGTCAGACTGCACGGAATTTTACAGCCGATTCTGGTAAGACCGCTTGAAACGGGCGGATATCAGATCGTTGCAGGTGAACGAAGATGGCGTGCGGCAAAAATGGTGGGACTTTCGGAGGTTCCCGTGTTTATAAAGGAGCTTGATGATTTTCAAACGATGCAGATAGCGCTTATCGAAAATCTTCAAAGGGAGGATCTAAACCCTGTTGAAGAAGCCGAGGGATATGAACGGCTCATGAGAAAGTACGATATGACTCAGGAGCAGATCTCAGGCTCTGTTGGAAAGTCACGATCGGCAATAGCAAATTCGCTCAGGCTTTTAAAGCTTGACGAGGATACAAAAGAGCTTTTGAAGGACGGATCTATTTCGGCAGGACACGCAAAGGCACTGCTCTCGGTAACAGACGAAGAGCGCAGAATCGAGCTTTCGCACAGGGTAATAAGAGAGGGTCTCTCGGTAAGACAGCTTGAAAGGATCGTTTCTGCCGGGGATGATTCTGTTTTAAAGAATCAGACTTCTATAAAGTTTAAGGATACTTATGCCAAGGAGATTGAAGTTTCTCTTTCAGAGGTGTTCGGAAAAAGAGGTGTTTCGGTTCAGCCGAAATCAAAAGGAAGCTATCAGATCAAGCTGAATATTCCCGGAAAAAATGCATTAAAGCAGTTTGCAAAGCTTTGTGCTGATTTTGAATATACAAATGAGGATGAAAACAATAAAGGAGAAGATAAAAAATGATCGACATTAAAGAGCTAAGAACAAACCCGGAAAGAGTTAAGGAAAACATCAGAAAAAAGTTTCAGGACGAAAAGCTTTCGCTTGTTGACGAAGTAATCGAGCTTGACGCAAAGTACCGTGAAGCAAAGGTAAAGGCTGACGAGCTTAGAAATAAGAGAAACGTCATGTCCAAGCAAATAGGCGGACTTATGGCAAAGGGCGAGAAGGAAGAAGCCGAAAATGCTAAGGCAGAGGTTAAAAAGATAGGCGCTGAGCTTGACGAGCTTTCAAAGTCGGAGAGTGAAATGGAAGCCAGAATAAGAGAAATAATGCTTGTTATCCCGAATTTCATTGATGACAGCGTTCCGATCGGCAAGGATGACAGCGAGAATGTTGAGATAGAAAGGTTCGGAGATCCTTTTGTTCCTGAATTTGAAGTTCCTTACCATGTTGATATCATGGAAAGACTTAACGGAATTGATATTGACGCTGCAAGAAAGACAAGTGGAAACGGATTTTACTATCTTTGCGGAGATATTGCAAGACTTCATTCTGCAATTTTGTCCTATGCGAGAGATTTTATGATTGACAGAGGCTTTACCTATTACATTCCGCCATTCATGATAAGAAGCAATGTAGTAACGGGAGTTATGTCTTTTGCGGAAATGGAAGGAATGATGTATAAAATCGAGGGCGAGGATCTGTATCTCATCGGAACCAGCGAGCATTCGATGATAGGAAAGTTTATTGACACGATTCTTAAAAAGGAAGAGCTTCCTAAGACTTTGACTTCTTATTCTCCGTGCTTCAGAAAAGAGGTTGGCGCTCACGGAATTGAAGAAAGAGGAGTTTACAGAATACATCAGTTTGAAAAACAAGAAATGATAGTAGTCTGCGAGCCTGAGGAGAGCATGGATTGGTTCAAAAAGCTTTATACAAACACAGTTGACTTTTTCAGAAGTATGGATATTCCCGTAAGAACGCTTGAATGCTGTTCTGGAGATCTGGCTGACCTTAAGGTTAAGAGCATAGATGTTGAGGCATGGAGCCCAAGACAGAAGAAATACTTTGAGGTTGGTTCATGCTCAAATCTCGGCGATGCACAGGCAAGACGTTTGTCAATAAGGGTTAAGGACGAGAACGGAAACAAGTATCTTCCGCACACGCTCAACAATACTGTTGTTGCTCCGCCGAGAATGCTTATTGCGTTCCTTGAGAATAATTTAAATGAGGACGGAAGCATCAGAATTCCTGAAAAGCTAAGACCGTATATGGGCGGAAAAGAGATAATTAAAGGCTAAAGCTTTTGGAGGCAGTAATGGAGTATGAGGTTAAAGATCAAATAAGAAAAGCGTCCAATACATCATTCTTGATGGTTATATTATTTTTTGGCTTTCAGGTTGCAGCCGCCTTGATAACTGTTATAATAAAAGCGGTTTATGTGTTGGTGACAAAAGATGTGACGATTGATGAGCAAACGATAAATTTTTCGCTGATCATGATGTATTTGATTATATATCCTATTGGTGTGCCGATTATTTGGACAATTTTTAAGTATACAAAAATCGGAAGACTTAAGCCGACATCTAAGGAGATGTTTCAAAAGCCAAAGGTTCGGGCAGGAAAGATTTTTAAGTGGATTCTGATCTTTTTGTCGCTTACTTACCTTTCGTGTATTGCTGCTAATCTGTTGTTTTCTTTAATAGAAAAGCTCACGGGTTTTTCGTTGACGACTATAAATATGATTTCGTCTGACAATACTGTCAGTCGATTATCCTCGTCGTTTATAATAATAATCTTTGCACCGATTTTTGAAGAGATACTGTTTCGTGGTGCGGTTTATAACAGCTGTGAGCAGCTAGGCGGCTGGAGCATGGTGATAGCTTGCGGAATTATATTCGGTCTTTTTCATATGAACTATTCTCAGATCATATACGCTGCCGTTTTGGGAGTTGGAGCTTGTTTCCTTTATAAAAAGACACGTTCTCTTGTTCCGGGAATAATTCTGCATCTCAGCCTTAATCTGCTCGGCGGAATAAGCTCGGTTGCAGTAAGCTTTATAGATCGGGATAAGCTTGATTTGATTATGAGCGGAGATATGCAGACGATCGAAGCTATGGATACTATGGCGGCAGCTCCGATTACGGTTTTGGGAATTATCGTAATGATTATTTATGCCGTTATTATTATAGGACTTGTTTTATTTGTAATTGAGCTTGTAAAGCACAGAGCCAGCTTCAGACTTTATAAAGGAAACACGGAGATTTCAGAGAAAAAGAAGGTTGCGTTGTTTTTCACATCTCCCCTTGCGGTGGTTTGCGTTTTGCTGATGCTCGGCGGTACAGTAGTAAATGTTCTGAAGAATATTTAAAAGGCGAATATAGTCATGTTTTATCGCAAAATGTAGATGCTTTTGAATAAATACTTGCAAAAAATGTATTAAGTGTATTGACTTTTGGTGTAAATTGGTTATAATTATATTAGAAGCCGTAAATAATAGTGAAACTTGCTTATATGAAGGCGGTGTTATTATGAAGAATAAAATGCAATCCTCAAAAGTTCGGTTTTTAATATTTGGAACAGTAGCGGTATTTTTTATACTGTTAATTGTAACTCTTGCTTTTACTTTTCCTAAAGCTTATGAAGCGGAAAATACCGGCGCATTGAAAAATGATCAAAGTATTAGCGTATTACAGGATAAGTATGTTCAGGCTGTTGAGAAATTCAGTTCGGTAATAAGTAATTTTAATAAGGATAAGCAAGTTAAATATGCTGTTGTTTCGCCAGATGATACATCTTGCTCTGCACAAGATTTGGAGGAGGAATATAATAAGGCGTTAGGTATGAATGAGATAGAGTTTTATGACTATTTAAACGACTTGTACGAAACGGATGTTAATTATCACATTGAAAGTAAGCCCTATATCGAAGATGAAGTGATTAAGCAAAATGAAAGTTCAACTATAGGTTCACAAGATGAGTTTGAGCTTTTAAGAGAATAAGAATATATCAAACGGTTGACAGCTTTGCCAGCCGTTTTTATTTATACATACAGATATTAAGTTTTTTTAGGCTGGATATTGACTTTTTTTGTAATATGATGTATACTTTAATTTAATATTCAAATGGATAAGGTTCATAGTTTTTACTAAGCCCAAAAGCTAAAAGCACAAGGAGGAATGAAAATGCTGGACACAAATTACAACAACAAATTCGTAAAAGAAGGTCTTACGTTTGACGATGTTTTGCTAATACCCGCAGAGAGTAACGTAACTCCTAATATGATCGACTTAAAAACAAGGCTTGCCAATGACATTTATCTTAATATGCCTATTATGACAAGTGCTATGGATACGGTAACCGAATCTAAAATGGCGATAGCTATAGCTCGTGAGGGTGGAATAGGAATAATACATAAGAATATGTCGATTGCACAGCAGGTTGACGAAGTTGATAAGGTTAAAAGATCGGAAAACGGCGTTATTGTAAATCCTTTCTCGCTTACAGCGGATAAAACCGTTGAAGAAGCGGACGAGCTTATGGGGAAATACAAAATTTCGGGTGTGCCGATAGTTGACGAAGCAGGAAAGCTCGTAGGAATTTTAACTAACAGAGATTTAAGATTTATAACAGATTACAGCATTAAGATTTCTGAGGTAATGACAAAGGAAAATCTTGTTACCGCACCTGTGGGAACTGACCTTGAGGGCGCTCAGAAAATTTTGATGAAACATAAAATAGAAAAGCTTCCGCTTGTTGACGACAACGGAATGCTCAAAGGACTTATAACCATAAAGGACATTGAAAAGGCTGTTCAATACCCTAACTCCGCAAGAGATTCAAGAGGACGGCTTCTTTGCGGTGCGGCGATTGGTGTTACAAACAATGTTCTTGAAAGAGCAGGTGCTTTGATTGACGCATCTGTTGACGTGTTGGCGCTTGACTCGGCACACGGTCATTCCAAGAACATTATTGAATGTGTAAAAAACATTAAGAAGAACTTTCCTAACACTCCTGTTATTGCAGGTAATATTGCAACGGCTGAAGCGGCTGAGGCGCTTATTGATGCAGGAGCTGACTGCTTGAAGGTAGGTATCGGACCCGGATCGATCTGTACAACGAGAGTTGTTGCAGGAATAGGAGTTCCGCAGATTACTGCTGTTTATGACGCAGCTTGCGTTGCACAAAAAAGAGGGATCCCTGTTATCGCAGACGGCGGAATTAAGTATTCGGGAGATATAGTTAAGGCTTTGGCGGCAGGAGCAAATGTTGTAATGCTCGGTTCGCTTTTGGCAGGCTGTGACGAAGCTCCGGGAGAAACTGAGATTTATCAGGGAAGATCCTTTAAGGTTTACAGAGGAATGGGAAGCTTAGCGGCAATGGCGGCAGGCTCAAAGGACAGATATTTCCAGGAGGGAAGCAAAAAGCTTGTTCCTGAGGGAGTTGAAGGAAGGGTTCCTTACAAGGGACTTGTATCGGATACGATATTCCAGCTTTGCGGCGGTATTCGTTCAGGCATGGGCTACTGCGGATGTCAAACAATTCCGGAACTTCACGAAAAGGCGAAGTTTGTTAAAATCACAGGAGCTGGTCTTAAGGAATCTCACCCGCATGATATTTATATCACAAAGGAAGCTCCGAACTATTCGGCTCAATTTTAATAAAAACACAAAACGGCGGATTTTTTGTCCGCCGTTTTTTATTGTCGAAAAAGACAAAACAAAAGTTTTGGTCAAGCTTTTTTAAAAGCTTGGCAGTCCAAAGACAGAGCCTTGGTCGCCGTCCGCAGACGGCAAAATCCCTTTTTAAATATATTATGCAAACATGGAGCTTTACAGTAATTTTACTTGCAAACGAGCAATATGTATGATATTATATGAAAGATAAATATAGATTAAATCGGAAATAAAGTTTTCCAAAAAAGGAGATTTAAACATGAAGAGTATCATGACATCTATAAGCGGATTTTTAATGGCACTTGCAGACAGCGTTCCGGGAGTTTCGGGCGGAACGATTGCCTTTATTATGGGAATATACGATGATTTTATAGGCTCGATAGACGCACTTATTTCAGGCAACAAGCAAGAGAGAATTGCAGCTCTTAAATTCCTTGTAAAGCTTGGAATAGGCTGGATAATAGGCTTTATATCGGCGGTGCTTGTGCTTACAAGTGTTTTTGAATCGCACATTTACGTCATTTCCTCGCTGTTTTTAGGATTTATAGTTTTCGCATTGCCGATAATTATTAAGGAAGAAAAAGAAACTTTAAAGAACTCAAAGGCATGGCAGCTGATTTTTGTAGTTTTGGGAATTGCAGTCGTGTCACTCATAACATATTTTAACCCGGCAGGCGCTGACGGAGGAATCAATACAGATTCGTTCAGCATTGGTCTTGGCGCATATTCGCTTTTAGCGGGAGCTATCGCTATTTCGGCAATGGTGTTGCCCGGAATTTCAGGCTCGACGCTCATGCTTATTTTCGGTCTTTATGTATCTATCATTTCGGGAATAAAGGACATTTTACATTTTGATTTTCATGCGGCACCGATGCTTATTTGCTTTGGAATAGGAATAATAATCGGATTTGTGACGGTTGTAAAGATAATAAAAAAGAGCCTTGTGAGATTCCGTCCGCAGACGATTTACCTCGTTTTGGGACTGATGCTCGGATCGCTTTATGCAATAGTTATGGGACCGACAACGCTCGATACTCCGCAGGAGATGCTGTCGTTTGACAAGATAACGGTCGGCTGTGTGATAGCGTTTATAATCGGCGGAGCAGTTATTTTAGGACTTCAGCTTTTAAAGAGGGTTATGGAAAAGGCAAATAAGTAAATTAATTTGGAATGCGAAATATGAGAACTAGACTAATGGAAAATCTGAAAGGATTATAAATATGTCAAGGCAAATACGAACTTCTGCAAAAGCTGTTATAATTCAAAACGGTAAATTGCTTGCAATAAAGTTGAATGACGGCAAAGAGGAATGGTACATTTTACCCGGCGGCGGTCAAGACTGTGAGGAAATGCTTCCTCAGACTGTTGAACGAGAAGTTAGAGAAGAAGCAGGAATAGAGGTTAAATGTAAAGATTTACTTTTTGTTATAGAGGGGGTTCACGGTGAGAGTTTTCATAGAATGGATTTGGTATTTTTATGTGATTACCTAGGACAAGCAAAAAATGCAACACTTCATAACGATACTAATCAGATTGGACTAGATTGGTTGGATTTGTCTGTATTGAATAGATTACCATTGTTTCCGTCAAAACTTCGCCGCCCGATAATGAATTTTTATGAGGGAAAAGAATACACGAAGTATCTTGGAAATGAAGAAATAGGTGATCCGCAATGCTTAGAATAGATGAATATATTAATGAATTAACAGACATATTAAACGATGCTTTTGGCGAAAGACTGATGTATTTAGGATTACAAGGCAGTTATTTTCGTAATGAAGAAACTAAAAACAGTGATATTGATATAATGGCTGTGATTGACAATCTTTCGGTCGAGGATTTAAAAACCTATCAAAAGGCACTTGTTTCAGTAGGCAATTTTGATAAGTCTTGTGGCTTCATTTGCGGTAAAGCTGATTTAGAACGTTGGAATCCGTTGGAAATATGTCATTTATTGAACACGACTAAAGATTATTACGGAGAATTAAAAAATCTTGTTCCGGCATATACCAATGAAGATGAAAGAAACTATGTAAAATTAAGTTTGAATAACCTTTATCACGAAATTTGTCACCGTTATGTACACGCTGATAGGGAGTACAAGATTGCAAAGCTGCCGATAACTTGTAAATCAGTATTTTTCATCATGCAACATTTATATTATTTGAGTAGTGGTAATTTTATTTCAACAAAACGAGAATTACTTGAATGTATACAAGATGAGGATAAAGCTGTTTTGGAATTGAGTATATCATTACAAAATAATATCGACTATGATTTTGATAAAGCCTTTTCTGTACTGTTTAATTGGTGTCAGAATGCGTTAGCAAGAATATGATTGAGTTCGGATAATGGATAATTGAAACAAAGGAGCGAGTTATGGAAAATAAATTTTCACCGGCAACACCAAGGTTTCCTTATATGCTTCACGGAGGAGATTATAACCCTGAGCAATGGTTGAAATATCCGGAAGTTTTAAAGCAGGATATTGAGCTGTTTAAAAAGGCAGGAATAAATTGCGTCAGCTTAGGCATTTTTTCGTGGGCAAATTTAGAGCCTAAAAAGGATGTATTCACTTTCGAGTGGCTGGACGAAATAATTGATAATCTTTATAAAAACGGAATTTATACCGTTTTGGCAACTCCCTCAGGCTCCCGTCCGCAGTGGCTCGCCGAGGAATACCCAGAGGTTTTAAGAGTCAACGAAACGGGACAGAGAAATCTTTACGGACATCGTCATAACCATTGCTATACTTCAAAGGCTTATAGAGAGAGAGTAAGGATAATTGATACAAAGCTTGCCGAAAGGTATGCAAATAATCCTGCGGTGATATTGTGGCATATTTCCAACGAGTTTGGCGGAGATTGCCATTGTGAGCTTTGCCAGAAAGCATTCAGAGAGTGGGTAAAGGAAAAATACAAAACGCTTGATAACTTAAACCATGCTTGGTGGGCGCACTTTTGGTCGCATACCTATACCTCTTGGGAACAGATTCACAGCCCGTCATGGATCGGCGAAACATCAGTACATGGACTGGATCTTGACTGGAAAAGATTTGTAACTCATCAGACGATAGATTTCATGAAAGAGGAAATTTCGGCGGTAAAGGCTGAAAATCCTGATATTCCCGTAACCACTAATTTTATGGGAATTTATGCATACGGGCTTGACTATTACAAAATGGGAAAAGAGCTTGATATAGTCTCATGGGACAGCTATCCCGAATGGCACTTACCCGGAGCAAACGAAATAACAGCGAGAAACGAAAGCCTTTCACACGATATGATGAGATCGGTAAAACAACGCCCGTTCCTTATGATGGAATGTACTCCGTCAACTACAAACTGGCGGCAGATAAGCAAGCTTAAAAAGCCCGGGATGCATATGCTTTCCGCCGTCAATGCAATAGCGCACGGAGCGGATTCCGTACAGTATTTCCAGTTAAGGCAAAGTAGAGGAAGTGCCGAGAAGTTTCATTCTGCGGTTATTTCTCATGCGTCGTCGGAGAACACAAGAGTGTTTAAAGAGGTTTCAAAGGTCGGTGAGATGATAGGCACGCTGTCTGACAATGTTTACTCAAGCGACAGTCCTGCGAAAGCGGCTATTATATTTGATGTTGAAAACAAGTGGGCGATTGACAAATGCCAGGGACCGAGAAACGAAGGTCTTGATTATTTCGGACTTATCCAAAAGTGTTACAACTATTTTTGGAAAAACGGAATCGGCGTGGATATTGTGGACAGCGATTATGATTTTGACAGCTACAGTCTTGTTATAGCCCCTATGCTTTATATGTTCAGAGGAAATATCGCTGAAAAGCTAAGACGTTTTGTTAAAAACGGCGGAACGCTCGTCACAACAGCTTTCAGCGGGGCGGTTGATGAAACGGACCTTTGTTTTATGGGAGAGGACACCAAGGAGAAGCTCTCAGACGTTTTGGGAATGTGGGTAGAAGAAATCGACAGCCTTTATAGCGGTGAGAGCAACAGCATGGCATGGCACGGAAAGAGCTATAAGCTTTATGAGATTTGTGAGCTTTTGCATCCTACAACCTGTGATGTGCTTTCAACCTATCAAAGTGATTTTTATAAAGGCTTCCCTGCTTTTACAAAAAACAAGTATTTCAGCGGTACTGCCTACCATCTTGCAGCAACGGCAGAGCAGGATTTTTATGACGACTTTTTTGCAATGCTTACCTCAAGGGCAGGACTTGAGAGAGCTATGAATATTGTAGTTCCAAAGGGTGTAAGCATAACCTATCGGGAAAAGGCAGGCAGAAAAATAATCTTTATACAGAATTTTGACGAAGAGAAAAAGTCACTTGATCTTGTTAAGCACTATAAAGATTTACTGAGCGGCGAGATTTTAAGCGGACGTCTTGAGATTAATGGCTTTTCAGCTAGAGTCATAATGGCTTGTGAGGAACAGCTATGAAAATAGGAGTTGATTATTACCCGGAGCATTGGGATAAAGCGTTGTGGGAACAGGACGCAGCTTTAATGAAAAAAACAGGCGTTTCGGTTGTGCGTCTTGCGGAGTTTGCATGGAGCAGACTTGAGCCAAGAGAGGGCGAGTTTGATTTTTCTTGGCTTGATGAGGTCATAGAGCTTTTTTCTTCAAAGGGTATGGAGATTGTACTTTGCACTCCTACAAACTGTCCCCCTCTTTGGCTTTATGAAAAATATCCGAATGCAGTGCAGACGGGACGTGACGGCAGAAAAATTGCAATAGGAATAAGAGGACACCGCTGCTATAATGATCCGGATTTTTTAAGGCTGGCAGATAGAATTGTTGAACTTTTGACGAGCAGGTATAAGGACAACAAAGCGGTAGTCGCATGGCAGATAGACAACGAACTTGAAGCAAATTTCTGCTTTTGTGAAACTTGTACAGGCCGTTACCGTGAGTGGCTTAAGGAAAAATACCAAACTCTTGAGAATGTAAACAAAGCCTATAAAAACAATGTTTGGAGCGGAGAATATTCGTCGTGGAATCAAGTGAATCCGCCGTTTGGAAGCTATAATTACGCTTGGTTTAATCCGGCATATATGCTTGATTTTAACAGATTTGCGTCCGATGACGCAATTGAATACATCAAGCGTCAGCGAGATATAATAAGGAAAAACTGCCCTCATGTAAAAGTTACTACAAACACATGGTTTTGCGAAAATATGATTGATTTTTACAGGGAGTTTTCAGAGCTTGATTTTGTATCTTATGACAACTACCCGACAACAAAGCTTCCCGAAAATCCTGAAGAATGCTATTCTCATGCCTTTCATCTCGACCTTATGAGAGGGATAAAAAAGCAAAACTTTTGGGTAATGGAACAGTTAAGCGGAGGAATGGGAAGCTGGGCGCCGATGAGCCGAATGCCGTCACCGGGCATGATAAAAGGCTATTCTTTGCAAGCGTTCGCACATGGAGCGGACACGGTAGTTCATTTTCGCTGGAGAACGGCAGTTGGCGGAGCTGAAATGCACTGGCATGGGCTGATTGATCACTCGAATGTTCCTTCAAGGCGTTTCTTTGAGTTTAGTGAGCTTTGTAAGACAGCAAAAGAGCTTGAGGACTTGAAGGGTTCTAAAATAAAGTCGGAGGTCGCTATACTCTATTCGACCGACAGCGAATATGCGTTTAAAATTCAGCCGCAGACGGATTCTATGTATTATCTTGAGCAACTGAAGCTCTTGCATAACGCATTTTTAAAAATGGGTGTAAATGTTGATATAGTAAGCGAAAAGGATTCGTTTGAAGGATATAAGGTAATTGCCGCACCTGAACTTTACGTCACAGATGAGCTTGTTGCAAAAAGGCTTTATATGGCGGCAGAAAACGGAGCAAGCGTAATTTTAACTAACAGATGCGGGGTTAAGGATAAGCATAACAACTGCATCATGTCACCGCTTCCGACAGTATTCAGAACGCTTGTCGGTGCAAGTGTGGAGGAATATGATCCTATAGGTTATGACAGCATAGACGTTCGGTTCGCAGACGGCGAGTTTTTTAAAGCTAAGCAATGGGGTGATATTATAAAGCTTGAAACAGCAGAACCTATCGCCTTTTATGACGGAGATTATTTTAAAGGAAAATGTGCCGTTGCAAAAAATAATGTCGAAAAAGGGACAGCCTTTTATATAGGGACAGTCGGTGAAAAGAAGCTTTATCAAAAAATAGTCAAAGAGGCATTAGAGCTTTCGGGTGCGGACTTTATAGAGGGTATTCCGGATGGAATTGAGATAACGACTAGGGAATCACAAAACAAAAAGGTGAGGTTTATCTTTAATAACACTAATCTCAAAAAATCCTTTGAGCTTTTCGGCAAAACTTTGGAGCTTAAGCCTTTTGAAATGAAGATACAAAGAGCTTAATAGATATTCGGTAATAACCTCCTGTGCAAAACTGCACCGGGGGTTTTCACATATTGGTGCGTTTTGATAAAAAGCGTTTTGCTTTACTTTTTTCAGATATTGTGGTACAATACAATGGGTCATGATATGATTCATGAAGGAGAGGATGTTTTATGAATACCTATAGAATAAAAATCTTTAACAAAGAACTTAATATTACAACCGATCAGACGCTCGAATATACACAGGCGCTTGCGGACAGACTGAACGAGAAGCTTTCTGAAATTGTTTCCGGAGTCGGAAATATGACTCTTACAGACGCTGCGGTTTTGGTATCGCTTGATTGTCTTGATAAGGCGGTAAGAAGCGATGAGAGCGCTCAGAATATCCGCCAGCAGATTAAGACTTATGCGGATGATGCATCAAAAGCAAGGCAGGAGCTTGCCAATAAAGAAAGCGAGATCGCAAAGCTTGAAAAGAGAATAAAAGAGCTTGAGCAAAATAACAGCACAGCTCAGGCTAAGCCCTATCAAAAGCCGTCAAGCAATGTGTTTGTAACTCCGAAAAAGGACGAGAGAGAACAAAAGCCGTTTGCTAATACGCCTAAAAGCGAGCAAACTTCATTTTTTAAATAATGAGCGAGATATTGTCTCCTGCCGGAAGCTTTGAATCGCTTATGGCGGCACTCGACAGCGGAGCAGACGCAGTATATTTTGGCTCGGAGCGATTTTCTGCAAGACAAAACGCTGCAAACTTTAAAAGAGAAGAAATTGCCGACGCAGTTTTTGAGTGTCACAAAAGAGGAGTGAAAATATACCAGGCTATAAATACCGTTTACTTTGACGATGAGCGAAACGATGTTGTAAAGGAGCTTGAATTTGCGGCAAAGGCGGGAATCGACGGACTTATAATTCAGGATCTTGGTGTGTTGAAGCTTGCAAAAGAATGTGTTTCGGATATGCCGCTTCATGCGTCTACGCAAATGACGATACACACACCCAAGGGTGCCATGGCAGCGAAAAGGCTTGGTTTTTGTCGGGTCGTTTTGTCAAGGGAATGTTCGCTTGATACGATAAAAGAAATAGTAAAGACCGGCGTCGAAACAGAGGTTTTTGTTCACGGTGCGCTTTGTATGTCTGTTTCGGGGCAATGCTATCTTTCTGCAATGCTGGGTTCGAGAAGTGCGAACAGGGGCTTGTGTGCAGGAGCGTGCAGACTTCCGTTCAGCATAGGAGAGGCTGTAGACGGTAAATATGCGCTTTCCCTCAAGGATCTCTGTGCATTGGAGGATTTAAAAGAGCTTGAGAGGATAGGAGTAACATCTTTTAAAATAGAGGGGCGTATGAAGCGGCCAGAATATACGGCGGCAGCGACAAGAGAGTGTAAAAATGCGCTTGAAAAGGATAGCTTTAATAAACAGCTTTTGCAGAATGTTTTTTCCCGTGACGGTTTTACAAACGGATATATAAATAATAAGCTCGGCAAAGATATGTTCGGCTTTCGTAAAAGGCAGGACGTAATATCTGCCAAGGATACTTTTAACGAAATACGAGAGGGATATAAGTCGCCGTTTAAACGCTCTTGCATAAACTTTTATATGTCTGCAAAAAAGGGTCAGGAAATTTCTCTTACAATTACCGACAGCAGCGGCATCAGTGCTAAAATTTTCGGCAATGCGCCTCAAACCGCTAAAAATCGAGCGATGAGTGATGATATAATTAAAAGACAGCTTAGTAAGCTGGGCGATACGATTTATACGCTTTCGGACGTGAAAACGGATATGGACGATGATGTTTATATACCTGTTTCGCAGATAAATTCACTCAGGCGGCAAGCGACGGAAGCGCTTGACAAAAAGAGAGCTGAGAAAAATACGGTTGTAAAAGCATTTAGAGAAATCAAACCTCTTAAGGAAATAGAAAACAGCTTTTTGCCTGTGCCGACTCTCAGAATCAGAGCACAAAGAGCAGCTCAGCTTGAAAAAATTGATATTTCTGTGGTAGAGCTTGTTGCACTTCCGTTTTCGGAGATATTAAAAACCGAAATAAATAAAGAAAAGCTTTGTCTTAGTCTTGACAGATTTATGACGGACGAGCAGATCATAACCGAGCAAATAAACAGGGCAAAAGAAATCGGAATAACTCATTTCCTTGCACAGAACCTTTCGCACTTTGAGCTTTTAAGGGGCAAAGGAACAATTCATGCGGGGTTTGGTATGAACATAACAAATTCCAATTCGCTTGAGATTATAGCTCAAATGGGAGCGGAGGATCTTGAACTTTCGTTTGAGCTTCGGGATAAGAAGATAAATGCACTTCGCAGACCGATAAAAACGGGAAACATAGTTTACGGACGGCTTCCGCTTATGCTTTTAAGGAATTGTCCGATAAAGGCTGAAATGGGAAGCTGTAAGGGCTGTAACAAAAAAATCTGCGACAGAATGGGAAAAACATTTTTTATAAACTGTCACAAGGAAAAAGGGTATTATGAGCTTTTAAATTCTGAGGTCTTATATCTTTTAGATAAGGAAATTCAAAATGCTGATTTCAAAGTGATTATGCTTGAAAACGAGGACGCCGACAGCGTAAAAAAGATAATAAAGATGTATTTTTCAAAATCAAAGCCTGCCGGTGACTTCACAAGAGGTCTTTATTATAGAGGGATAATTTAATTCGGAATTAGGAATTCGGAATTCGGAATTAATGTGGAGGTCGGAATTAGGAATTCGGAATTATGAATCAAGATTTATTAAGGGAGAAGATAAGTAATTATGAAACTTGTATTTAAAAAATTAAAAGAGGACGCAAAGGTTCCTGTTATGTCAAAGGGAAATGCGCCTGCTTTTGAACTTTATGCATATTTGGATGAGGACAAGGTTTTGTTTCCGGGAGATATTAAGTTAATCAGAACGGCAATAACCTTTCAAATGGATGAAAGAGAGCTTGCTGACTTAGCGGCTTTGATCATGCCGGCAAATGAGCTTGTCAGCGAGAAACAGATATATCTGGCAAATAACATAGGCGTTATAAGCGGTGACTACAAGGGCGAAATAGTTGTGGCGCTGATAAATAACTCAAAGGTTATGAGAACGATAAGCAACGGAGAAAAAATTGCAAGACTTGTCGTTACAAGAGTTTCAATTCCAAAATTGAATGTGGACGATGTAAAAAAGAGTTAAGGAGCAAGCGTCTTTATTTAAAGGAGATCCAAAATTAAATGAAAACATATAAAATGAACAAGGCGGCGCTGAATTTTATAAGAATAGTGATGATTGTTGTTACTATTGCCGTGATATATTTAAGCTTTGTTTATCTTTCCGACTACCCTATTGTCATGTGGCTTGTTATCGGGCTTTTTGCAGTTGTAACAGTTTTATACGGCTGTATCTTTCTTCCGATATTTTTTAAGTCATCAAGATATACAATAGGTCCTAAAGAGATAAAAAAGCAAGTGGGAATGTTGTTTTTCACAAAGCAGTACATGAAGCTTGAGTCGATACAGTATGTTTCTTCTGTAATATTTCCGCTTTCACAGTTTACAGGGCTTAATTTTGTCACGATAAACGCTTTCGGAGGGCGAGTTATATTTATGTTTTTGTCAAGAAATGATGCGCTTGAAATAATAAACTATCTTGAGGAATATATAAAAAGGCGTGACGGGATCAACTAACGGTCAAAGAGTGTTATTGATGTTTTACACTGTGCATTAAAAGGCGCTGAAAGGAGGAAACCCAGGTGGGAGAAAAGAGCATTTTTTCTTATATTTTTAAATATCGTCAGCACCCCATAGCGATGTTTAATTATATCACCGGGGGCTTTTGGCTTTTGCTTATTCCTCTTACGAGAAGTCTGATCGCAATGAAGTTTAATATTGCCGAATGGCTTAGAGGTGCATGGCTTGATATTTTAATCGTTTCTTTAATTTTCGGTTTTGCTTTTCTAAGATGGTTTTTTATTTCTTTTAGAGTTGAGGAGGAGTATATCCAAACCGGAACAGGATATTTCGGGCTTATAAAATCAAAGATATATTATAAAGAAGCTTCGTCTGTAACCTGTTCACAAAGTGCTTTTCTTCGGCTTTTCAGAGCGTATAAGATAAATATTGACACGAATTCAAACTCAAGATTGTTTTCAAAGCACAATGTTACGCTTATAATCAAAAAAAGCGAATTCGACAAGATATACAATATTATAAAAGGTCACGGTGAGGGACTGGCTAAATTCTCATATCAGCCGAAAAAGACTCAGCTTTTTATCTTCTCGTTTTTGTTTTCTTCAACAATTTCGGGTGTTGTTCTTATTGCGACTCTTCTTTATCAAGGGTCGAAAATTGTCGGAAGAGAAATTGAACAGCAGTTTCTCCTTGATATAAATAATCAGGTTGCACGGTTTGTTACTGTAAGCCTTTCGCCGATAACTATAGCCATAGTTATGGTAATAGTTGTCGGATGGCTGTATTCGTTTCTTGTGAATTTAATACGTCATTGGGATTTTACCGCCGTAAGGCAAGGCTCTAATATTATAATACAGTCCGGAATCATTACTCGACAAATAAACATCATTGATATAAACAAAATTAATTTTATTGATACAAGGCAAAGCTTTCTTATGAGAATGTTTAAAATATGTTCGGTGCATATCAATTGTGCGGGATACGGAAAAAGCAATGCTCAGATTTCTGTTTTAGTTCCTATAACCACTAACGAAGAGATGCTTATGTCGTTAAAGGTTTTGGTACCTAAAATCCCCCGTCCGACTCTTACTTTAAGAAGCCGTCTTTTGTCAATTTTGTCTTTTTTGACAACGCCTATTTTAATCGTTGCACTCGTTCCTGTTGCAGCGTCTATAGTTTCATGGATATTTCCCGAATGGGAGTCTATCATAATGTTTATGATGATGATGTTTTTAATTCCGGGCTTTTGGTTTATTGTTGTTAAGTTCGCTTCAATTTTTACTACCGGAATAGGTTTTCACGACGGATATGCAACGCTCAGCTACTGCCGATTTTACAGCTTTCATACTGTTGTCGTTCCGGCAGAGAGAATTTGTATTGCAGCAACTAAACAGACGGTCGCACAGTATTTTAACAAGCAGTGTAATTTGAAAATTTACACAAATTCCGAGAAAACGTCTTACCATAAGGTAAAGAATTTTCCGATTAAGAATGTCTTGGAGGAATTTGCAGCACAGGGCTTCGATTTAAGGTAAGCAGCACCCCCCCTTTTAAAAAACTCTAAATTGCAATATCAAATAGGACATTATTGAAAATAAAATCAGCGCAGTGGTA
>CABUAH010000018.1 GCA_902489475.1 uncultured Oscillospiraceae bacterium | reverse complement strand
CACTTGTTTTTATTGCATGTATTTTTACTTCATCTTCCGTATCGCAAAACCTTAAATATTATAATGCCTTTGCGGATATTTTAGACGGTGAAGGATATTGCGCTTCGCCTTTTATAGACGGCTCATCTCGTGTAATATTTTCTACCGATATTGAAGATAATAAACGATTTTCCGATTTTGGTGATTATTTTGAAGATGTCGTTGCGATTCATCAAATCATAGTTACAGGTGAAAACGGAGCTGAAAATCCATATTCTCAGAGAACTTTTGCTTATAACGGATGCCTTATAGATAATTATAAGCCAATGATGAACAGCGGAAATTGGTTATCAGATGTGAAGTCAGAAAGTAATATTTTACACGCAGTCATTTCACCTAATAATTATGGTTTGAAAGTCGGAGATACAATAAAGCAGACATTTTATAATGAAAATGGTTCAGTATGCCTTGATGTTAAGATAGTGGGAATGATGAAAAACGGAGCAAAGCTTTTTGGCGCTACTTCGGATAATGATGAAATAAGCGCTGACAATGAAAGCACAGATAAAATGACCGTTGAAATGCTATTTTTAAATTATTACAGCGATGTTGCTGGAAAACCTGCTTTTGTTTATAATCTTGATGAGCTTGAACAGTACGGCATCTCGTATATTACTGAACAGAGAATGTTAATTCCTTTTAGGGATAATCTTACAGAAGATGAAATAAGTCAAGCTAAAGAAGCTTTGGATAATTTTACAATAGGCGCAATACCGTTTACTCAGATTAAAAAAGATACTTTTTCTGAAATCAGAAAGCAATTGATAGTTTTAATTCCTATAATAATAGGGTTATTGATTTTAATAATCGTAAGTATACTTAGTTTTACTGCAATCACTACGCACAAAAGGTTAAAAAATTACGGTGTACTTTATCTTTGTGGAGGTCGTTGGAAACAATGTGCTTTTATAAACTTTACGGTTATTGTCATTGATTTAATTTTATCAGTTTTCTTGACTTACTTTGTTATGCAGTCAATGAAACTTATTGGTCTCTTGGATAATACAGTTGTTATGTTTACCTTGAATGAATGCTTAATATGTTTAGGAATAAGTGTTATTATAATGATTGTATCACTGATAATGCCATTAGTTATTATAGGTGGAACTCAGCCGAGAGAAATTTTGAAAAACAATGAATAAAGGAGCGTTATATATGATAAAACTTCAGAATGTTGTAAAAACTTACAATCCTAAAAAGGCTAATGAATTTACAGCTCTTAAAGGAGTAAGCGCTGAAATAAGCGACGGCGAAATGGTGGCTATAATAGGAAAATCAGGAGCCGGAAAGTCTACCCTCTTGCACATTCTCGCTTGTATCGACAGCTATGAGGATGGAGAATATTATATTGACGATTCTCTGGTTAAAAAGCTGAGCGAGAGGAAATATGCACAGATAAGGAATGAAAAGATCGGGATTGTAATGCAGGATTTTGCGCTCGTAGAAGATTTTTCGGCGTTAGAGAACGTAATGATTCCGCTGTCATTTTCAAAAAAGAAAATAAAAGGTAAAAAGGAAATTGCCCTTAAAGCTCTTGAGTCTGTCGGAATGGGTGAGTATGCAAAGAAAGCCTGCAACAAGCTTTCGGGCGGACAGAAGCAAAGGGTTGCTATTGCAAGAGCGATAGTAAACGATCCTGCAATGATACTTGCCGACGAGCCGACAGGAGCGCTTGATACTAAGACATCAGCTGAAATAATGGAGCTTTTCCACGAGCTTAACGAACATGGAAAAACTATAATAATAGTGACACACGATCCGCTTGTAGCAGAACAATGTGACAGAATTATCGAGATTTCGGACGGAGAAATAATATAATTTAAAGCATTCCTTGGATATAAAGTATACTATAAAATCCCCTCAGGTTATAAAACTTGAGGGGATTGCTATATCTATAATTATTAGCTTATGACAGTTCAAACAAATAGCTTATGCCTTTTGCATGGGAATTAATTCTTCCGACATCAGCAGTTGTTATTTTGCCGTCGTTATTTACATCAGCGCAATCAAAGTCATATCCTGAAAGTTCAGTTACGCTCTTTGCACAGGAATTTGCTCTTCCGACATCAGCAGTCGTTACTTTTCCGTCGCCGTTAATATCACCGATCAGGTTAATTGTCACATCAACTGTCGGCTCATCATCACCTACTGTTATCTGATATGTTCTAGGCTTACATATATCGCTTTCTGCTAAAAGCTCGTATTCTCCGGGTTTTAGGTCAAAGATTTGCTGATCTCCCTCCTTAACCGATAAAGAAGAAACAAGCTCATTTGTTTCTTTTGATGTAAGCTTAATGGTTATATCGTTGTTTACATCAATTCCCGAAACATCAACCGTGTAATTTAATACTGCGGTATCTGAAATCAAACCTGCGTCAGAAAGTGCCGTTTCCAATGAATCAAGATTTCTCTTTTGAGTAGAAGCGGACGATCCGGTGGTTCTCGCAGAGTTTCTCGCTTGGTTGTATGCTGAATTTATTGTACGGAGTTTGTCACTTGGAATTGAAGAGGTATCCATTCTTTCGTAAATCTGAAACAGATCAATCGTTCTCAGCATTGTTTCATAATAGTCCTGTCGTGCAGGAAGAGAATTTGTACCTAAGAAGAAATCGTTCATCCATCCGATGCACTGATCAGCACTCCACATATCCGAACCGGTCGGAAATCTTTCATAGTATTTTTTAAGGTTTGGATAATATGACGCCTTATAACTTTCTAAAGTACTTTTGTAAATTTCCTTATCGTATTTCTGAGCAACCTCTCGCATTGAATTTTTAAGCAGATTCTTAAACTCGCTGTTCTGCATAGCCTTATAAAGAATTACTGTAACGGGTTCATTACTATTTTTACCCGATTCATAAATCTGATAAAGCTTATTATTTTGTGGGCTTTCACCCCTATTGCCCCAGAGATATGCTCCCATTTCCGTATCGTAAAGCATAAATCTCCACTTGCAGTCGGAATAATCAGGGTTTTTATCATCCGCCTCTCGTGACCTCCATACACACCAGTTTTTACCGCTCCAGTCCTCATTGGTGATATATGTTTCAACCGCAAAATAGTCTGCTAAAGAGTTTACATCAAACATTGTTTTAAACTTCTCATATTGAGCTTGATCTGTGAGGTCACATGAATTCATCCAATTTATCGTATCTGTCCAAAGCACAAGGTCTGTATCCTCGCCCTCGTCTACCTTAGGAACATTATTGTTTTGAGAATCGGGTTTTACAATAACTACGTTTTTCTTTTTAACATCATAATGAGATTTAACATAATCGTCCGTGTAGTCCTCTTGAAGAGTGTAAAGTCCCCAATATTCTCCGTTAATAAACGCAATGCACGGTCTTCCTGACTGTGTGGCAAAATCCATTTCAGATACCATGCTCTGAAGCATAGTGTCTTTGAACTTCACATAGTTTGAATCATTTCCGCCGTTTCTTAAAACAAATTTCTCAAAGCTGTCAACAGCTCTTCCCTCTCCGTCCCTTGACATGACATTTGGAATAAGCGGATAATCAAACTTATCTGCTCCATAGCTTTCTCTTGCATAGAATCTAAGCGATTTTTGGTAATCTGACCTTGAATAACCGCCTTGTATTCTCATTCCGCAATCCTGTGAAAGCACGGAAGTATTGTTTTCTATAAAGTCTATATGAACCGGACGCTCCCATTCCTTACCTCGGTTATCTACATTTTGAAGCATATAAATACCTGTGGCAGAATCGAAAAGATTGTCGCTGTCGGTAACGATAGACATGATAGCGACATTGCTGTAAGTTTCGTTGGTTATTCCTACAAAATACGAAGCAGTTGAAGCGGCGCTTATCAGACCGTCTTTAACAGCTATAGCTCTGATAACCGTAGCCTTATCAACATTTACCGTCGGTCTGCCCGAACCGTATCTATCAGTAAACAGTCTTTTATCCATTGCCGCCAAAACATTAGGCTCGCTTGTACGGTTTTTAACAGTTATCGCTCCTGTATATTCTGTTGATTTTTCTGTCGGTGTGCTTCCGTCAGTTGTATAATAGATTTTTGCTCCGTCAGGTGCTGAAATTGTAAGCTCAAACGAATCCGTAAATGCACCGCTTTCCCTTGAAAATGATGGCGATTCAAGTGCTTTTACAACGGCGTCTTCTGTGTTTTCAGCGCCCGGCGTCGGATATGACAATAATGTTTCTTTTCCTCCCGAAGGAACTCTTGCCCATGTCACATCGTCGCTTAGTCCCGGAACTTCAAATGTGTCAACTGAATTTGTCCCATCCGAAAGTATTAGCGTTTCTCCGTTAGCTGAAAGTCCGAATTTTGCAGAAACAATTCCCGGATAATTACTGCCAACAATATTTTTTCCGCAGTAGATAATTAAATATCCATGAGCAGCAATAGTTGTCCCATCGGGAATTTTTGCCTGTGTCAGATCGGTGCTGTCATCTGTAATATAAAGGCCCGTTAAATCGGACGCATGATTAGACGGATTGTAAAGCTCGATCCAGTCACAGTATTCTCCTTTTGAATCCACAACATCTGTCAGGTTTGAATTTGCTCCTTTGTTTCCTGTGCATACCTCATTTATCACTACTCCATCAGCTGTGTTATACGCAGCAGCAGGAACTGTGCTTATCATTGACGCACATAATGCAGCTGCACAAACGAGTGATAAAACTTTCCTCTTCATAACTTCTTCTCCCTCCGTTATGTAATTATGTACTAAACCCAGTACATTGATTAACGTATCGGCAGCTTGTAAAAAATGTTTTTTATGTTATCTGCCAAAATAGTGTCAAACAGCCCGTATAGTCGGACTCTTGTGTGACTCAATTATACCTTATTTGCATCGTTTAGTCAATCGTGAAAATAATTATAAAAGTTAGCCTTATTTTTTTGTTGATTTTCCACATAATTTCAATTTGTGTCTAAGCAAAAAATCCCGAATAGGTGCAAAAAAATCCGTAAAAGGACTTGAAATTCATTTTCAAATCTGATATAATGTTTTAGTAACATTTGCAGGTGCATTTTGCCCCCATAGTTCAATGGATAGAATAAACCCCTCCTAAGGGTTAGATGTAAGTTCGATTCTTACTGGGGGTGCCATTAATTTAATTTATTTCGAGGTGTGGCTCAGTTTGGTAGAGCGCTGCGTTCGGGACGCAGAGGCCGCAAGTTCAAGTCTTGTCACCTCGACCATGTCGTCACGGATTATATATCGTTCGTGACGACTTTTCTTTTTTGAAAGTTTGTCGGCTTGCTGCTAACTTTTTACGGATTCAAGTCTACAGCTAAATTTTGCAGTGGAATCTTTTTCGTTACCTCTTTACATATATAATTAAACAGCTTCGTTTTTCGGGGCTGTTTTTATTTTTGTCTTATATATACCTGCAATGAACTTTTTGAACAGCAATTCTATATTTATTTGCCGTTCTCAGTTTCCTGCTGCTTCCATCTCCCCGAATATTAATTGCGTAACCGCATTCCGTAGTTAAGCTATAAAAAATTTGATTAAAAAGTATTGACAAATGCTTACAGCACTGTTATACTGTATTATGTAAGTAGTACAGTATAAGGTTTTTAAGGGGTGATAAAATGGCATGGAAAATAACTTCGGACAGACCGGTCTATATTCAGCTTTATGAGGAAATTGAAACAAGAATCATAAACGGTGTTTATCCTCTAGGCTCAAAGCTTCCGAGTGTAAGAGAACTTGCGGCGGAGGCTGTGGTTAACCCGAACACTATGCAAAAAACCATGACTGAGCTCGAGCGCTCCGGGTTTGTCCACGCAAACAGAACGTCGGGACGGTTTGTAACGGAGGACGAAGAGCTTATAAAAATCCGTCAAAAAGAGCTCATAAAGAATGAAACACAAAACTATTTAAAAAAGCTTGACAAGCTTGGAGTTGGGGTTTCTGAAGCAATAAAAATATTAAAGGGAGAGTGACAGAATTGAAAAAAGTAAAAACTATAGCACTATTGTCAGCGGTTTGTATGAGCGCAGCGGCATTTACCGGCTGTGTGGAAATTCCGGGAGCTTTAATGTATGCGTCGGCTCCGCATATAAGCGAGGATTCGGAGCTTGTAACAGAATCTATGAAAATTCAAGAGAAATATTTTGGTAAAGGCTATGTTACATTCAAACCGGATAAAAGCGTTAAATCACGTTCCGGAAAAATAAATGAAATTATAAATTCAAAGAATTATACCATAAAAACGTACAGCTTTTCGGAAGGATATGCTTACGACGATTACTATTTTGGATTAACATATCCCGAGGACGAGATTGAAACATATGTAAATTTCACAAAAGAAGTAGTGTCGGATAAAAATTCGTGGACCATAATCGGAAGCTACTATATTGACAAGGATAAAAACCCTGTTATTGATAAAAAAACATACTATGGGGCATATACTGAGGACATTATCATAGACGGTCGTGAATATCACCGAAATGACATCAACCGTACTTTTTATATGTATAACACGGACGATTACTACGATCCGTCGGTACCTCCTTACGGAAAGTCCGTTGCAACGGGTAAGGTAACAATAGACAGCGTCGAATATGATGCAGAGGTTGTAATCTACGATGGATACGAATCAGATGAATATTATGACGAGGACATCGAATATGACGAATATTATGATTCTGAAACCTACTGTATGCTGATTTATGATGACGAAAACAACCTGGTAATAGAGTACTTCTTAGACCCAGACCAAGCAACGGCATCTGCTATTGCTGTAGATCTAGACTACTCAGACTTTTTAATATATGAGCAAAATGCTGACAACTCAAGCGTTATTCAGAAGCCGAAAAGCTATATTACTTTAGACGAATATCATTCAGGTATTTTCAATTGATAAAGGAGAGAAAAAAATATGAGTGTTTTACTTGAATGCAAACAGCTTGTCAAGAGATACGGTGCAACTCCGGCTCTCACAGGCATTAATTTAGAACTCGAAAAGGGAAAAATAATAGGACTTTTGGGACCAAACGGTAGCGGAAAGACAACTCTTATTAAGCTTACCGCAGGACTTTTGCGTCCGACAAGCGGCGAAATAACCATAAACGGCGAAAAGGTCGGAGAAAAAACAAAGTCGATAGTTTCATATCTTCCGGACAGAAATTATATCCCAAGGCACATGAAAATCGAAAAGATATTAGATCTCTTCAGCGATTTCTACAAGGATTTTGACAAAGAACGAGCAGTAAAAATGCTTGAAAGCTTAGGACTTAACCCCAATATGCGTGTAAAGGCTTTATCAAAGGGAATGCTTGAAAAGCTTCAGCTCATTCTGGTCATGAGCCGACAGGCACAGCTTTATCTTTTAGATGAACCTATTGCAGGCGTTGACCCTGCGGCGAGAGATTATATACTGAATACTATAATCACAAACTACAACCCTTCGGCAAGTATTATAATCTCTACTCACCTTATATCAGATATTGAAAATATTCTGGACGATATTATAATGATCAAAAACGGCTCTATAGTAATGCAAGGAGATGCCGACAGCATAAGGGACGAGCATCAAAAGAGTATTGATGAGATTTTCAGGGAGGTATTCAGATGTTAGGAAAACTTTTAAAGCACGAATTCATTGCAACAAAAAGGATTTATCTTCCGATTTATTTTGTAACTATTGTGCTTGCACTTATAGTAAACGGATTTTTTGCATTACAAAGCAGATTTTTTGACGATGACTCTTCATTTTCGGTAATATCTACACTATTCATAGTATTTTTCACAGCTATGTTTGTACTGGTTTTACTCTGCTGTTTGATGTCGGGACCTGTTATATCTCTATACAGATTTTACAAAAACGTATTTACAGACGAAGGATACCTTACAAACACACTTCCTGTAAAACCGATCAGTATTCTCGTTTCTAAACTCATAACCGGAATAGTTTGGTATATTGCCGGAATAATCATTTTTGTGCTGTCAATATTCTTAATGGACTTTGACCTTTTGAAAGAGATAGTAGAAAACATTGATGTATCAGTAGTTATAGACTTTTTGAGCGATAATTTGTTACTCATTACAGCCCTTGCAGTATTTTCTTTAATATCATTGATAATGACATTATCAATGGCATATATGTCTGTTGCAATCGGTAATTTTGCACGCAACCACAAAGTTGCTCTGTCCTTGCTGATATATTTTGCATCTATCACAATTTTTGAAATTGTTGCATCTGTTTCACTTGTAATAACCAATGAAAATTGGGACTCAAATTTGACTGTATTTGCAAATCACAGTACATTTACAATTTCACACACATACTCAGCCATCATATTTATTTATGCAGGAGTAATGCTTGTTGTATCTGCTCTTGAGCTTTTCTTTACACATTTTATTATGAGCAGAAAGCTGAATCTTTCTTAAGCGTTTAACACATACCTATCCATAAACCAAATCCCGAACTTGTTTAATGATAAGTTCGGGATTTGACTTTTATATAGGTTATCTTCTGATGTGAAAGCGGCCTTCTTACGGTAATGTGCCGAAATGTTTCTGTCAAGCTTTTGTGTACCAAAGACTAACTGTTTACATACATTAATTACAAATTCTGACTTCTGAATTAATTATCCATTATCCATTGTCAATTATAATAATTACGCATTATGAATTACGAATTAAATTATCCATTATCCATTGTCAATTGTCAATTATAATAATTACGCATTATGCATTACGAATTGAATTATTATACTGCGCTTTCACGCAATGCCTTTTGGGTATTTATAGTTTTAAACTCTCCATCGCAAACAGTAAGCTTAAGCTTTGATACATCGCCCTTCATAATTTCATCTGTAATTACCGCTTTTATGTCATTTGAAATCACCTTAAGCACTCCCCTTGCGTCTGCCGCACCTTTTTTATCCGCTGACTTTGAAAGAATTGCCGAAATAACTCTGCTTGAAAAGCTAAGCTCAATACCTTTTTCCTTACAACTTCCAGACAACTTTAAAAGCTTGTTTTCAGCGATTTTAGAAAGTGTTTGCGTACTCAGCGGTTTAAAATAAACACACTCATCTATTCTGTTCATAAGCTCAGGAGAAAAGAACTTTTTAACGCTGTCAAACATCTTTTCACGCTCAGCATCACTCTCGTCCGTTTGGTTAAAGCCTATGTTAAGTGCAGAACTTTGATCTGCGCCTAGGTTTGTGGTTAAAATGATAAGCGTATTTTTAAATGACACTCGTTTCCCCTTTGCATCTTCTAAAAATCCTGTATCCAAAATTTGAAGCAACAAATTGTAAATATCCCTGTGTGCCTTTTCTATCTCGTCAAAAAGCAATACGCTGTACGGTCTTTTGCGAACCTTTTCTGTAAGCTCACCCGGATTCTCATAGCCTACATATCCGGCAGGAGAACCTATAAGTCTTGAAACGGTATGCTGTTCCGAAAACTCGCTCATGTCAAATCTTATAAGAGAACCATCCCCGAATATTTCCTCGGAAATAAGTTCTGTAAGAGCAGTTTTTCCAACGCCGCTTCTTCCCATAAAAACAAACGCTCCGATAGGTCCCCGTCTTTCGTCAATGTCTACACGGTTTCGCTTTATTGCTTTTAAAACGGTATCTATTGCTGTATCCTGTCCAAGTATCCTTTCTTTAATCCTGCCGCTGCTTATACAAATCTCCTCTAAATCACTTTTTGACACTCGGCTTACCGGAATGCCCATATTTGCACTTATAAGCTCTCTTATATGCTCCGCACATAAAACAGGCTTTTCTTCTTTCGTTTTGTCAGATATAAGCTCCAAGTATTTATCCCTTGATATGTCTCCGGAAACATAGCTGTTAAATGCATCGTACATATCGTCATCGGAATCTGTGCCTTCCTCGAGTCTTAACTTTGAGCAAGCCTCATCTATTAGGTCAATCGCTTTATCAGGAAAATATCTGTCTGTGATATAGCGTTTTGAAAGTCTTATTGCCTCTGTGACGGCATCGTCAAGTATTTTTATCCCATGAAATTTTTCATATTCAGACTTTATTCCATTCAATATAAGTCTTGTTTGATTTTCATCAGGCTCGTTTACAAAGACCTTTTGAAATCTTCTTTCAAGAGCTGAGTCCTTTTCGATACAGCTTCTGTATTCTTCATAGGTCGTAGCACCTATAAGCTGTAAATTTCCCCTTGCAAGCTCAGGCTTTAAAATACTTGCGGCATCAATAGCACCTTCTGCCGCTCCTGTACCCATAATAGAATGTATTTCATCAATAAACAGAATTATATCCTTATCGCTTGCCGCTTCCTTTAAACATTCCTTCAATCTTTCTTCAAAATCCCCACGGTATTTTGCACCCGCTAAAATAAGGCTTAAATCAAGCGAATATATTCTTTTCCCTATCAGCGGTGCAGGGGCAGTCTTTTCACTTATTCTTTTCGCAAGACCCTCGACAATTGCCGATTTTCCAACACCTGCCTCACCTATAAGACATGGATTATTTTTATTGCGTCTTAAAAGTATCTGAGAAATCCTTGTCATTTGCTCATCTCGCTCATAACAGGTATCAAGCGTTTTAACAACCCTTTCACCTGTAAGTTCTTTTCCGTATTTCTCCAAAGCTTTGTATTTCTTGGATTTTGGTACAGCCATTCTAAGATCTCCGTTTCCTGCATTTGCACAATCGCAGTATAGATTAGGGACAGAAATGTCAAGATCTCTTAGGATCTCGATCGCCGTACAGTTTTCAAGCCTTAAAAGCATCATTAATATATGCTCACTTCCTGCTTTTGAAAGTCCTAAATTCCTTGAAAGTGTTATACTTCCCGTAATAATTCTTTTCGCATTCTGAGAAAAGTTTTTATCGCTCAGAGCTGTCGCATTGCCACCGGGCAAAAAGTCCTTGAGTGCAAGACTTATATCACTTTTTTTAATCCCCTGCCGTTTCAAAAGATATGTTCCGACTGAGTTTTCAATTTCAAAAAATGACATCAGTATATGTTCGCTTCCTATATATTCAAATCCCCTGCTACCTGCGACTTTAATACTTGTTTTAATAAGCTCTTTTGCCTGAGGAGTAAAGTCATTTAAAATCTTTGTGAATTTATCCATCTTATATCTCCTTTCTATGATAATAACATTTTGGTCTGAAATATTTTTTTTAATCTATTTTATACTATGCTTTGTAAATTTGTCTGTAACACTTTTTATTATAAATCATAAACTATACTATAAAGCAAAAAGAACTCCGAAAAAGTCGGAGATTGCTTTAAATTACTACAAAAGGAGTGTTTTTATAATGAACGGATGCGGATTTGGTGGATGCTGGTGGATTATTATTCTTATCCTTATCATCGCTTGCTGCGGCGGATGCGGCAACTCGTTTAACAACGGCTGTGGATGCGGCAACAACTGCGGATGCGGCAACGATTGCGGATGCGGATGCTAATTTAATTTATTAAAATAACGGCACGGAGAATTCTCTCCGTGCTATTATTTTTTTACTGCTATTTTTGATAAACTGCCCACCGAATACTATTTAAAACATTTATAGCGGAAATATATTCCGCTCAAATAACGGTTTCCTTGAAAATAATTGTTGCTAAAACATATAATTTGTGGTAAACTATACATATAACCACGGCAAGATGCCGCTTGTTTAATGGCGGTGCAATGCCCCTTATTTAAAAGTTCAATTTCAATTTGGAGGAATAAAAGATGAGTACTATTCTAGTTACAGGCGGAGCCGGATTTATCGGAAGCCATACAAGCGTCGAGCTTTTAAATGCCGGCTACGAAATTGTAATTGTCGATAACTTTTCAAATTCAAAACCGGAAGCACTTAACAGAATCAAAAAAATCACCGGAAAAGATTTTATGTTTTATAAAGCTGATCTGCTTGATTTAGACGCAATGAATAAAATTTTTTCCGAAAATAATATTGATGCAGTAATTCACTTTGCAGGACTTAAAGCGGTAGGAGAATCAGTTCAGAAGCCTGTAGAATATTATCACAACAATATAACAGGTACGCTTATGCTTATCAAAGCAATGAAAACTGCTAATGTTAAAAAAATAGTTTTCTCATCTTCAGCAACAGTTTACGGAATGTATAACAAATCTCCGTATGTTGAAGATATGCCGACAAGTGCTACAAACCCATACGGATACTCGAAGGTAATGATCGAACAGATTTTAAAGGACGTTTTCGTTTCCGACAACGATTGGAGCGTTTCGCTTCTTCGTTACTTTAATCCGATAGGCGCTCACAAAAGCGGACTGATAGGAGAGGACCCTAACGGGATACCAAACAATCTGCTGCCGTATATTGCACAGGTGGCAGTCGGAAAGCTTGAGAGGCTCGGTGTGTTTGGCGATGATTACGATACCCCGGACGGAACCGGTGTCAGAGATTATATTCATGTTGTTGACCTTGCAACAGGTCACTTAGCAGCTGTTAAATACGTTTTAGAGCACAAGGGCGTTGAAGCAGTAAACCTTGGCACAGGTAAAGGCTCAAGCGTAATGGAAGTTTTGCATAGCTTTGAAAAAGCCTGCGGCAAAAAGCTTCCTTATGCAATAATGCCGAGAAGAGCCGGTGATATCGCAACCTGCTATGCTGACACTAAAAAAGCAAAAGAGCTTTTCGGATGGGAAGCAAAATACACTCTTGACGAGATGACAAGAGATGGATGGAACTTCACAAAAAACAATCCTAACGGTCTTTAAACAAAATTAAAACACACAACATCGAAGGAATGAAAAATGAAAAATTGTTATGCTCAGTTTAAATATCTTTTAGCTGTCTACGAGCTTTCAAAAGACAACAAAAAGGTAAAAAGCGTTGATATTGCAAACCGTCTTGACGTTTCACGTCCAAGCGTGAGTAAAACGCTCAAATGCCTTGCTCACAACGGTTATGTAAATGACGACTTTTCAAACGAAGTTGTTCTAACTCCGAGCGGTATGGATATAGGCAAAGAGCTTTTTAATAATTACAGATACGCTCTTCTGTTTTTCAAAAAAGTGTTAAAGCTCGATGAAATGCAGGCGGACGATCAAGCGCTTACCTTTTTAGCGACTTTTCCCCAGTCCACTGTTGAGAAGTTGAGTCAAGCTATGAAGGCAACGATTGCAAGACAACGTGAGCTTCGCAAAAACAAATAGTATTAATATAAAAAACCACGAACGCAAAATCAAACTGCATTCGTGGTATTTTTTCTCTATTATTTTTATTTAATTTTTCTGCACTCGATATAGTATCTCTTGTCCTCGGCATGACCCATTGAAAAAGTCTTTCTAGGCAAAACTCCGTCCTTTATTACTGTCGGAAACAGCTCGGATTTTGACATATCAGGTAAGATAAATCCTATCTTATTGTCTGCATCGACAAGCCTTTTTAACGTGTCAGCGCCATGTATGTAATCTATTTTGGCACCGCTTTCAGACAAATACTCGTCTAAAAAGCCTTGAACACTTCCAACCGTAAGATTTGACGTAGGTTTTTTTATGTAGAATTTCTTTTCTTCACCGTTTAAAACAACAGTAAAGCTTTGCTCGCTTGCGCACTCCGTACTAAGCCCCAGCTTTTCCTTCATCTTTTTCAAAAGATCGTCTGTATCAGCATCTGTAACAATGCGGTGAATAGCCTCAAACTTAAGCGCCTCACTATGCAGATTCACAATTTCAACAAGTGCATATCTTGCAGGATGACCGCTTAAATCTTTATCGGGATTTTTCGCTTTAAGCTCCTCGTAAAATGCCTTTGCCGTTGCAAGAGAATGGTTTCCGTCACCCATTGCAAAAACGAGCGGCGGCATATCTTTAATGCCGTACTTATCTTCAAAGGCTTTAACATCTGATAATCTGTCTATTGCGGCTTCAATTTTTTCGTTGTCGCTTTCATCTACTAAATAGCCCTTTACACTTCCACCGTTTTGCATAAGAACTGTATCATAAAGAAGCTTCATCGAATCAGTTTTTTCGCCAATCGGTTCAATAACAGTTTTATCCTCGTCATCAATAAGAATCATTATATGCGGAAGCTCAATGCTTGCGTTTTCCCTAACTTTGATTCTCGGAGGAATACGTTCTAAAACTGTCGCCTCGGTTGCTCTTACAAGAGATGTGCTTCCTTTGGAATAATCATACTCCTCAAGGTCAATCATTCCTATCAAGCCCTGCCTTAAAATGCCGTTTGACTGTTTTCTCTCAACATAGAAAAACGCATTTTTATATTCTTCAAACACACCGTCTGAAAGATAGCTGTTCATAGTTTTATTTATATTTGAAATTCTCTTTTCAACATCAGACTCGTTTAGATAAATTTCCGGAAGAATAAGGTGAAGCGTTGACAAGCTGTCCCCTACAGTTTCAGCTGTCTTTTCCCAATATTCAGGCTCGCTTGTGTACTGGTCACAGGCAACAACCGCCCACTTTTCCATGCCGGTTGTTTTTGAAAGTAAAATGTCCGCCGGTTTAAAAGCTCTTTTCATTACATCATCTCCGTATAGGTTTTGTACAAATTTAAAGCTTATCTACAGCGTCCGCCATGTTGTCAAGCCAATCGCCCTCAAAAAGCTCAGTCATTCCCTTGTCTACTGCCGCTGAAAGCTTTTTGTTCATCGGAATTTTTGAAATATTTTTAATTCCATACTTATCTGCAATTTGTTCAATGTGACTGTCGCCGAAAATATTGTGCTTTTCACCGCAATTATCACATACAAAATAAGACATATTTTCAACAATTCCCAGTATAGGAATATCCATTAGATTCGCCATTTTTACAGCCTTTTCAACTATCATCGAAACAAGCTCCTGCGGGCTTGTGACAACAATAATCCCGTCAACTGGCAGCGACTGAAAAACAGTAAGCGGAACATCTCCCGTTCCCGGCGGCATATCAACAAACATATAGTCTACTTCGTCCCAAATAACATCAGTCCAAAACTGAGTAACTGCTCCTGCGATCACAGGTCCTCTCCAAATTACAGGATCAGTATCGTTTTGCGTCAACAGATTTAACGACATTATCTTTATTCCTGTTTTTGTTTCAACAGGGAACAATGCGTCGTCAGTTGAATCAGCTTTTTTCGTTATTGAAAATGTTTTCGGAATTGAAGGGCCTGTAATATCTGCGTCCAAAATAGCCGTTTTATATCCCTTTCTGTTTTGTAAAACAGCCATAAGAGAAGTTACAAGCGACTTTCCGACTCCGCCCTTTCCCGAAACTACTGCAATTATTTTTTTTACCTTTGTACCCTCATGAGGTTCTTTTATTAAGCTCTCCGACTCGCTGCTGCAATTATTTGAACAGGAAGAGCAATCATGTGTACAACCCATATTCTAAAATCTCCTTATTACTTAAATTATTCTAAAATATAGTATACCACATATTTTTAAAAAATCAACTGCAATGTCGCATACGTCAAATGCAGCCATATTTCTGAATTCCCGGTAAAAAGATATGACTTTTTGACGTTTTGTATTGAAAAAGAAAAATTGCTGTGATATACTATGTATTAACTTAAAAACATAGATTAAGGAGAAAAAGATGAAAATATCAACCAAGGGAAGATATGCGCTTAGGCTTATGCTTGATCTTGCACAACATAAAAATGATGGGTATATTGCACTTAAAGATATTGCCAACAGACAAAAAATTTCAAAAAAATACTTAGAACAAATTGTTCCTATGCTCAATAAATCAAATATGCTCAAAACAAACAGAGGATTTCAAGGCGGTTATATGCTTTCAAAATCACCTGACAAATATACTGTCGGAGATATTTTGAGAATCACCGAGGGGAAGCTTGTTCCTGTTGCCTGTCTTGAGAGCGAAGAAAACCAATGCCTTAGAGCAGCCGAATGTATAACGCTTGATATTTGGAAAGGACTCGCAAAAGTAATAAACGAGTATCTCGATTCGATTACTCTCCAGTCTATTCTTGATAAAAGAAATTCTTTGCTTGTTGACGAATACTATATCTGATTTTTGCTGTAAATACAATTACGCCTTGACCGAAATTTATCAGTCAAGGCGTTTAATTTTTGAATATTCAAACAAATTATTCTCTTATCTGTCCGTCACCCTCTACAATATATTTTATCGTAGTAAGCTCTTTAAGTCCCATAGGTCCTCTTGCGTGGAGTTTTTGAGTGGATATTCCAATCTCCGCTCCGAGTCCAAACTCCTCACCGTCTGTAAACCGAGTCGAACAGTTCACATACACAGCTGCTGCGTCTATTTCCTTTTTAAAGGTTTCCGCAGCAAAAAGCGACTGTGTAACGATACATTCGCTGTGACCGGTAGAATACTTCTGAATATGCTCTATTGCCATAGCAAGATCATCAACAACTCTTACTGCAAGAATATAATCTAAAAATTCCGTTTCAAAGTCCTCGTCAGTTGCCAAAATAACGTCATCGCCCAAAATCATTTTTGTTATCTCGCATCCTCTTATCTCCACGTTTGATTTGTCTAAACGGGATTTGAGCTTCGGCAAAAATTCATCTGCAATGCTTTTATGCACAAGACAGGTTTCAACTGCGTTGCATACGCTTGGACGAGAAGTTTTGCCGTTGTCAACAATATCCACAGCCATTCTTAAATCAGCTGTTTCATCAACATAAACATGACAGTTTCCAACTCCCGTCTGTATAACCGGAACAGTTGCGTTTTGAATAACGGCATTTATAAGTCCTGCTCCGCCCCTTGGTATCAATACGTCAACATATTCGTTTGCTTTCATAAGATGCATAACCGCATCCCTTGCGGTATCCTCAATATACTGAATTATATCCTCATCAAAGCCAACTCTGCCAAGCGCCGCTCTCATTATTTTAACAAGACACTTATTGGTTTCGCTCGCTTCTTTTCCTCCCCTTAAAATAACGGCGTTTCCGCTTTTTAAACACAGAGAAGCGGCATCCACCGTAACATTCGGACGGCTTTCGTAGATAATTCCGATAACTCCCATCGGCACTCTTGTTTTTGTAATTCTCATGCCGTTAGGGCGAACGCATCCCTCATCTATCATTCCTACCGGATCGCTCAGCTTTGTAAGATTCTCACAAGCATTTGCAATAGACTCTATTCTCGTTTCATTAAGGGTAAGGCGGTCAATGAGCGACTCTCTCATTTTTAAAACTCTGGCATGGTAAAGATCAGTGCTGTTTGCTTCTAAAATTGCATTTCTGCATTTTCTCAGTGCATATGCTATTTCATTCAATGCATCGTTTTTCTGAGAACTTGTTGCATAGCATATGCTTTTAGATGCATATTTCGCAGCTTTTCCGATGCGTTCAATATAATCTCCGCTAATCATATAATCCATTTCCTTACCTCCTACATGAATTTCACAATTAATTATGCTCTAAAGTATGTCCCCACACTTTTCCCCTCAAGCAAATCATAAAGAGAATCCGGATTATTTCCGTTCAATATAGCCATATCAATACCGGCTTCCATTGCGATTTGTGCCGCATTAAGCTTTGTTATCATACCGCCTCTGCCAAGGCTTGAACCAGCGCCACCGGAATTTTCTCTTATTTCATCAGTTATTTCATTTACAACAGGTATAAGCTTAGCGTCAGGATTTTCATTAGGATTTTTATCATAAAGCCCGTCTATGTCACTCAAAATTATAAGCAAATCCGCACCTGCAATTGTCGCTACTGTTGCGGCAAGCGAGTCGTTTTCTCCCATTTCAAGCTCAAGCTCATCTATAGCTACCGTATCATTTTCGTTGACAATCGGTATAACTCCTCTTTCAAGAAGCTTTTCCATTGCGTTTTCTACGTTTTTTCTTCTTCCCTCAAGAAGTACATACTTTGTAAGTAAAAGCTGCGCTACCGTAAGGTTGTAGCTTGAAAACAGTTTGTCATACATATACATAAGCTCACATTGCCCTACAGCTGCACAGGCTTGCTTAGTAGGTGTGTCAGACGGACGGGTTGTAAGTCCTAACTTTCCCATTCCGAGTCCTATTGAACCAGAGGAAACTAAAATAACATCAAGTCCTGAATTCTTAATATCTGCTATTACTTTTACAAGCTTTTCAACTCTTCTTATATTAAGTCTGCCCGTTTTATGAGTAAGCGTTGATGTTCCGAGTTTTATTACGATTCTTTTTTTATTTTTAATATCCATTTATTTTAATCTGTCCTTTTCAGCCTTTGTAATTTGCAAGTATTTAGCGTTCAGATCGCTTGCAGGATAAAACTTATTTTCAGCTAAAGCCGCTAAGCAAACTCCCTTAGCGTCCTGCAAAAGCTTATCGGTTGGAGCTAAGATGATTTTTTCATCATCCGCAAAAAGCTCTTTCTTTATAAATTCAGCCCAATCTCCGACAACTACCGTTTTTCCGTTAAGCCCATCTATTGCGTCCTTAATATCATGGATCTTCGATACCGAATCATCGTATACTGTTTCAATCTTCTCGCCGTCAGATCTATAGATTCCAAAGTATGCTATGTTTTCTCTTGCTTTCATAACACACAGTATTATCCCCTCAAAAGGAAGCAGATTATACGCCATTGCCTTTAGAGTAGAAACTCCGCAGGTAAATATATCTCCTTTAAGACACATTCCCTTAACCGCTGCAATTCCTATTCTAAGACCTGTGTAGCTCCCAGGTCCCTCGCTCACGGCAATTCTATCTATATCTGAAAATGAAATTCCTGCGCTCTTTATCGCCCTTTCGCACATAGGGATAAGAGTCTGCGAATGAGTAAGAGTAGTAAATACAGTTTCAGAGTACAAAACACAATTTTCTTTTAATATTGAAACGCTCGCTGTTTTGCCAGATGTTTCAATTCCAAATATCGTCAAATCGTTCATCTCCGCTTATTTCTATTTCTCTTGTATTGTCATCTATTCGTTTAAAGCTTATAATTATAGAATTTTTCGGAATTACATCACTTATATTCTCGCTCCATTCCACAGCTAAAATACAGCCCTCTTCAAGATAATCCCAAAAGCCTGTAAACTCAACATCATCGGGATTTGAAATCCTGTACATATCAAAATGAATCAAGGATTTTTCTTTTCCCCTATATTCATTGACAAGAGAAAAGGTAGGACTTGTTACATTATCACCTAATCCAAGTCCCATGCTGATACCTCTTGTAATGGTTGTTTTACCTGAACCTAAATCGCCCTTAAAGGCAATAACATCGCCCTTTGACAGCTTTTCACCTATCTTTTCACCGAGTGCTATCGTTTCATCAGCAGAATGTGTTATGTATATCAAAAGATACTCCTCCGTTTGCGTTCCAACTTAAAAGAGTCCCGTAATAAATCCATCGTTGTCGCAGTCTATCTTCTCAGCCGCAGGTACTTTAGGAAGTCCCGGCATTGTCATAATATCTCCTGTAAGCGCAACAACAAAGCCTGCTCCTGCTGACAATTTCAAATCTCTTACGGTTATGGTAAAGTTTTCCGGCTTTCCAAGCTTCTTAGGATCGTCAGAAAGCGAATACTGAGTTTTTGCGACGCAAACAGGAATATCGGAAAATCCCAAGGAATTTATTTCCTTAAGAGATTTTTCAGCCTGAGCTGTGAAAACAACTCCGTCTGCACGGTAGATTTCCTTTGCGATTATCTCAAGCTTTTCTTTGATAGGAAGCTTTTCATCGTAAATAGGCTTGAAGTTTGTCTGACATCCTTCGCAGCGCTCAATAGTTTTGCAAACCTTTTCGGCAAGGTCTGTTCCGCCCTCTCCACCTTTTGCGAATATCTCAGCAAGAGAAACCTCCACTCCCATATCCTTGCAGAAGTTCTTAATAACCTCGATCTCTGCATCTGTATCGGTATGGAATCTGTTTATCGCTACAACAACAGGAAGTCCGTACTTATGCATATTTTCTATATGAGTCTGAAGATTTACAATTCCCTTTTTAAGTGCTTCTACATTCTCTGCCTGCAAATCAGCCTTTGCTACTCCTCCGTTGTATTTAAGCGCACGAATTGTTGCAACAAGCACAACGCAGTCAGGAGAAAGTCCTGCAAAGCGGCACTTAATATCCAAAAACTTTTCTGCTCCGAGATCTGCTCCAAATCCTGCCTCAGTAATGCAATAATCTCCAAGCTTAAGCGCAAGCTTTGTTGCTCTTACAGAGTTACATCCGTGAGCAATGTTTGCGAAAGGTCCTCCGTGCATAATTGCAGGTGTATTTTCAAGCGTCTGAACAAGATTCGGCTTAAGAGCATCTTTTAACAGCGCAGTCATAGCTCCGCAGCCCTTTAGCTGTTTAGCATATATCGGATTTCCGTCAAGGTCATAAGCAACTAAAATTCTTTCAAGGCGCTTTTTAAGATCATCAAGATCACTTGCAAGACACAAAATCGCCATGATCTCACTTGCTACTGTAATATTGAAACCGTCTTCTCTCGGAACTCCGTTAACCTTTCCGCCGAGTCCGACATTTATGTATCTTAAAGCTCGGTCATTCATGTCCATGCATCTTTTAAAAAGAATTCTTCTTTGGTCTATTCTTAAAGGATTTCCCTGCTGAAGATGATTGTCAATCAATGCACAAAGAAGATTGTTTGCCGCTGTGATAGCATGCATATCTCCGGTAAAGTGAAGATTTATGTCCTCCATGGGAACGACCTGTGCATAACCGCCGCCGGCAGCTCCGCCCTTGATTCCGAAAACCGGTCCTAAAGACGGCTCTCTAAGAGCTAAAACAGCATTCTTTCCGATTTTAGCCATGCTCTCCGCAAGACCTACGGAAATAGTTGTTTTTCCCTCTCCCGCAGGAGTTGGATTAATTGCGGTAACCAATATAAGCTTTCCGTCGGGTTTATCCGCTGTCTTTTTAAACAGATTCTCCGAAAGCTTCGCCTTATAATGTCCGTAAGGCTCTATATCCTCCTCGCTTATTCCTAAATTTTCAGCAATCTCTGTGATTTTCAGCATTTTTGCATTCTGAGCAATTTCAATGTCTGTAAGCACAACAAATACCTCCTAAATTAATTCTAACTTATATATCATCATGTATTTTTAGTATATCATTTTCTGACATATATTGCAATACGTAAAAACAAAAAAGACGGATTTTGACAACCCGTCTTTGAGCGTCAAAAATTTGACGCACATAATTACTGCTTTTAATCAGTTATTTTATCTATATATGACAAAAGTATTTCTACAACAGCGTCTATGCCAATCTTGCTGCTGTTTATGGTTATATCGTAATTTCTTGAATCGCCCCACTTAATATCACTGAAACTGTTGTGATATGCTCTTCTGGTTTTGTCGTGGCGATTTATAGTGCTCTTAGCTTCTTCAACAGACATATTTCTAATGTTGCAGATTCTTTCAATTTTGCTTTCCATATCCCCTCGGATAAAAAACGAAATCAATCCATCGTTTCCTTTGAGAACTGTTTCAGCGCATCTTCCTACAACAACAAAGCTTTCTCCGGCTCTTGCTTTTTCCTTCAAGTAATCGAACTGCATATTCGCAACATTTGCTTCATTTGAAGCACTCAAACCTCTTACGGTTCTTGAAAGTAATTTTTTCTTAGGTGCTTCATCATACTTTTGAAGCTCACTATGATCGACATTTTTGTACTTTGCAATTTCTTCGAGCATATTTCTGTCATAAATAGGAAGATTAAGCTTTAAACTAAGCTTTTCAGCTATCTCGTGTCCGCCGCTTCCATACTCACGGCTAATGGCGATAATCAATTGACCCATAATCTACACCCCCAAATACCTTACATAAATACAAACCATTGAAATTACTAAAACAATAATCGTTGCCGGTGCTAAGAGCATACAGTATTTCTTCCAGCTTATAGGATAGCCTTCTTTTGACGCAACTGCTATTCCGACAACATTTGCCGATGCACCGATCGGAGTTGCGCTTCCTCCTATATCTGTTCCGAGCGAAAGCGTCCATGCCATTACATCGAGCGGAACACCTGACGTTAATGCCAAGGATTTTATAACCGGTATCATTGTTGCCGCAAAAGGAATATTGTCGATAAACGCACTTGCAATCGCTGAAACCCAAAGAATTATCGCAATCATTGCATAAGCATTTCCGTTGCTTACCTTTTCGATGAAGTCAGCCAGTATTTCAAGTATTCCCGTCTGTTCAAGTCCTCCTACTACAACGAACAAGCCTATGAAGAATAAAAGAGTCTTGTAATCCACCTTCTTTAAAACTTGCAAGAACTTTCTTCCTGAAACAAGAAGCGTTAAAACTGCAATTCCTACACCGATGATAGCTACTGTAAGTCCTGTCATTGCATGAGTTACAAGCAAAACAACAGCTAAAAGGAAAATTAAAGTGCTTAAAACGAATCCTCTTTTATCGGTAATAACAGACGACGGATCTATATTTAGAGATTTTGTATCAACCTCTTCACCGGTTTTGATTTTCTTTCTGAGCATAAAATAGAAAAATAACACTACCGCTACAAGTGAAAGACCTGCAATAACTCCCGTGTTAGTAATAAAGTCGGTAAACGTATATCCAAGCGATGTTCCTACAATGATATTCGGCGGATCTCCGCACATAGTTGACGAACCACCGAGGTTTGCACAAAATACCTCCGTCAGTATTACCGGCACAGGATTGAATTTTAACATTCTTGCAAGCTCTATTGTAACCGCTGCTAAGAACAAAATTACAGTAATACTGTCGATAAACATAGCGAGCAATGCAGAAAGTATCATAAAAGCAACAAAAATCGGCACCGGTTTATAGTGAACGATCCTCGCAAGCTTCATGCAAAGCCAGCGGAAAAATCCTACCATTGCCATTCCCTCTACCATTATCATCATACCTGCGATAAAGATAATGGTCGCCCAGTTAATTCCACTTGATGACTCGCTCGCCTCAGCCGACTGATACCAAAAGTCAGTTGTAAAAATGCTTCTGATATTAAGCGTTTCATCAATAGCCGTAAAGCTGTGAAGTCCTATTCCAAAAACAAAAACTATCGTTAAAACCGCACAAGCAAGCGTTACTATATGACGCTCAATTTTGTCCATTACGATAAATACAAACATGGCAATAAATATAACAACTGCCATTATTTCTGCAAACATTTCTGTCTCCTCCTAACTCAGCAAAACCATTGCTTTGCCATATATTTTCACTGCTTTCAGTATAAAACTTTTGCTGTGAAAAATCAACTTTTGAATTTTAAAATTAGCATATTCTATAAAAAACCACTTTACTGTTAACTGTTTTTGTGGTAAAATATCCATTGAAATCTTTAATGACGGTGTTGATTATGATAGATGTAAAACAAAACAAACGCCTTCCTTTTCTTCGTGAGAAAACATCTCTTCTTACCACAAATCCGGGTTGTTATCTCATGAAAAATGAAAGTGGAAAAATTATATATATAGGTAAAGCCAAAAACCTAAAGAACAGAGTTACAAGCTATTTTCGTGAAAATGCGGATCATCTTCCCAAAGTTGCAAAAATGGTATCGCTTGTATACGATTATGACTTTATAGTGACTACCTCTGAATTTGAAGCGCTTGTGCTTGAATGTTCTTTAATAAAGCAATACAAGCCCAAATACAATATTCTGTTAAAAGATGATAAAGGCTACAGCTATATTAAAATCACAAATGAAGCTTACCCTAAGCTCCGTGCCGTTTTGCAAAAAGACGATGAAGCTTGCGAATATATTGGTCCATACACAAGCTCTTATTCTGTAAAACAAGCGGTAGAAGAAGCAAATAAAGTTTTTATGCTCTACACCTGCAACAAAAAATTCCCTGAGGATTTTAAAAAAACAAGACCATGCTTAAACCACCACATTAAACGGTGCATGGGAGTTTGCACAGGAGAATACACAAGCGAACAGTACAAGGAATTTGTATCAAATGCCGTGGAATATATAAAAAACGGCTCCGTAAAGTCTGTTGAACGGCTTAAAAGTGCAATGGATGCCGCATCGGAAAACCTTGAATTTGAGCTTGCAGCCAGACTTCGTGATCAAATATACGCAATTCAAAAAGCGTCAGAAAATCAAAGAGTCGTAGGACTTTCAATTGATGATACAGACTTCTTAGGTCTTGCGGTAAGTAAAAATGAATGCTGCATAAGCGTAATGATGTACCGTGACGGACGGCTTTTTGACAAGCAAAGCTTTTTCATCGGAGAACCTGAGGATGAAAAAAAGCTTCGCTCGGATTTTCTGCTTAGATTTTATGAAACGCAAAATGTTCCTAAAAAAATATATCTCGACGGAGATTATGAGGACAAAGAGCTGATAGAACAATACTTGTCCGAAAAATCAGGACGAAAAGTACAGGTGACTGTGCCGCAAAGAGGTGAAATGCTAAGGCTTGTGACACTCGCAAAGGCGAATTCAAGCGAAAAGCTTTCACAGAAAATAGGAATAAAAAGCAAATATATCTCTGCACTTGAACAGCTTCGTGATCTGCTTGGGCTTGAGAAAATTCCTGAATTTATTGAATGCTATGATATTTCAAACCTTGCGAGTGAAAATATGGTCGGCGGTATGGTCGTATTTAAAAACGGAAAACCTCTTAAGAGAAACTACAGAAAATTTACTATCAAAACTGTTTTCGAGCGAAACGACTACGCTTGTATGCAGGAGGTTTTAAGAAGGCGGCTTTCTCACTTGGGCGACAAAGAGGACGAAAGCTTCTCAACTCTACCCGATTTGATTTTCTTAGACGGCGGAAAGGGTCATGTAAGTGCCGTGGAGGAGGTTATGCGGGAATTGTCGCTTGATATTCCGCTTTTCGGGCTTGTAAAGGATTCCCGACACCGCACCCGTGCCATTGCGACAAGCGGCGGAGAAATAAGTGTTTCAAGATTCAAAGAAGCCTTTAATCTTATCACAAACATTCAGGACGAAGTGCACAGATATTCCGTTGCTTTTCAGTCGTCAAGACACAAGAAAAAAACCTTTGCGAGCGAGCTTACAACTGTCAAAGGTGTAGGCGAAGCAAAGGCTAAAAAGCTTATTATGGAGTTTAAAACAAAAAGCGGACTTAAGGCGGCAACGCTTCAACAAATCCAAAAAGCCGCAGGTGTTAATGACGAAACAGCGGCGGCTCTGATGAAAGTTATTGAGCAGATGAGTGAGGGAGAATAGAAGTTTGACTATGCGAGCTATAAATGGACTTTAATCAATATCTTTAAAATCAATATTATTCTTAGCACAAAACCTCTCTGCCTCTGTTTCTGATGCAGATATAACTGTAACATGATCACGTCCTATACTAATTGCATAGTCACTTATATATTCCACACTTGACGGTATATAAACTTCAGTAAGTTTTTCGTTATCACTTATAAGATTGCCATCAATATAATCAGAACCATTTTGATTAACAGTTGCATCTACTGCAACAACTTGATCACCAATGTATTTTATTCCATCTTGGAATACTATACTGGTTGCATTTCTAAAAATATAATCTTCGTCAGCACAAGCCACACTTTTTACACCTTGAGGAATTATTATATTTTTATCATTGCCATTGTACTTTATAAGAATACCGTCACCAACTATAACAAATTCATCCTTTTGATTATCTATCCAATTAGAATCTTCAAACGCTCCCGTGCAAATCTTTTTTATATTGTCAGTAATATTAATAGAATTAAAGTCGCAGCAAAAAGCAAACGATCCTATTGTTTCTACTGAATCAGAAAGATAAACGTTATTAAATTCATATTCCTTGTCTAAAGATATATCACCTATATACTTGACACCATCTGGAATATTTAAATCTATATCGCTTCCTGCAACTCCATTATAACTTATAAGAACTTCATCTCCGACTATTACAAATTCACCTGTCTGATTTGTAATATACGGAACTTCCTCTAATGCTTCAGCTTCAATTTCTTTTACACTATTTGGTATCTCCATATATGTAAGATTCAAGCAATGACGAAATGCCGCACTTTCAATCTTATTTACAGTATCAGGTATTATTACGCTATTAATTTCTTTGTTACCTGAAAACGCTCCTGATCCAATAACAGAAACTTCCATATCCTTTATTTTATTCGGTATGTACACGTCAGTAGACTTCCCAATAAATTCTGTAATTCTAATACTTCCGTTTTGTTCTTCATATTTAAATTCTGAAATAGTAGTAAAATTATTTACATTTGTCTCTTCTGAACCAATTTCAGATACAAGCTTATACGAACCATACCATTTAGCAATTTGCTTACAGGTATCGTTACAGTATTTTATATCATGAGATAACAAACTGTTCATTTGATTATAGCTAAGCTCATTATCATCAGAAAACACATTCACGAATTCATTATATGCGCCATTAAACAGACTTTCCGCAAGATACTTGTCTGCAATAGTAGTTATGTACGACTGCATATTATAGTATGCACAGGTTGAATTATTAAACATCTTTGCATTTTCAATTGTAGAATCTTTTATGTAAGTGTCTCTTATCTTTGAAAATGCATTTTGTACATCTTCATTGAAATAATACATAATGTATAACTGCATCTTATTTGTTTCATTATCCTCGGAATTAAACAACCAATTAAGTCCGGCTTCTCCTAGTTTTATTGCTTTAAATACTGTGCCAACTCCAGGGATAGATGAACATATTAAATCCCATGATTTTTCAGTTAAGAAATTACAAAGCGTATATGTTTTCTCGTTTAATGCAAGTTTATCACGAGTAAGTTCATTGCACGCCATTTCATATTTTTCCAAAACAAAATCTACAGCTTTTTTTAAATCTTCATCATCTGAAACTTCTTTAATGCTATTTAAAAATTTTACACGTCCTTCTTCAGCATCTTTTAAAGCCAATGCTCTTGATGTATTTTCAATCACATCAAATGCAGTCTCGGCACTATCAACAATCGTGTCAAATAATATTGAATTAAAATCACTTAAAAACTCATAGTACCTATTGTCCTTTAAAAATTGAACTGCTTCTGTAGGTGCCATTTGTTTTAAGGCTTCGGTGGCATCGTCATAATCCATTGGTTGTAAAATTTCAAATGATAATTGTGAAATGTATTTTGATGTGATTGCTTCAAAGTTTGACTGAAATTCTTCTGTTTCACCGTTATAAGTTAGATAATCCATTAATAGCTCCGTATACATGAGCATTTTCCAACCTACTGCCAACTCACCAAATTCACCGTCAATGGCTTTTTTGACACCAAACCAAAATTCAGAGCCTCCTAATGCATTCTTTGCTCCTGATATTATTGAATCCATTTCCATATATACTTCTGCCATTTGTTTATACGTCCATGATCTATCATCATCAGGATAAGCGATTTTCCATGATGGATTGTATTCTGTTTCACATAGAATTGTGTCGGCAACAAATCTATCCATATCAGTATAGTCAACTATTTTTGATAGATTATCTTCGCTTGTACTTTCTGAAGCAGAATTTGATTCTGACGAATCGCAGCCTGTTAATACTGCGATTGAAGTCAAAACAATAGCAAATACAATAAAAACGCTAATAATTTTCTTTTTCATAAGCTCTCCCCTCGTTCTTTATTTTCCTACATTATACCACATTATATTCAAAACTGCAAGTAATTTTTAAATATAATTATTGCTGATATTTTGCAATAATGATTTCGG
>CABUAH010000017.1 GCA_902489475.1 uncultured Oscillospiraceae bacterium | reverse complement strand
AGTTTGACAAGAAAAGATCCTTACCTGTTGTTAATGATCTAAAGGAAACAAGCAATATAATAAGCGATTCTGAGGTAATAAAGCTTATGGATGAGTTATACAAAAAAGTGGGAACAACTCCGCTTGAAGGTCAGCTTTTGCTATTTGAAGGCTGTGAGGAACGACTTAAACTAAAACTTGATGAATTTGAAAAGAAAGCTCCTGTAAAGCTTAAGCTATACAATTCAATCGGAGTGTTATCCGGAGCATTTTTTGCAATTATTCTTATCTAGGAGAAATAAAATGGAAGTTGATTTAATATTTAAAATAGCAGCCGTTGGGATTATAGTTGCAGTTCTTAACATTTTACTCAAAAAAGCCGAAAGGGATGAACAGGCAATGATGATAACAATTGCAGGACTTGTAATTGTTTTAATACTTGTTATAAATCAAATTAGCAGTCTGTTTGATACAATTCAAAATTTGTTCGGATTTTAGTAAATGGATATTGTTTTGATTTGTGCGTTAAGTATTACCGCTTGTGCTGTTTGTAAGCTTCTTGAAAAGGAGGCAAGGGAATTTTCTTTTCTGATCACAGCCTGTGTAGCTGTGCTTATTATGCTGCTGATAGTTACAGATCTAAGCGATATAGCAGATACTATTGAATCGCTTTTAAGAAAGATAAGTATTGATGAAGAGTTTTCAGAGATTCTGTTTAAAAGCATAGGAATTTGCTTTTTAAGCACGCTTGCTTGTGATTTGTGCAAGGATTGCAACGAAAACGCAATGGCTTCAAACGTAAAAATGTTTGGACGAATTACCGTTTTGCTTTTAGCAATGCCGCTTTACTCTTCGGTAATTTCTCTGATTGACGAGATGTTAGGATAAATATGAAGATGATAAAAATTGTGTCCTGCATTTTTGTGCTGCTGTTATTTATTCCTCTTACAGCAGTTCATGCGGACGATGTTGAAAACTACTTAAAAGATACAGAAAAAAAGCTGTCACAGGCAACACCGGACGATGCAAAAAGATTAATGGAAGAAAATGACATATCGCTTGAAAATCCTGAAAGTGTTGACAAGTTGTCCGTTACATATTGGCTTGGACTAATAAAGGACACTGTACTTCAAAATATTAAGAATCCCATTAAGCTTATGGGAGAAATGCTTATCGTAATAATAGCTTTGGCAATGATCAAAAGTCTTATTGAAGATTACGGAGGTATGGACTCGGTTTTAGCGGTTATCGCTTCGCTTATTTGTGTAGGAATTTTATATTCGTCAATAAGTGACTGTATAAAAATTGTAACAGATACAATTACAGCAGCATCAGTTTTTATGTATTCGTATGTTCCTGTTTTTTCAAGCGTTTTAGCAGCAGGAGGCAGTGCATCATCAGGAGTATCTTATTATGTGGCTATTCTTGCAGTATGCGAAATAATAGGATTTTTTGTTAAAAATTTGCTGGTGCCTTTTATGAGCTTTACGATTGCTGCGGCTGTTGTGGAAGCTATAAATCCGTCTGTTATCGGAATAAATATTTCGGGTTCTCTTAAAAACATTTCAAAGTGGATTTTGGGGCTTATTTCATCGGTTTTCATTGGTGTTATTTCTATTCAGGGTATAATCGGTCAAGCTGCTGATTCGCTCGGAATGAGAACAATAAAGTTTGCGGCTTCGAGTCTAATTCCTATTGTAGGCGGAGCAGTAAGTGATGCATACTCGACACTTGTAGGGAGTATGAGCTATATAAAATCGGGTGTTGGGGTAATAGGAATTATTGTAATAATATTTTCTGTTTTAACACCTGTTGTAACAGTTGTTAGTTTAAAGGTTGTGCTTTCTTTATCAAAAGGGATAAGCAGTTTCTTCGGTCAGCAAAACATCTCAAACCTACTTGACGGTATAAACTCTGTTTTGTCTATAGTATTAGGAATTCTGGCAAGCTTTACATTGGTATTCATTATAGCAACAGTAGTAATGATGATGATGAGCATGAACGTGGTGTAGAAAATGGAACTGATAAAAGAAATTATAAAAGCGTTTTGCGTAATAGGAATAATACTTTCAATCACAGAGCTTTTGCTTCCGAATTCTGATTATAAAAAATGTGTAAGATTTATCATAGGGCTTATTTTCATAGTGTCGGTAATAAATCCTTTCTTTGATGACGGAATGAGACTCAACATTAACGCATTAAAAACACCCGATTTGAATAAACTTGAAAAGTTGGAGGATGAGGTCAATGACGCTTTGATAGGTGACTTTGAAAAAAGTCTTGAAGAGAGTGTAAAAAAGATGCTTAAGGATAAAAACATTGAAGTTTCATCTGTTGACATTAAAGCGTCGATCGACGAATATAATAATACTGTAATCGATAAGATAACAGTTATCGGCGAGGATGAAAAAGCAATTCAAGATGAAATTAAAGACTTTCTAGAAACAGAGGATATTGAAATTGAAATTAAAAAAGCTCGTTTTGTATCTTAATTGACATTAAGAAATATATACTGAGTAGAAAAGAAAAATTCAAGAAAAACAAAAGACTTGTAATAATTGTTATAATCGGTGTTGTTGGTATGCTTTTAATTTTGCTATCTGAAATATTTCAGTCTGATGAATCTACCCCTTCAGAAACTCAAGTATCTGAAGAATATTACAGCCTAAGCAACGGCTATAAGGATAAGATACAAAACGAGCTTTTGTCGATTATAAAAAAGATTGACGGAGTCGGAGAAGTAGATATACTTGTTACCGTTGACGGAACAACAGAATATGTTTATGCAGAAGAGCTTGATAAGCAAAGCGATGAAAGTGATGACAAGCAAAGCGAGGGATATACCAATAAGATTGTTATTATTGATGAAAACGGATCGCAAAAGCCTCTTATTAAAAAAATCGTAGAGCCTAAGGTTACAGGCGTGCTGGTTGTTTGCAGCGGCGGGGACAGATATGAAATCATTGAAAAAGTATATAAAGCGGTAAGTGCCGCTTTAAATATACCCACAAGCAGCGTTTGCGTTGTAAAGGGATAATAAGAAAGGAAAGATATTTATGAAAAAGTTTAATTTTATCATCGGGAAAAAGCAGATTATTTTAACATGCCTGACTTTGATCTTGGGAACAGCTATTTATGTAAACTATGTTGTTTCCGACTCAGACACAATTCCTGAAACTAAGGTCGTTGAAAACACCTCTAAGAAATACGGAACAGCAGCTTTTGTAAGTGAAACTGCAGAAGATGAAGAAAAAGAGGATAGCAAAGATTATTTTGAGCAGGCGAAGCTTGACAGATTGGAATCCAGAGATAAAGCAGTTCAGACCTTGAAAAGCATAATGGACGGTGGAGATTCAACTGAAGAAGAGCAAGCAGTAGCTGAAAAAAGTGCAGAGACAGTAAGCAATTATATTGAAAAAGAAAGCAATATAGAAAACCTTCTTAAAGCTGCCGGATTTGAAGATGCAGTTGTATATCTTGATGAAGACGGAGCAAATATAGTCGTTAAAGGCGAATCACTTGACGCAGACTCTATGGCACAGATAAAGGATATACTTTTAAGTGAGGTAAATGTAAAACCGGAAAACATAAGAATTTTTGATGTTAAATAGTTGTATTTGTCAAAATAAAATGTTATAATACATATGTGTATATCAAATTAATTTATTAGCGTTGCGATATTAAAATATGTTTGCTTTCAGCAAACGCAGGAGGTTTAAAATGTTTGATTCAAATACAGCTTTCAGCATCAGTAAAGACAGCATAGTAACGATCGTTGAAAAAATAATTTCTGAAACTGACGGAGCTGAAATTATTGAAATAAAGGAAAATAAGCTTTTGGGAAAAATTTCACCTAAGCTTGTAAGACATGGAGTTAAAATTAATTTTAAAAACGGAGTAATTGAAGTCTTTGTTTCAATCAATATGAAAAAAGGCTCAAATATCGCTGCTATTTGTGAAAGTATGCAAAATAACATTAAAAAGACTATACAGGAAATGACTAATGCTGTTGTAAGTAAAGTGCATATTACTCTTGCTGATTGTATATCATAATTTACTAAAAGGACGTGGAAAAGATGACGGAAAAACTTAGCTATCGGGAATCTGCTTTTTTAATTGTTTTTGAGAATATGTTTTTAAATAAATCTGCTGAAGAGCTTTTTGAAATAGCGGGGGAACTTGATAATATAGATCTTGGAAATAAAACTAGAAAGCTTGTAAGCAGTATTATTGATAATAGCAAGGATATTAACGATACGATTCAGCGTTTTAGTGAAAAGAGGGCATTTTCCAGAATCCCAAAGCTTCATGTTGCAGCAATAAGCATCGGCGTTGCAGAGATTTTATATGATGAAAAAATTCCTACAAATGTAGCTGTTTCCGAAGCGATTAAGCTTGTAAAAAAATATGGTTTGGAAACCGACGTTAAGTTTGTAAACGGAGTCCTCGGTGCATTTTCAAGGAGTCTTTAGCCGTGTCTTTGATATTGGGAATTGACACAAGCAATTATACAACCTCTGCGGCTCTTTTTGACAGCAATTCAAAAACTCTTTTAGGTGAAAAAATGCTTTTGCCGGTTAAAAGCGGAGAGCGTGGAATAAGGCAGTCTGATGCAGTCTTTCACCATACAAAACGGCTAAATGAGGTACTAAACCGGCTGATGTCAAAAGTTTCGCTGCCCATAGATTTAGTATGCGCTTCAGTTTCGCCTACCGGGCAGGATAACTCATATATGCCGTGTTTTTTAGTCGGATGTAATACAGGTAAATGTATTTCTTACGCTTTAAAGTGTGAATATATAAAAACAACACACCAGTTAGGACATATTTTTGCAGCGGCATATTCAGCAAAACGGTTCGATTTGATTCTAAATCGTCAACCGTTTTTGGCATTTCATGTAAGCGGCGGAACTACTGACTGCGTATATGTGGATTTTGATAAAAACGGAGAAGTTTTAGTTACACCTGTTGCTAAATCGAGCGATCTTAAAGCAGGTCAAGCGGTTGATCGGGTCGGCGTAATGCTTGGACTTAATTTTCCATGCGGAGCAGAACTTGAAAGGCTTGCCGAAAAATCGGACAAGCATTTTAAAATTAACACAATGATTTTGAACGGCAATTGTTCGCTCTCAGGAGTAGAAAACAAATGCAGGGAAATGTTTATAAAAAACGAGAGCAGGGAAGACATAGCTGCTTTTTGCATAGAGTATATTTATACTGCTTTGAGGTTGATGACTCAGTATCAAATTAATAAACGAGGTGACTTGCCGATTATTTTTGCAGGAGGAGTTATGTCCAATAAAATAATTGCTCGCCTTATAAAAAATGAATTTGAAAACGCTTATTTTGCAAAACCTGATTTTTCCTGCGACAATGCATACGGCGTATGTCTTTATGCCGCATATATAAAAGGATTGATATAAATGGCGTCTATTCTCACAGTTTCTCAGATAAACAGATATATTGCAAGTAAAATCAAAGGCGATCAAAAGCTCAAAGGAATATCTGTAACAGGAGAAATCTCGAATTTTAGAAAAACCATGAGCGGACACATCTATTTTTCTTTAAAAGATGAATTCTCGCTTATACGTTGCGTAATGTTTGCCGGCAATGCAAAAAATTTAAAAACATCGTTTTCAGATGGCGTTAAAGTTGTTGTATACGGTGAATTTGATTTATACGAAAAAGACGGATCATACCAAATAATCGTCAGGGATATAATGGCTGTTGGTGAGGGAGGATATTCTAAGAGCTTAGAAAGTCTTAAGAAAAAGCTGTATGCTCAAGGATACTTTAGTCCTGACCGCAAGAAAGCCATTGTCAGAATGCCTAAAGCAATTGGCATTATAGCTTCAAAAACCTCTGCTGCATTGCAGGATATTTTAAATATAATCTCAAGACGGTATCCTGTTGTCAAAGTTTATATTTTTCATGCAACAGTTCAGGGAGCTGCAGCGCCTGAGTCTGTAGCTTCAGCATTAAGAATTGCCGACAGCTATAACTTAGATACTTTAATTATTGCAAGGGGCGGAGGTTCAAACGAGGATTTATCTTGTTTTGATTCTGAGATAGTTGCTGATGCAGTATTTAATTTAAAAACTCCGTGCATAAGTGCGGTTGGTCATGAAACGGATTTTACAATTTGCGATATGACCGCAGATTTAAGAGTGCCGACTCCATCTGCGGCGGCGGAGGTAGCAGTACCTGATGTAAGAGAACTGTATGCAGCACTTGACAGCAGCCTTAAGCGTCTTTATACCGCTCAAAACACACTTGTGAACAAGTGTGCAAGCCGTTTAAATACACTTTATCAGCAATGCATTCTGCTCTCACCGCAGAAGCAATACGAATTTAATCTGCAAAGGTTTGTATCGCTTGATAAGCGGCTTAAGACTGCTGTTGACAATTACATAAATAAGAATGCTGCTTATTTTTCATCGCTTGCGTCTAATCTTGAAGCATTAAGTCCGCTTAATGTCCTTTTAAGAGGATATTCAATTACTCAAAAGGACGGAAAAGCGGTGACCGACAGCAATGCGGTTGATACGAAAGACATAGTGGAAATCACATTTGCAAACGGAAAAAGAAAAGCTGAAATTATATAAACTTATTTATTGAAAGAAGAGGAAAAAATGGACTTTGAAAAGAATCTTTCTGAACTTGAGAAAATAATTAAGGCTCTTGAAAAAGGGGAGCTTGATTTAGATGAATCTTTAAATTTATACAAAAGAGGCGTTATTTTAGCAAAAGAATGTAAGTCGGCACTTGATAATGCAAAGCTCGAAATAGAAAAAATAGACGGCGGTGAAACATTATAATGAACACGAAAATTAACGATTTAACTGATAAAATTAACGCCTCTTTGAAGTCTTGTTTTTTAGATAAGCCAGATTTGATTAAATCTGTTCTTGATGCTGAGGAATATTCTTTAACAGGCGGAGGAAAGCGTATAAGACCTCTTTTGATTCTTTTGTTTTGCGAAGCCTGCAAAGGTGAATATGATAGCTTTATAGACATTTCAACGTCTATTGAGATGGTACATTGTTTTTCTCTTATTCACGATGATTTGCCTTGTATGGATGATGACGATTACAGAAGGGGTAAACCGTCATGTCACAAACAATTTGGTGAAGCGACTGCTTTGCTTGCCGGAGATGCACTTACGTTTTTGGCATTTGAGCGAATAAGTGACGGATTCAAGAAAAATGTTATAGATAGCATAAAGGCGATCGAACTCACTGATATTTTGTCTAAAGCCGCAGGCTCATATGGCATGATAGGCGGTCAGATAATTGATATTGAAAGTGAAAACAAAGAAATTACTTTAGATACTTTAAAGGAGCTTCAAAGCAAGAAAACAGGTGCACTCATCAGTGCAGCCTGTGAGATGGGTTGCGTTTTAGCTGATAGAAAAGACATGATTGTTTATGCAAAAGAATACGCATACAACTTAGGACTTGCCTTTCAAATAGTTGATGATATTTTAGATGTCGAGGGAAGCTTTGAAAAGCTTGGAAAACCGATCGGCAGTGATGAGAAAAATAATAAAACTACCTTCGTTTCGCTTTACGGTTTAGACAAAGCGAAGGAGCTTGCTGAAGGTTATACAAACGCCGCTTTAAACTGCTTAGAGCATTTTGAATATTCTGATGCTTTAAAAGCTTTTACAGTTGAGCTTTTGACAAGACAAAATTAAAATCAAGGAATAGTAAAAATGACAGATTGTGATAATATACTCGAAAGGCTTGATCTTCCGGGTGATTTAAAAAAATTAAGTTACGCAGAGTGTAATGTTTTAGCACAGCAAATGCGTGACATACTTATAAAAACCGTATCTGAAAACGGTGGTCATCTTGCGTCTAATCTTGGAACAGTTGAACTTACAATTGCTATTCATCGGGTGTTTGATTCACCTAACGACAAAATAGTATGGGATGTAGGTCATCAATCTTACAACCACAAGCTTTTAACAGGACGCTATGATAAATTCAGCACATTAAGGCAAAAAGGTGGTTTGTCGGGCTTTTGCAGACCTGACGAGTCGGTGCATGATGCTTTTATTTCAGGTCACAGCTCTACATCCGTATCAGCGGCACTCGGATATTCGTATTCCTTTAAATTAAAAGGTCTTAATAACTATGCTGTTGCTGTATTGGGCGACGGTGCCGCAACAGGTGGTTTGTTTTTTGAGGGACTTAATAATGCAGGAAAAAGCGATACTAACATAATTGTTATAATTAATCACAACGAGATGTCTATTTCTAAAAATGTCGGAGGTCTTGCCAAGTATTTGTCTGCGCTCAGAACAAAACAGCACTATATAAAAACAAAGGGCGTAGTTGAAAAAGTACTTGATAAAACACCGCTTATCGGAAATCCTTTGAAAAAGACTATGAAGGCATCAAAAAACGCAGTAAAAAACATGGTTTTGAGAAACAATACGCCTACGCTTTTTGAAGATTTGGGATTTAAGTTTGTTGGACCTGTAGACGGACATAATGTAGAGGAAGTTGAGCTTGCTTTAGAAGCGGCAAAATCAATCGGCGGTCCTGTTGTTGTTCACGTCAATACAGTTAAAGGAAAAGGATATCAGCCGGCTGAGAAAAATCCGGGAGGATATCATGGAGTGAGTGCATTCGATCTTGATACCGGGAACCCTGATGTTGTATCTTCTGATAGTTTTTCCGCAGTATTTGGTGAAACGATAACAAAGCTTGCTTCAAAGGACAACCGAATTTGTGCTGTAACGGCGGCAATGAAATACGGAACAGGGCTTGATAAATTTGCGAGAAAATTTCCTAAAAGATTTTTTGACGTAGGTATTGCCGAGCAGCACGCCTTAACATTCGCAGCCGGTCTTTCTAATGCAGGAATGATACCCGTTTTTGCGGTGTATTCGTCTTTTTTGCAACGAGGATATGATCAACTGATTCACGATTTAGCTATAACTAAAACTCATATTGTAATTGGTGTAGACAGAGCAGGGATAGTAGGTGAAGATGGAGAAACTCATCAGGGCTTGTTTGATATTCCTTTTTTGACGTCAATTCCCGGCGTTTTGGTTTATTCTCCGAGCAATTACTGTGAGCTTAGAAAATGTATTATTAAAGCTGTAAATTGCGATGACGGCATTGTTTGTATAAGATACCCAAGAGGCCGTGACAAATCAAATGATAATGATTATGTTTCTACTTCATTTAAATACAGCAAAGACAACGGTAAAGCGCTTGTTGTAACATATGGACGGTTATATAACGAGGTCTTAAAGGCAAGAGAAATGCTTGTAGATGACGGAGTTAAAATAGATGTCTTAAAGCTTGTGCAAGTTTTCCCGATAAAAGAACAAGTACTTGATATAATATCTGAATACGAAAACATTTATTTCTTTGAAGAGGGTATGTTAAACGGCTCAATTGCCCAAAAGGCAGCATCGCTAAGCAACAACGTTAAAATTTTTGCTGTAAATGATTTTGTTAAGCAGTCCTCTGTTGCACAAGCTCTTGATTCGGTCGGGTTATCCGGTAATGAAATTTACAATACTATTAAGGCAGATTATGATGAAAATAAGACTTGATGTATACTTAACTACAAAGGGTTTCTTCAAAAGCAGAACCTATTCTCAAAAAGCTATAGAATCAGGAGAGGTATCTTTAAACGGAGCTGTTGTAAAAAAATCATCTGTCTTAGTAGATGATAATGACAAAATTGATGTCATTTCAAAAGCTCCTGAATTTGTAGGACGGGGCGGATATAAGCTAAAGTCAGCTATAACTAATTTTTCTCTGAATATAAACGGACTTGTGTGTGCTGATCTGGGTGCTTCAACAGGTGGCTTTACTGATTGTTTGCTTCAAAACGGTGCGAAAAAAGTTTATGCTGTCGATGTAGGAAGAGATCAGCTTGATGAAAAGCTTAAAGATGACAACAGGGTTTTAAATATAGAGGGAATGAATGTCAGAGATATAGATGAAAATACTTTTGATGAAAGAATGGATTTTGTCTGTGCTGATCTATCTTTTATCTCGTTGAGTTATGCTTCAAAGCCTATAAAAAGCATATTAAAACCGAACGGAGAAGCAGTGGTGCTTCTAAAGCCTCAGTTTGAAGCAGGCAAAAGTGCGCTTAACAAAAAGGGAATAGTAAAGAATCAAAAAGATCATATTTATTCTCTTAATAAAATTTGTAATGAATGTAAGAGCGTCGGCTTATCTGTAAAGTCAGTAATCTATTCTCCGATTGCAGGCGGAGACGGTAATAAAGAATATCTTATACATTTAGCTAATTTCGGCGAAAGCATGAACATAGACATTGCTGCAATTGTTAAAAACGCTTTTGAAAATGTGAGATAAAACATTTAGGAAAGGACTTATACTATGAATGTATTTATAATGCCTAATCTTGATAAAAAGAACTGTTATGATACAGTTGTTTCTGTTTCAAAGTTTTTTTATTCTCACTCAGTATGCGTTTTAATGTCTGAGTTTTATGAAGCAAAATTTTCCGGGCTCACGGGTGTTACTTTTGACGATGAAGAAGCCTGTGCAGAAAAATGTGATATTATAATAGCTGTCGGTGGAGACGGAACAATTCTATCTGCTTCAAATCTTGCATGTCTTTGCAATAAAAAGCTTTTAGGTATCAACTGCGGAAGGCTTGGTTTTATGGCTAATCTTGAATATAACGAGTTGGAGCTTTTGGATAATCTGCTTAACGGTAATTTTTCTACAGAAAAAAGAATGATGCTTGACGTGGTTGTTAATAGAAAAGACGGAAAAGAAAGCTACACAGTTCTTAACGATGTTGTGATTTCAAAACCAAGTAAATCAAAGATTGCTGATTTTTCGGTTATAAAAAACGGTATACCTGTTTCACATATAAGAGCTGACGGTGTAATTTTTTCGACGCCAACAGGTGCTACGGCATATTCTCTTTCAGCAGGAGGTCCGATTATTGAGCCGGATATGGAGTGTTTTGAATTCACACCGATATGTCCTCATACTCTTTTGTCGAGAACAATTATTTTCTCAAAAAACACAAAACTAACAGTTGGATTTTCATTGTCCGGCAGCAGTAATGATTTATTCAATATATTTGCTGACGGAACAGAGCTCGATTCTATCACTTCTGATGATTCTGTTGAAATTTCTTTGTCAGACCGCTATATAGAGCTTATTGATATTAAAGGCGGAAGTTTCTTTAATTCGGTGACTAACAAGCTTATGAAACCGCTTAAATCTATTTCGGAGGAAGAATAAAAATGTCAAAGTCCGATCGTCAAAAAGCTATACTTAAAATTGTTTCAGAGAATAAGATTTCCGGACAGGAAGAGCTGATTAACAAACTTGCTGATTATGGTTTTAATGTAACGCAAGCTACAATCTCAAGGGATATAAAAGATTTATCAATAATTAAAATCAATGATCCTATAAACGGATATAGATTTGATCTTCCTGCAAGATTAAAAGAAGACGGAAAAAATCCTATTGAGCTGTTAAAGGAAATTTTTCCGCAGGCTGTAATGTCTGTAAATTTTGCTATGAATATAGTTGTTATAAAGTGCTATACCGGAATGGCTCAGGCGGTGTGTGCAAAGCTCGACAATGCAAATTTTGAGTTGGTTGTCGGAACAATTGCCGGCGACGATACAATTTTTGTTGTACTAAAAAGCGAACAGTCGGCAATCGAGCTGGTAAACAAATTAAAGCGATTTTTATAACTGTGAACGGATGTCCCCGCCTCTTAGGTGGCGGCCATCTATGTCTTTCAGTAGGGGACTTAAATCCCCTACTGAAACCCTAAGGGGCTTCGCCCCTCGTTCACTTGTTGAATGACGGGGTGGTGCCCCTTATTGAAGGAGAAAAAATGCTTAAGGAGTTATACATTGAAAATTTAGTTGTTATTGAAAAAGCGACTATTGATTTTTCCGCCGGATTTAACGTCTTTACAGGCGAAACCGGTGCGGGTAAATCTATACTTATAAACGGAATTAATGCAATTTTGGGTCAGCGTGTTTCGAAGGACGTTGTAAGAACGGGCTCGGATAAGGCAATTATAAATGCGCTTTTTGATGATATAAGTGATCATGTAAGAGAAGAGCTTAGCAATATGGGAATAGAGGTTGACTTTGACGACAGCTTAGTGCTTGAGCGTGAAATTACAGCTCAGGGAAAAAGTACGGCGAGAATTAACGGAAGAGCCGTTTCTGTTTCATCTTTGAAGCAGGTCGGTTTAATGCTTGTTGATATTCATGGTCAGCATGACAACATTATTTTACTTGATGATTCAAAGCATCTCGAAATTCTTGATTCATTCGGAGGACTTGAACCGGAAATTCATAAATATAAAGAGCTGTTCAAAGAGCTTCAATCAACATCGAGAAGTATTAAAGAGCTTTCAACACTAAATCAGCAGAGAAGTATCAGAATTGATTATTTGAAGGATGTTATTGACGAAATATCTTCACTTAAAATAGAAAGCGAAACCGAGGACGAGGAAATTGAAAGTGAGTTTAATCTTTCTGATAATGCAGTAAGTCTTTCAAATTCACTTAGGACAAGCGATAATTTATTATCGGGTGATGATTCATACGACGGTGTTGTTTCAAATCTGAACACTGTGAAAGATATACTTGATTCCAACAGCGACATTTTTTCTGACTTAGAGGTTTTATCTGACCGTCTTTCGACTGCTCTAATAGAAATCACGGATATTAGGGATGAACTTTTAAGGCTAGCTTCAAGGCTTGAAATTGATCCAGGACGATATGCTTACATTTCTGCAAGGCGTGACGCTTTAATAAAAATCAAGAAAAAATACGGTCCTACTCTCAAAGATGTTTTAGAAAAATTAGAAGAATTTGAGGGCGAATATGATAAGCTTTTGGACTCATATGAAGAGCTTGACAAAATTTCACAAAAACGTGACAGTCTTTTAAAGGAAGTTAGTATTAAAGCAAAAGATCTTTCAAACAAAAGGGAAGAAACAGCTTTAGAGTTTACTCAAAGTGTTATAAAAGAGCTTAAATTTCTCAATATGGAAAAGGTTAGGATTGGCGTTGATTTTCAAAAGGGAAAATTAACTGCATCAGGACTTGATAAGGTTGGATTTTTGATTTCCGCTAATCCGGGAGAGGAGCTTAAGCCAATTTCCAAAATAGCATCAGGCGGTGAACTTTCACGAATAATGCTTGCGCTCAAATGTGTTACAGCACATAAGGATAATACTCCTGTCATGATTTTTGACGAAATTGATACGGGAGTTTCGGGCAAGGCGGCTCAAAGGATAGGAAGTAAGCTTAAAGAACTTTCTAAGAACAGACAAGTATTATGTGTTACGCACCTTTCACAAATTGCCGCATACGCTGATAAGCATTTTCTTATCGAAAAACAAAGTACTGATGAAAAAACCACAACTACTGTTATTCCGCTTGATTTTGAACAGCGAAAGAATGAGATTGCAAGAATTATGAGCGGTGAAAAAATCACCGATGTTACACTTAAAAGTGCTGAAGATTTATTGCTGAATTCAAAATAAACTATTTTATCCATGTCATAATCGCAAACTGACAGGGGTTGTAAACATAGCCAAAAGTAACTTTTGCCCTTCAGGTATCTGAGGGGCTTTTTATTCTACTTGCGTCTCTTAAATTTGACTTTTAATATAAAAGATGATATACTAAAATAAATATATTTATGCCTTAGAAGGGATTGATTTTAAAATGCAGGTAACGCTTTTGGCACACACACCGGAGCCTGAAAAAACTATTGCAACTGCAGCTAAGCTCTGCTATTCAAGTAGTGATATTGGCTCGCTTATGGACGGACTTACACCAGAAAAAACCGAAAGCTTTATAAATATGCTTGCGTCTATAGGACATGAAAGTCCAATGGAGCATGTTTCTTTTACGTTTGGAATTGAGGGAATATCCAGAGCCTGCTCGCATCAGCTTGTTAGGCATAGAATAGCCTCATATTCTCAGAAAAGTCAAAGATATGTAAATGAGGACGGATTTGAATTTATAACTCCTCCGGCAATTGAAGCTGTAACTGAGGCTAAGGAAGAATTTGACACTCAAATGCAAAATCTTCTTAATAGCTATAAAAAGATAGCTGAAATACTAACTGATGAACACACAAAAAAGCTTGTTCAAAATGGTATGGATGAATCCGAAGCTTTAAAAAAGGCAAAGAAAATGGCATATGAGGACGCTAGATTTGTTTTACCTAATTCTTGTGAAACTAAGATCGTGGTAACGATGAATGTAAGAAGCCTGTTCAATTTCTTTAAACATCGCTGTTGCAACCGAGCTCAATGGGAGATAAAGGCTGTTGCAGATGAAATGCTGAAAATATGTAAGGGTGTTGCTCCGCATTTGTTTATTAATGCAGGACCCTCATGCGTTATGACAGGTAAATGTCCTGAGGGAAAGATGTCTTGCCAAAAAGCAGGAGAAGTTATTAAATTTTACAAGGAGCTTAAATAATATGCCGGGTAAAATTGTAGTAATTGAGGGCCTTGACGGCAGCGGAAAATCAACTCAGTTTGAAATTGTTGATAAGCTTTTAGAAGGAAAAAATATACCGCATAAGTCAATAAGCTTTCCTGATTATGATAATCCATCATCTGCACTTGTTAAAATGTATCTCAGCGGTGAGTTTTCAAAAAATGCTGATGATATAAATGCTTATGCGGCTTCAAGCTTTTATGCTGTAGATAGATACGCAAGCTATAAGCTTTATTGGGAGAAATCTTATAATAAAGGCGATTTGATTTTAGCCAGCAGATATGTTACATCTAATGCAATATATCAGATGGTAAAATGCGATAAGAGCGAATGGGATAGCTATCTTGATTGGCTTTTTGATTATGAATACGACAAGCTTGGACTTCCAAGACCGGACAGTGTTATTTTCCTTGATATGCCGATTGATGTTTCTCAGGAGCTTTTAAGTAAAAGATATGACGGCCATGAGGATAAAAAAGATATACATGAAATAGATACCGAATTTCTTAACAGATGTCGTGAAGCTGCTATTTATACAGCCGAAAAATTTAATTGGAATATTATTAACTGTTCCGATGGAAAAAATCCTCTATCTAAGGGTACTATAACTAATGAAATAATGAAAATAATTAATTTGTTGTAATATTTGGTGATATAATGTTTGAATTTAGGCAAATTGAACTTAGCGATAAGGATTGGATAGATATAGCTCTTAAAGAATCCAATTTCAGAGGATGCGAGTATTCATTTGCAAACAACTTAGCTTGGTGTCGTTTAAGTGATACCAAAATTTCAAGATATAAAGATTTTTATTTAAGTGCAAGCTTTGATGATGAATATTTCAATCTTACGTTTCCTGCGGGAAATGGAAATTACAAGGAATTATTTGAAGACATTCGTGAGTACGCTGAAAAACTTGGTAAAACGCTAAAACTTAACAGTGTAAATAACGATATGCTCAAAATCGTTACCGGCATTTATGGTGAGGACAAGCTTATTATTACATCTGATCGAGATTATTTCGATTATATTTACAATACGCACGACTTAATCGAGCTTAAAGGAAAAAGATATCACGGGAAACGTAACCATATAAAAAGATTCAAAGAGAGTGATTGGAGATTTGTACCGATTGATGAAAGCTTGATTGATGATTGCTTTGAATTTTCTGCAATAAGCTTTAATGAGTCAAATAAATACGATGAACACTCTGCTGTTGTGGAACAATATGCAATCAATACGTTTTTAACAAATTTTAATGATTTAAACTTATGCGGAGGGGTATTATACCAAAACAGTAAAATGGTAGGTTTTACTATTGGAGAAAAACTGAATTCCGATACATTTGTTGTCCATATTGAGAAGGCACTAAGCAATGTAAATGGTGCGTATCCATGCCTGTGCAATGAGTTTGCTAAGGCATACGCAAAAGATTGCTTATATATCAATAGGGAAGAGGATTTAGGGCTTGACGGTCTTAGGCGGTCAAAGAATTCTTATTATCCGGCTTTTATGTATGAAAAAAATACGATAGTATTTAAATAAGGAGATAAAAATGGTTTATGTATTTTTAGCTGAAGGTTTTGAAGAAGTAGAAGCGTTAGCGCCGGTGGACTTGCTTAGACGAAGCGGCATTGACGTCAAAACCGTTGGAATTAATTCAAATATTATTCGTGGTTCACACGCTATTCCAGTTATTACGGATTTAGATATAAATGAGATCGAACCTGACAAGAGCATTGAGATGATCGTTCTTCCGGGTGGTATGCCCGGAACACTGAACCTCGAAGCAAATAAAAAGGTTTTATCTTTTATAGATTATTGCTGTGAAAACGACATTTACATTTCAGCAATTTGTGCCGCTCCCTCAATTTTGGGGCATAAAGGCATATTAAAAGGAAAAAAAGCAACTTGCTTTCCGGGCTTTGAAAAAGAACTTGACGGTGCGACGGTACTGCCTGATTTGGTAGTAAACGACGGCAAAATAACTACAGCAAAAGGAGCCGGAGCTGCTGTAAAATTCGGTTTAAAACTGGTTTCACTTTTAGCCGGCAAAGAGAAAGCACTATCCTTAGAGGCATCGCTTCAATGCAAATAAACAAAAACAATTTACGGCATGAATTTCTTTTAGCACGAAATAATTTACCAAAAGAAGAAATTAAAAGAGCAAGTGATGTTATTTTTGATAAAGTTTTAAACACAAATGAGTTTTCAGCTTGCAGAAATATTTTGCTATATGCTTCATATAACAGTGAAGTTGTCACATATTCGTTTTTTGAATCAGCATTAAGCAATGGCAAAAACGTGTATTTCCCAAAATGTTATGATGATTTCAGGATGAGATTTTTTAATGCTGCTTCAATCAGCGACTTAAACGAAGGTATGTATGGAATATATGAACCTGATGAATGCTGTGAGAAATATATAAATTCTGACTATTCTCTGTGCATAGTACCCGGAGTTTGTTTTGACAAAAGAGGTTATCGGCTGGGCTACGGCAAAGGCTATTATGATAGGTTTTTATGCGGATTTAAAGGAAAAACCATCGGTGTTGTCATGGAAAAATTTCTTGTAGACGAACTGCCTATTTATGATACAGACGTAAAAATCGATACGATTATAACAGATAAAAACATTTATAGAAAGGAAGAATAGTTAATGGAGAATAACAAAGACAAGGAATTAGACTCATTGGCAATAAATAATGAGTCTGATGATGAAATCGAAGAACTGCTCTCGACAAATTCTTCTGCTGAAGATGCTTTAAACGCTTTGCTGTATGACAAGAGTTCTCATTCAGTTCTCACTAACGATATTCAAAATAATATTGAGCCTCAGGAAAACACAGAGGACTTAGGTGAAGATGATGACTTGAATTTGAAGTTCGACGGAAGTTTAATGTCTAATTTAGAACCGCCTAAGACTTATGAGGATAGTGACAATAGTCTTACATATGACAAAAATCTAAGCGCTTCAGATAATACTACTACACCGACAGATGAACAAAAAAATACATCTTTTGAGGAAAAGGCTGATAATGCGGAAATTGTTAATGCAGACACACCTAAAAAACTTGCTGTTGCCGAAAAAGCTAAAGAAAATTCACCCGCATTGCAAAAAAATGTAAATCCGAGATCAAAATCAGCTTCCTCAAATACTAAGAAAAAGTCAAAGAAGAAAAAAGTCAACAGTTCTATTTTCTCAGGAATAATTTTGACGATCATAATTCTCACAGTTTCTACTGTTATAGCTTTAACCGGAATTACTGTAGGCCTTGAGTTCTTAGGTATTGGAAAAAGTACATCAACTATAAAGCTTAATATTGACCAATCTTACAGCGTTGATGATATTGCTGATGCTCTTTATAATAAAGGAATTATCAACAGCAAATTTTTATTTAAGGTTTGCGTTAATATTAAAAATGCAGGTGATAAAATTGTTCCGGGAGACATTGAGCTTCAGCCTTCAATGAGCTATAATGACAAGATCAACGCATTAATGATGTTAAGACAATCATTTGAAACTGTAGATATTACTTTCCCTGAGGGTACAACTCTTTATGATGCTGCAAAATTGCTTAAAGAAAAAGGTGTAGTTTCAAGTGTTACTGACTTTATTTACGACTTTAATTCTTTAAAGCTTGGTTATGATTATGAAGACATCATCGATTCAAGCAGCGAAAAGTTTTTTGCGATGGAAGGATATTTCTTCCCTGATACATATCAGTTCTATCTTGATTCTGACAACGAAACTGTTATAAGTACCATAAGAAATGCTTTTGATGTTAAGTTTACAGATGAGATGAAGGCTCGTGCCGAGGAGTTAAATTATACTATTGATGAGGTTATAACTTTGGCTTCGATCGTACAGCTTGAATCTGCAAACGATGAGGAAATGCCAATAATAGCATCTATTTTCTCTAATCGTTTAAATGACGGACCTAACAATCAATTTAACGAGTACATAGCAAGACTTCAGTCTGACCCGACTTCAAATTATTATTCGCAAACAATTACTTCTGCAGCTTCGGAACTTCAAAATTATACTACTTCCGAGGTTAATGCATTTAAAGATAAGTATGATACTTACGAACGTGAGGGACTTCCTGTAGGAGCTATATGCAATCCTGGACTTAATGCGATCAACGCAGTATTATATCCCGAAGATACAGATTATTACTATTTCTGTCATGATATAAGCACTAAGAAAGGCTACTATGCAAGTACACTTACAGAACACAATCAAAATCTTTATAAGGCAGGAATAAATTAAGGAGTTACTATATTGAATAACATAAAACAATTAGAAGTATTAGCGCCGGTCGGTGATCAAGAGCGACTCGGCGCTGCTCTTGATTTTGGAGCAGATGCTGTATACTTGGGCGGACAAATGTTCGGTATGAGAGCAGGTCCTGCCAATTTTTCAAGCGATGAGTTAAAAGATGCAGTAGATCGCTCTCATAAAAAGGGCGTTAAGGTTTATCTTACCTGTAATACATTGCCAAGAAATGATGAGGTATCACATTTTAAAGAATTTATAGATATCGCTGTGGATGCAGGTGTAGACGCAGTTATAGTAAACGATATAGGTTTGCTCTCGCTGGTAAAAAAATATGCCCCTGATATGGAAATTCACATTTCCACACAAGCCGGCATTGTAAATTACGTTACGGCAAATGAATTCTACAACATGGGTGCTAAGCGTGTTGTGCTTGCCCGTGAGTTGAGTATTGATGAAATAGCTGAAATCAGGGCTAAAACTCCTAAAGATTTGGATATTGAGTGTTTTGTACACGGTGCAATGTGTGTAAGCTTTTCGGGCAGATGTCTGTTGTCGCAGTATCTTGTAAACCGAGATGCAAATAGGGGAGAGTGCGCACAGCCATGCAGGTGGGGTTATCACCTTATGGAGGAAAAGCGTGACGGACAGTTTTTCCCAATATTTGAAGACAGCAAAGGCACATATATCCTAAATGCAAAGGATATGTGCTTGATCGAATACATTGACAAGCTGGCTGAAGCAGGTGTTTACAGTCTTAAAATTGAGGGAAGAGCAAAATCGTCCTACTATGTTTCTGTTATCACAAACGCTTACAGAATGGCTGTAGACTATTATCTTGAGCATAAGACAATGGAAGACTGCCCAAGGTGGATATTTGACGAGGTATTTAAAGTAAGTCACCGAGCATATTGTACGGGATTTTTCTTTGGTCATCCAAACGATCCTGAAGGTGAATATCAGTATTACGGAGATAACGGTTATATCAGAGAATACGATGTCGTTGCAGTAGTTGATAAATGTAAGGACGGTAAGTTGTACGGAACTCAGAGAAATAAGTTTAACAGGGGAGATGAGCTTGAGATTTTATCTCCTGGCAAAGAACCCGTTGTTATTTCGGCTGACAAGCTTTATGATGAAAACGGAGTAGAAATAGAAACTGCAAATCATGCTACAATGAAGTTTTCAATTGATTGTGAAAATAGTTTTGAGAAAAACTCTATTATCAGAATGAAAAAATAATTTTTCAAAGAATAAACAGCGAAAGGATAAACATTGTGAATAATTTAAAAGTCGCACTTCTTCAGGTTCTTCCGGAAGAAAATATAAACATGAATCTTGAAAAAGGCATTCAATGCTGCAAAGAGGCAAAAAAAATTGGAGCTGATATTGCACTTTTCCCTGAAATGTGGTCTTGCGGTTATAATATTCCTCAAGATCATCAAAAGCTAAGCGACTTAAGTGTAAGCATTGACAGTAGATTTATACGTTCATTTCAATCTATTGCAAAAGAACTTGAAATGGCAATAGGAATAACTTTTCTTGAGAATCACGAAAAAGGCGTAAGAAATACAATTTGTCTTTTTGACAGATTCGGCAAATTAGCTCTTACTTATGCAAAGGTGCACACCTGCGATTTTGGAGATGAAAGAGTTTTAACTCCCGGCGATGATTTTTATGTAGCAGATTTAGATACGAAAATAGGTAAAGTTAAAGTCGGAGCAATGATTTGCTATGACAGAGAATTTCCTGAAAGTGCAAGAATTCTAATGTTAAGGGGAGCAGAAATAATATTAGTTCCAAATGCCTGCCCGATGGAAATAAACCGTCTTTCTCAGCTTAGAGCAAGAGCGTATGAAAACATGGTAGGAATAGCGACTGCAAACTATCCAAAAGGAAAACCCGATTGCAACGGTCACTCATCAGCATTTGACGGAATGGCATATTTACCTGATATAGAAGATCCAAGAGATACTAAAATTCTTGAAGCAGGGGAGGAAGAGGGGATATATATTTCTGACTTTCCTATTGATAAAATACGAGAATACCGAAAAAATGAAGTTCATGGCAATGCATACAGGCACCCGCAAAAATACAAGTTGCTGATCGATGAAAATATTAATGAACCTTTTATAAGAAGTGACTATAGAAAGTAAAATTAAATCCTCATGTGAGTTTTAATATTATCACATGAGGATTACTTTTTATTTTTTATCTTTTTTCGGCTTTTTGTTTGCAAGCGGACTTGCTTCGGCAGCTCTTTTAAGGTTTTCATTTGATAAATGTGTGTAAATTTCAGTTGTTGCTATGCTTTTATGACCCAAAACTTCTTTTAATACAAGCGGATCAACACCACCGTGCTGATACATAAGCGTTGCAGCCGTATGACGTAGTTTATGTGTTGTGACTCCTAAGTTTGATAGACCTGCTTTGTTTAGCATTTCCTCAACAATAGCCTGAACACGTCTTTTGTTAATTCTATTTAACTGCATTGAAATAAACAAAGCGTCTTTATCCTTAGCATTTTTAGGACGTTCCTTTAAATACGCTTCAATCGCTTCAATACACGAATTATTCAAATAAACAATTCTTTCTTTTGAACCTTTACCTAAAAGCCTGAGCGTTCTGCTTCCTTTACTGTAATCGCTTATATTTAGTCCTACAAGCTCACTTAAACGCATTCCGCAATTCAAAAATAGACAAATTATGCAATAGTCACGGGTTTTATGTTTAGAGTCTATATTTTTCAATAGTTCGATTGATTGCTCAAGCGACAAATACTTTGGCAGTTTATTTTTAATTCTTGGAAGTTCTAAATCCTCAAGAGGATTTTTTTCTAAAAGCTTTGCTTTGTTATGGAGATATGAAAATAGCTGCTTTAAAGCAGATGTTTTTCTGGCTCTTGTAGCCGTAGAATTATCACGGGATTCTTTCAAATAATTCATATACTCATATGCATCAAAAAGAGTGAAATTCTCAAGATATGAAAAAGGAACGTCTTTAATTTTAATTGAACCGAATGGCGTATCGTCATCGACCATTTTGTTTTTTATTTTTAAATAGCGTAAAAATGTACGAATGTCAATATAATACGCTTCTTCAGTTCGGTCAGCACGGTCACGTATAAGTCTTAGATTTAACAGAAAATCTCTTACATATTCCGGGCAATCATCCATATACTCAGCTTTCATGGCAAACTCCTCTCCTAATATTCACTAAATTCTTATTTAGTGAATATTTGTCTATTTCTATTATACTACTTTAATTTGCATATGTCAACCACTATTCTTCTCTTTTACTTATAGATAAACAAAAGCTGCGTAAAAACATTACGCAGCCTATATACATCATATTTCTTTTCCTTATTTTAACTCTGCAACCGTAACTCCATCTTCACCCTCGCCATACAGACCTCTTCGATATGTCTTGATCTGTTTATGATTCTTTAAATGAGATCTTACGGCATTCTTCAACGCACCTGTGCCTTTACCATGAATAATTGTTATAACTCCTATCCCTGACATTATTGCATTGTCAATAAATGAATCTAACTCATACAAGCCATCGTCTACAGCATAACCTCTTATATCAAGCTCCGTTTTTACAACTTTCTGAGTTTTGCTAATAATACCTTTTTTTGATACGTTTCCGCTGTTAAAAGTAATTTTCTCCAATTCATCAATTCTAAGCTTAGATGAATGAATTTTAGTCTTCATAATTCCAGCCTGAACCATGCACATTCCGTTTGAATCCGGCGCTGACAAGACAGTTCCCTTTTTATTGGTATCTGTAATTATTACAAAGTCACCTTTTTTAAGACTTAGGTTTGGCTTTAAATCAGCCTGAGAACTGATGTTCGCATCTCTATACATTTTATTCAAAGATGACTTGACATTTGATTTTGCTTTAGAAAGATTTTCGCTGAAATTAAGTTTTTCCTTTTGCTTTCTAATTTGTTCAAGTTCATCAATTAACGCATCTGATTCTCTTGTTGTGCGATTTATAATATTGTTTGCTTCTCGCCGTGCATTTGAGAGAATATTTTCTTTTTCTTTGCTTATATTCTGCTGTGCTATATCTATTTTCTGTTTTTGTTCCAATGCTTCAGCTTGTAATCTTTTAGCGTCTGAAAGATTTTTCTCAGCATCAATTCTTGCCGCTTCAAGTCTTTGAAGTATGTCCTCAAACCTCCTTGAATTTTCATTCAAAAGAGACTTTGCATAGGATATGATCTCATCGCTGACACCGAGTCTTTTTGAAATTTCAAACGCATTGGATTTTCCCGGAGTGCCGATTATAAGTCTGTATGTCGGCGAAAGCGTATTGACATCAAACTCACATGAAGCATTTTCCACATATGGCGTGTCAAGTGCATACATTTTAAGTTCCTGATAGTGCGTTGTAACAACGGTTTTAACATTATTTTGTCTTAACTTTTCAACCATCGAAACTGCAAGTGCTGCTCCTTCAACCGGATCTGTTCCCGAACCAATCTCATCAAGAAGCACCAAAGTTTTATCGTCAGCTTTCTCAATTATTGAGTTCACATTACTTATGTGAGAAGAAAAAGTAGATAAATCCTGTTCAATAGATTGATTGTCACCAATATCCACCATTATGTCATTAAAAACAGATATAATACTTCCTGATGACACTGGAATTAACATTCCACACATTGTCATCAGCGTTAAAAGACCTATTGTTTTTAAAATAACGGTTTTTCCTCCCGTATTAGGTCCTGTAATAACCAATGTTGAATAGTCAAAACCAATCGAAAAGTTTACGGGTACAACTTTTTCTTTGTCGATTAAAGGATGCCTTGCTTTTTTTAGCAATATTCTTCCGTCATCTACGATTTCCGGTGCACAAGCGTTCATCTTAGCAGCTAAATTTGCTTTTGCAAAATATAAATTAAGCCTAACAATAGCTTTAAAATTTGATTTTATTTGTTCGGCACTACCTGCGATTTCCTCTGAAAATCCCTTTAGGATCTTTTGAATTTCATCAAGTTCCCTGCCCTTTAAAATTGCAATTTCATTATTTGCATCTACAACTTGCATCGGCTCAACAAAAAGAGTTGAACCAGTAGCAGAAGTAGCATGAACAAGCCCCGGAACATTCGCTTTATGTTCGACCTTAACCGGCACAACATATCTTCCGTCACGAATCGTTATAATATTATCCTGTAAATACTTCTGAACCGTAGTGTTTTTTGTTAATTTCTCAAGGCTTTCACGAATCTTGATACCCTGTCTGTTTATGCTTTTTCTTATAGAATAAAGCTCCGGCGATGCATCGTCCGACATTTCATCTTCAGAAATGATAGCTGATGAAATTTTCTTAGACAAGAAAGATAAATCAAAAAGCATTTCAAAAAGCTCATCAAGAAGTGTATCTTCATCAGTCTGATGTCGCCATGTAATAAGCTCACACGCATTTTTTAAAGTTCTGTTTATTATAAGCAACTCAGACATTGACAAAACTCCGCCGTTTTTAGCTTTGTCAATTGACTTATCAGCATTGATTACATCAAAAAAAAGCGGAGTGCCGTATCTTGCAGATAAAGTTAACGCTTCATTTGTTTTCATAAGCTCAGCTTTTATTTCATCTGAATCAGTCATCGGCGATAAATTCAAAGCAAGTTCTTTAGTATATGAGTTTGAACACTCTCTTTCAAGGAGAGAAAGTATTTTATGTAATTCTAAAGTACGAAAATTTTGGGTATTCAACTTATCCTCCTATTTATTATAATCAGTAATGCTCTTAAAATATTTTAGAGTTCTAAAATCACGATTAAAATGAGCAAGAACATATTTCTCTGTAGTTTTTCCAACTCTTGTTTGCAGTTCGTCTGATATTTTAAAATTAAAAAGGCGATCAAAATCAGTTAAGGCGATATGGCGCAAAGTGTGAAGTTCGCTGTCGCTGATTCTTACAATATTGTAGTCAAGCTCCTTGTCAAAGCAATTGCTGCAATAGAGTTTACCATTTAAAATGTCAAAATACATTGAATTTGAGCGATACTGATAACACCTACAGCAACCTAACAGGTCAGGTATCAAACCAATTTCACACAGAAGCCTAAATTCAAACAAAGACTTCAAAAACCTCTTGCTTCGCTTTCCGTTATTTAGATAATAAAGACAATTGAGCAATAATCTTTTAACATTTTTAGACTGTATATTTTCTGGCATAGAGTACCTCAAAAGCTCAGAAAAATATGATGCAAGCGACAAGCTTTCAATATCAGACGAAATATTAAAAAAGCTGGTTATGATTTCACTGCTGTTTAAAGTATTTCTATCGCCATGATTATTAAAACAAAATTTTGAATAAGAAAAAAGCTGAGTAGCACCTGAATTTTTAGAATTTAGTTTTCTTCCGCCTTTCACGCAAACAGAAACTATTCCCATTTCATCAGTAAGAATATCAATAAATTTGTCGCTTTCTCCCTGGGTGCGTTCTTTCAAGACAACTCCTTCAGTTGTTATCAGCACTTTCTTTCTCTCCCTTAAGTTCAACCGATTTTTGTTTGCAGTATTTTAAATAATCTGCAATTTTTCCGGACATATAAAACTTATCCCATTCACTCATAAATTATCACCTCACAAATATTTTTTGAAAGGTGACAGTTTTTATTAATGGTAATTTTTATTTGTATGAAAGACCAAAATTTTTAATTAAGCCTTCATTATTTCTCCAGCCTTCTTTGACCTTAACCCAGAATTTGAGGTTAACTTTAATCTGAAAAAATTCTTCAAGTTCTTCACGTGAAGCTTGTCCGATTCTTTTTAACATACTTCCCTGTTTACCGATAATGATTCCTTTGTGCGAATCTCTTTCGCAGTAAATTACAGCATCGATATCCATAATCGGCTCACCGTTTCTGTTGTCATGCTCGGAAACGCTTTCAATACCGACTGCTATTCCATGCGGTACTTCATCATCAAGGCACAATAATGCCTTTTCTCGAATCTTTTCTGCAATAATAACTTTTTCCGGCTGATCTGTAATAGCATCGTCCGAGAAATAATGAGGACCTTCTTCAGCATTCTTATATAAGAAATCCATTATTAAGTTAATTCCGTCATTATTGATTACGCTTATAGGAATAATCTCGGAAAAGTCAAAAAGAGTCGAATATTCCGCCATTTTCTTTATAAGTACATCTTTGCTGACAAGATCAATTTTATTTATACACAAAATAACCTTGCAGTTTTTTGCGTTAAGACTGCTTATAAGCTGTGTTTCGCTATCACTTATATTTTTTGTTACATCAGCCATGAAAATTATAAGTTCAACGCTTTTAACACTCTCGTTGATTGTTTTCACCATGTGTTCAGAGAGCTTTGTTTTTGCCTTGTGCATACCGGGTGTATCAATAAAAACAAACTGCGTGTCGCCTTTGGTCAAAACTCCGGTTATTTTAGTTCTCGTTGTTTGCGGTTTTGAACTTACTGCTGCAATTTTATCCCCAACCAAGGCATTTAGTAAAGATGATTTTCCGGCATTTGCTCTTCCAATTATTGTTACAAAAGCACTTTTAGTAGCCATTTATACTCCTTGTTTTTCCACAAATGTACTGTTTCTCGATATTCCGAGCTCTCCTAAAACAGCCTCTTCTTTTTCCCTCATTATCTGCGCTTCAAGATTGCTTTTTTCATGGTCATATCCGAGCAAATGGAACATAGAATGTACTGTCAAAAAGCCGATTTCACGCTCAAGAGAATGATTATATATATCAGCTTGTCTTTCTGCTGTTTGAAGCGAAATAACTATATCTCCCAGTAGGTAATCATTAGTTTCCTGGTTGATGTCATAAATTCCGTTTTCTCCAAGCGGAAATGATAAAACATCGGTAGGTTTATCCATGTTTCTGTATTCTAAGTTAAGCTTATTTATCTGTTTATCGTTGACAAATGACACAGATACTTCAGCATTTCCCGGGAAATTTTCATAAGTTAAAACTGCCGAACAGCTCCGTCTTATTAAAAGTCTTATACCGACAGGTATTTTCACATCTTTTTGCTTGTTATGAATTAAAACTTTTGCTTTACTCATTGTTTTGAACCTTTCCTTTCGTTAGAATATCTCTCATAAGCTCTTATAATATCTTGTACTAATTTATGTCTTACAACATCTTTTTCAGTAAACCTATTGATATAAATATCATCTACATTTTTTAATACCTTCATTGCCTGAACCAAGCCGGATTTTTTCGTGTCAGGTAAATCAATTTGTGTAATATCGCCGGTTATTACAATTTTTGAATTAAATCCTAAACGTGTGAGAAACATTTTCATTTGCTCAGGAGTTGTATTTTGCGCCTCGTCGAGTATTATAAATGCGTCATCAAGCGTTCGTCCACGCATATATGCAAGAGGTGCAACTTCAATAGCTCCCCTCTCCTGTTGTTTTACAAACGACTCAGAACCCAACATATCAAACAAAGCGTCATAAAGCGGTCTTAAATACGGATCAACCTTGTTCTGTAGATCCCCCGGTAAGAAACCGAGTTTTTCTCCGGCTTCAACTGCCGGACGAGTAAGAATTATCTTGTTGACTTCATGTGCTCTGAATGCCTTGACAGCCATTGCAACCGCAAGATAAGTCTTTCCTGTACCTGCCGGTCCGACGCCCAAAACAATAGTATTCTTTTTTATCTGATCTACATATTTCTTTTGACCGATAGTTTTCGGTCTGACGATTTTACCGTTTGTGGTAACGCAAATTCCATCATCTGAAAGCTTTTCAAGCTCTCTTTGCGTTCCGTCCCTCACAAGCGAAAAAACATATCTCAGGCTTTGTTCGTCTAACACAGTTCCTTTTTCCGCCAATAAAAACAATGACTTGACAGCATCAGCAGCCTTTTTTACGTTTTCCTCATCACCTGTAATTTTTATGTCCGTTCCACGATTTAAAACAACAACATTGTATTCCTTTTGTAAAAGATTAACGTTTTCATCAAAGTTTCCAAACACGTTAAGAATTGTGTCCATGTTTTGAG
>CABUAH010000016.1 GCA_902489475.1 uncultured Oscillospiraceae bacterium | reverse complement strand
TATAATATTATTATGAGTAACATTATTTTATAGGAGAATCATTATGAAAAAATTTATAAGGATTCGCAATCTGCGTGAGGACAAGGACTTGACGCAGGAACAAATGGCAAAGATTCTCAAAACTACGCAAAGGACTTATTCGAGATATGAAAATGCAGACAGCACAATTCCACTTGAAATGCTTATTAAAATAGCTGATTTTCATAATGTAAGCACAGATTATTTGCTTGAGCGCACGAATACGAGAAAGCCGTATAATCAAAAAGACACAGAGGACTAAACTTCCTCTGTGTCTTGATTTTTTATTAATTATGAATTACGAATTCATTTTCCATTGTCAATTGTCAATTATAAAATTCCGAATTGATATAGCTTCCTTGCAAAGGGCAAACCTATGGAAAAGAGGGACACTAACAAAACTCTATAAAAGTAATAAGTTTCCCCAGAGTTTTGAAAAAATTCGTTTCCCTCAGGTTTTCCCTCTGCACTTCCTTTCCAACACCCTTTTCCCCTTTTACTTTACTTTTACACTTTGTAAAACAGGGAAATTTTGATTTTTCGGAAAGTATTAATTGAAAGACTAAGTCGCTGACCTACTTGATTGCCGGTTTGTGAGTTCTAATACTACTTACTTTCATGCCACTCTCCGTGAATCAAAGATAGTCTTTTACATACATTAATTCCGATTTCCGAATTAATTACGCATTACGAATTCCGAATTAAATTAAAGCGCTCTTACCCTAATAACATCGTCAACAGCCTTAAGAGCTTCGACATCAACACTTCCTGTAATATCGATCATTGAGTACGCGTACTCGCCCTTTGATTTATGAACGAAGTTTTCAATATTAGCTCCGCCCTTGCCTATAACAGCAGTTATCTTTGCGATAAACTCAGGAACGTTTTTGTGCATAATGCAAATCATTACGTCACCTGTTTTTGTAAGCTCAACATTCGGGAAGTTTACAGAATTCACGATATTTCCGTTTTCAAGATAATCGATAAGCTCCTTTGAAGCCATTACAGCACAATTGTCCTCAGACTCAGGTGTAGATGCTCCAAGATGAGGAATTGCAACAACGCCCTGAACTCCGATCACCTCGTCATTCGGGAAGTCTGTTACATATTTTGCAAGTTTTCCGCTCTCAAGAGCTGCTAAAAGAGATGGCGTATCAACAAGCTCTCCTCTTGCAAAGTTGAGAAGTCTTGCACCATCTTTCATCTTAGCGAAAACGTCTGCATTTACAGAACCTTTTGTTTCTGCATTAAACGGAAGGTGAAGAGAAACGTAATCGGCGTTCTTATAAACCTCGTCAGCATCCTTTACAACTGTAACCTGAGGCTTAAGCTGTAAAGCAGCGTTTACTGACAAGAACGGATCATAACCTATTACATTCATTCCGAGAGAAACAGCAATGTTTGCAAGCTTTCCGCCGATTGCTCCAAGACCTACAAGACCGAGAGTTTTTCCCATGATCTCAGGACCTACGAACTGGCTCTTTCCCTTTTCAACCATTTTTCCGACTTCAGCGCCGTTGCCCTTAAGACCCTTAGCCCAGTCAATAGCCTCAGCTACCTTACGGGAAGAGATCAAAAGTCCGAGTACAGCAAGCTCTTTTACTGCATTTGCGTTTGCGCCCGGAGTATTAAAAACGCATATTCCCTTTTCAGCACAATCTTTAACAGGAATATTGTTTACTCCTGCACCTGCTCTTGCAATTGCAAGAAGATTTTCCTCAAAGTCCATGTCGTGCATTGAAGCCGAGCGAACAAGTACAGCGTCAGGTGATTCAACGCTATCCGAAACCTCATATTTTGTCTTGTCAAAAAGATTTGTTCCGCAAGCGGCAATTTTATTTAATGTCTTAATTTTATACATAATTTTCCTCCGAAAAACTTAAATTAAAGGAAGCTTTTTGCGTCCTTTATTTTATTGTATGAAGAATTACTGTTATGCGTTTTCTTCCTCAAACTTTTTCATAAACTCTACAAGCTTTTCAACGCCCTCGATAGGCATTGCATTGTAAATTGAAGCTCTCATACCGCCGACTGTTCTGTGGCCCTTAAGGTTTTCAAATCCGGCAGCCTTTGCCTCTTTAATAAACTTTGCATCAAGCTCATCGTTTCCTGTAACGAAAGGAACGTTCATAAGCGATCTGCTTTCCTTTTCAACAGTACCCTTGAAAAGCTTACTGCTGTCAAGAAAATCATATAAAATATTTGCTTTCTTAATGTTTAATTCTTTTCTCTTTTCAAGTCCGCCTGTCTTCAACAGCCACTTGAAAACCTTTCCGCATATATAAATTCCATAGCAAGGCGGTGTGTTATAAAGAGAATCTGCATCAGCCTGAGTTTTCCACTTAACCATTGTAGGAGTTCCCTCTAAAACATCGTCAGTGATAAGATCCTCTCGGATAATAGCAATAACAACTCCGGCAGGGCCTACGTTTTTCTGTACTCCTGCATAAATAACGCCGTATTTTGTAACGTCAACAGGCTCAGAAAGGAAGCAAGACGACTGGTCCGCTACCAAAATCTTTCCCTTTGTATCAGGAAGAGTCTGATATTTTGTTCCGTAAATCGTATTATTTTCACATATGTAAACATAATCCATATCATCTGTGATCGGAAGATCACTTACATCAGGAATGTATGAGAATGTCTTATCTGCGCTTGAAGCAAGCTCTACTGCCTCGCCGTAAATTTTTGCTTCTGCATATGCTTTCTTTGCCCATTGTCCTGTAAGTATGTAACCTGCCTTACGGTTCTTCATAAGGTTCATCGGAACTGCTGCAAACTGTAAAGAAGCTCCGCCCTGTAAAAACAAAACCTTATAGTTATCCGGAATATTCATAAGCTCACGAAGATCAGCTTCCGCTTCTTTAATAATCTGATCATAAACCTTTGAACGATGGCTCATTTCCATAACGCTCATTCCGCATCCCTTGTAATCAAGCATTTCATCAGCAGCTTCTCTTAAAACCTCCTCCGGCAAAACCGCAGGACCTGCACTGAAATTATAAACTCTTGCCATGTTAAAATCATCCTCCTGTTATTCTAAATAATAACTCCCGACTGATGTTCCCGCCTAAGAGGCTAACATACCAGTCGTTCGTTAAATGGTGGGGCGATGCCCCTATTGAATTTAATTTTATCACTTTATTCTGTTAAAGTCAAGGAAAATATACAATTAAAATACTTTTCTAAGCAAACAAAAAAATATACACCTCCAAAAGTGTTTAACCTTTGAAGGTGTATACAAAAATTGTCTGATTTAATTTCTATTGATTTAATAGCCCCAGCCGCCGAAAACTCTGTAGGTTGTGGCTTCGGTCGTAGTCTCAGCAGCAGTATCTCCTGACGCTTCACCAAGCGTAACGTCAACATCCGTTCTCTTTCCGTTTCTGTAAAGAGAAACACTTATTGTATCTCCTGCACTAAATGTATTCTTTATCTCATTAAATTCGCTCATTCCTGTAATAAGCTTGCCTTCAATTCCTACAACTATATCACCGACTTTAATTCCTGCTTCTTCAGCGGCAGAACCCTCTTCTACAGATTCAACCTGGAAGCCCTGCGGAATTCCGTAATACTCTGAATAAAACGAAGAAATATCACTGCCGCTTATTCCAAGCTTCGGCCTTCCTGTAACATATCCGTTTTCAATTAAATCTTTAATTATCGGAAGCGCTCCGTCAATAGGTATTGCAAATCCCAATCCTTCCCCGTAGGCGGAGTTGATTTTTGCAGATGTAACACCTACTACCTGTCCGTAAGCGTTTATAAGTGCGCCGCCGGAATTACCGCTGTTTATCGATGCATCTGTCTGAATAAGCGTAAGTGTTTTATCTTCTATCGTAAGCTCTCTGTCAAGTGCGGAAATTATTCCCGATGTCACAGATCCCGCAAGCTGGAATCCCAAAGGATTTCCTATAACAATTGCAGCCTCTCCCACCTGAAGCTCGGAGGATTTTCCGAATTCCGCAGGAGTAAGACCTGTTTTCTCAATTTTTATTACAGCGAGATCCGTTTGGGTGTCAATTCCGATAAGCTCCGCCTTAATTCCGTTCTCCTGATCCTCTGTAAATACAACCGTTATATCGCTTGCGCCGTTTACAACATGTGCATTTGTGATAATATATCCGTCCTCACTCATGATGATTCCAGTTCCCGTTCCTGTTCCGTTAGAAAAAAGACAAGATATTCCTACTACCGAATCAGAAACCTTTTCTACTACCTCAGGAATAGTGAGGGCATCTTCAGGAGCGGAAAGCTGATAAATCGTCGGCAACTCCCTGTTGGTTTTTGTGTTGTTTGATTTTTCCGGCTCGGTCTGACTGCTGCTGTTTATTGCCTGCTTGCTTGATGTACCCAACGTATTTTTAATTGTTCCCGATGAAATAAGACTGTAACCTATAATTGCAGTCACTGCAATTGCCATAACACAGCAGATAGAAATAAGCGCTGTCAAAAACTTTTTATGCTTTTTGCCTTTCCTTTCCACATTCGGATCATATGACATACTATTGATGTTCGGCTGTAAGTATTCAGGATAGGGCGTATACTGCTGCGAATCCTGCTGTGGAATCTCACCATAATTTGGCTGTGCATTTTGGTTCGGTGCATTCTGCTCAACTACATAAGCCGAGCTTTGACGATCGTTTTCAGTATTTTCATTTGCCAAAGAGTCGCCAGTTTCCGAAGAAACATTAAGTGGATCTCTTCCCTCATTGTCTATCATATTACGATACCTCCCATAAACTTCTATATTTTATTATATCTCGTTTTGTGAAAATCATATGATAGTTTCGTATATTTTTTATATACTTGAATTATTTATATTTTCGTGCTACTATAAATTATACATATATTAAAAAGATTAGAGGATGATAAATTTATGATGAATATTACTTATGTGCTTGACAACAAGCTATATCTTAACATTACTAATAAATGCCCCTGCTCCTGTATTTTCTGCATAAGAAAAAACGGTGACGGCGCATACGGTTCTGACAGTCTATGGCTTGATCATCAGCCTACAAAAGAAGAGGTTATTGAAAGCTTGTCAAAAGAAGACCTTGATAAATACGATGAAATAATATTCTGCGGATTCGGAGAACCTACAAGTGAGCTTGAAATTTTAATATCCGCTGCAAAATATTTAAGAGAGCATACCAAAACACCTATAAGAATAAATACAAACGGGTTAACCGATTTAATTCACTCTGAAGAAAATACTATCGAGAGAATGGAAGGGCTTTTTGACGTTGTGTCAATCTCGCTCAATGCATCAACCCCTGAGGAATACTGTAGGGTTACATGCCCATCATACGGACAAGACGCCTTTTATTGCATGATTAACTTTGCAAAAAGAGCAAAAGAACTTTTCCCAAAAGTGTTGCTTTCTGTAGTTGACGTAATTGACGAAGAAGAAATAGAAAAGTGCCGAAAGCTCTGCGATTCACTCGGAATAACACTAAGAGTCAGAGAATACGCTGAATAGAATTAAGACTTCCTTGCAATCGGGATATATAACCGTGCGGCAATGTTTTAAAGACACCTTTTTCGACAGTCTGTAATTACTTTTATTCTTGCAATGACAGATTAAATATGATACAATATTAAAGTACAAAAATACCTTAGGGGGAATTTCAAATGCTTAAAAATATCATTCCTGCTGCTTATGAGAGCATTTATTACGGTTTGTTTATGTTCTGCGGTTTCTTTATACCATACCTTTCTATAAGACTTTTTAAAAACATTCTCCCAAAAGACAAGGGAAGAGATTTTGCTCTTAACGGAAAGCTTTCGGAGGGAAAGCCGAGAGGTGCAGGACTTCTTATGATTACATCTTTCGTTGTAACCGCCGCAATTTTTGTTCCGCTGAGCCTTGAGAATATTATATATATCGGCTTTATCTATCTTGAAATGTTAAGCGGATACCTTGACGACAGTGCGACAATTCCTTGGGGCAGAATAAAGAAAGGTCTTATTGATCTTGTCGTTTCAATCGGCATTTCGGCAACCTACTGTATTTACAACACACCTAAAGTAAACCTTGCGCTTTTAGGAATAAGCTTTACGCTTCCTATTGTAATTTACATCATTTTAGGCGCAGCTTTAGTTTGGGCGGCTATAAATGTTACGAACTGCTCGGACGGTGTTGACGGACTTTGCGGAAGTCTTAGCATAATATCACTGGCAACAGTATTTGTTTTAATGCTCAACATTGACACGAGCGACGACTTTAAGCTTTTGATCTTAGCCGCAATTTTAATGCTCTTAGCATATCTTTGGTACAATACATCTCCAAGTCTCATGCTTATGGGAGATGCAGGTTCCCGTGCGATCGGAGTACTTCTTGCAATCTCTGCAATGAAGCTCGGTTCTCCGCTGCTGTTTATAATTTTTGCATTTATGCTTATAATGGACGGCGGATTGAGCCTTTTAAAGATTTCCTGTATAAAGTTTTTGGGACTTAAAAACTTTATGAAAAACACGAGAACACCTATTCACGATCATATGCGTAAAAATAAGGGCTGGAGCGACACACAGGTTGTCATTAGATTCTCAATAGTTCAAGGCATAATTTCACTTGTACTTATAGGGCTTTTGCTAAAATAAAGGAGGATAATACATAATGCTGGGGTTTTATAACTATTCGGTAATTCTTACATATATTGGTCTTGCATCGTCCGTTTTCGGAATTACTCAAGTTATTGAAGTTTATAAGGGACAGGGAAACTATTCAATTGCTTTCTTATGTCTGTTATTGTCGGGACTTTGCGACTTATTTGACGGAAGAATTGCACGAATGAAAAAGGACAGAACCGACCGTGAAAAGGTTTTCGGAATTCAAATAGATTCACTTTGCGACCTTGTTTGCTTCGGAGTTTTTCCGGGTGTTTTAGGATATTCCTTCGGCTTTAATTACGGACTCGGACTTGTTTCTGCAATTGCAATTATCCTTGCAGCGGTCATAAGACTTGGATATTTTAATACTGTTGAACAGGAACGTCAAGCTGCAACAAATGAAAAACGCCACGAATACAGAGGACTTCCTGTCACATCTGTTGCAATTATCCTTCCTATAATATATATAGCAAAGGGACTTGTCGGTTCAACATTCCCGTACATTTTCCAGATTTGTCTTATCGTAATAAGCCTTTTGTTCTTAATTAAATTCAAAGTGAGAAAGCCTCAGGTTTTTGGAGTTGTCCTCCTTATTTTGATAGGTGTTTTAATCGTTATCGGATTTTTACAAGGGAGATTAAACTAAAATGTACATAGATGAAAACTTCAATATAACAAACGGCGAAACGGCACAGGACAGGCTTCTTAAAGCCGTTTATTCAAACGCCTTTTTAAGACTTCTTATAAAGCCTCTCACTCTGCCGACAATTTCAAAAATCGCAGGCAGATTTTTGGATTCCCGCCTTTCTTATCATCTTATAAAACCTTTTATCAAAGCAAATAAAATAGATATGAGAGAATATGAGCCAAAGCGTTTTGTGTCATTTAACGACTTTTTCACAAGGCGTATCAAAAACGGTCTACGGCCTGTAAATAAAGATGCAAAGATTATTTCTCCGTGTGACGGAAAAGTAAGTGCATATAAAATCGGTGACGACAGCATTTTTAAAATCAAACATTCCCTTTACAGTATCCGTTCGCTCACTAAAAGCAAGACATTATCAGAAAAGTTTAAAGGCGGAACAGCTGTCATCATACGTCTTTGTGTTGACGATTACCACCGCTACTGCTATCCGATTTCAGGAGTAAAGTCAACTAATGTTTTTATTCCGGGATTTCTTCATACCGTTAATCCTGCCGCTCTTGAAAAGGAAAAGGTTTTTATCGAAAATTCAAGGGAGTATTGTCTTATAAAAAATAAGGATACAAAGCTTGTTCAAATTGAAGTCGGTGCTCTTATGGTAGGAAAAATCTCTAACAACGAAATGTTTACTTCTGAAGTAACAAAAGGCGAAGAAAAGGGATGCTTTGAATTTGGCGGCTCAACTATCGTTTTACTGCTCGACAGCAAAACAGAAGTTCGCCCCGACTTTTTTAAAAACACCGAACTGGGCCTTGAAACCATTATTAAACAAGGCGAAGCAATTTCATTTTAACAGGAGAGGTTTTTGTGGAAGTAATATCAAATTTTGATGAATTTGACAAATACAATACATATTACGGCAATGACTTGGGCGCCATTATTGACGGGGATGTTACCCGATTCAAGGTATGGAGCCCTTGTTCTTATTGTGTCTTTATCAATCTTTACGCTGACGGAGAAGGTCAAAACCTTATTGAAACTCTTCCTATGCGAAGAATTGAAAACGGTGTTTGGTATATCGAATTCACCCGCAACCTTGACGGTTATTTTTACACCTATACATATGAGTATGACATGAAGCGCTTTGAAAGTATTGATGTCTACGCAAAGGCTTGCGGAGTCAACGGTATGAGAGGTGCTATAATAGACCTATCTTCAACAAACCCAGACGGCTGGGAAAATCACAAGCGCCCGACGCTTGCGTCCCCAACTGATGCTGTAATATATGAAACGCATGTAAGAGATTTCTCAATTGACCCCTCAAGTGGTGTTAGTTTGCAAAACCGAGGAAAGTTTTTAGCTTTTACCGAAAAAGGCACTAAATGCGAGAACTCTTTTACCTGCCTTTCTCACCTCAAGGCTTTGGGCATTACGCACGTTCAGCTTCTTCCGATTTTTGACTTCTGTACCGTCGATGAGGCTTGTCCCGAAAAGAAACAATACAATTGGGGATATGATCCAAAGAATTTTAATTGTCCGGAGGGTTCTTATTCAACCGATCCGAGCGATCCAAAATGCAGGATAAACGAGCTTAAACAGCTTATAATGGCTCTTCATGAGGCAGGAATAGGCGTTATCATGGACGTTGTTTACAACCACACATATCACACTGAGGATTCACCTTTTCACCTTGCACAGCCCTACTACTACCACCGAACAAAAATAGGCAAGTTTACAAACGGATCCGGCTGTGGAAATGAAACTGCAAGTGACCACAAGATGATGCAAAAATATATCATCGACTCAATTTTATACTGGGCGAAAGAATATAAGCTTGATGGCTTTAGATTTGATCTCATGGGCTTGATTGACATCGACACCATAAATATCATTAGAGATAAGCTTAACGAGATCAGTCCGCAGATATTGATGTACGGCGAGGGCTGGACCGGCGGTGAAAGCGCTCTCAATTCCACGAAACTGTCTTACAAATTCAACAGCTACAGCTTCGGTCGTGTCGGTCTTTTTAATGACAATCTTCGTGATGCGGTTAAGGGAAGCACTTTTGATTCCCACAACAAGGGCTATGTCAGCGGTAATTTCTATGAAACAACTATTGTAAAACGTGGACTTGTCGGCTCTGTTCCTCATCATCAAATAGACGGTTATCAAGAAGCTTGCTGGGCGTATGAACCAACCCAGACTATAAACTATGTCGAGGCACATGACAATCTAACACTGTGGGACAAGCTGTCGGTTTGTGCAAAACATGATTTTACAGAGGAAGAGCGTGTACTCATGGACAAGCTTTCTGCGGCAATAGTACTCTTTGCACAAGGAATTCCTTTCATACAATTAGGACAGGACTTTTTGAGAAGCAAACCTAAGGTTTCTCCTCAGAACGATGAAGACCTCTTTGAGTGGGACAGCTACAATAAGCCGGACTACACAAACAGTATTAAATGGGATCGAAAAAACATCTACAAAAGCGTTTACAATTACTACCGTGCGCTGATAAAATTCAGACGAAATCACTCTCTTTTCAGACTTTCATCTAAATCTGATGTAGAGAGAAAAATATCCTTTCCCGATTCAGGCGATTTTAATATAATCATTGAGAGGCTCTCAGATGAATCGGAAACACTTTACTTGATAATAAATCCCTATACTGAACAACGAACAGTAAGAATAAATGATTCATACAAGATTATTTTTGATAAAGACGGAAACGAACAGGACGGTACATTTTATGATAGCTTTACAGCCGATCCGTTAAGCGCTTGCGTCTTGAAGAAAGTAAACTAAACAAATTATATTGCGGAGCTGCCACTCCGCTTTTTTTATGCCCAAAATTAAACAGTGCATAAAAAAAGAAGGCGGCTTATAAAGCCGTCTTCTTTATCAGTGAATACTTACATTTATTTGGATAAGAAATTACTTTCTTCTCTTCTTAATTGCAACTACGCCTGCAAGACCAGCAGCCATAAAGATCGAAAGACCTACTGCTGCCTGAGCGCCTGTGTTAGGTGTAGAACCACCATTGCTTCCACCGTTGTTGCTTCCGCCATTTGCTGTTGTAGGAGCAGCTGTTGTATTAGCTGTTGTTGGAGCATCTGTTGTCGGCTTGTCAGTTGGAGCATTTGTTGGCTTGTCAGTTGGAGCATTTGTTGGCTCATCAGTTGGAGCATCTGTTGGCTCGTCTGTTGGCTCAACTGATGTATCTTCTGATGTATCTTCTGATGTATCTTCAGATGGAATCTCATTTGTGAAGATAATAGGTGTTGCAACTTCTCTGTATGTCAATGACTCATAGTTTTCATTACAGAACTCATAATCCTTGAATGCAGGAGCATATGTTCCTTCGTCTGCTGTTACCTTGAATGTTCCAAGTGTAATAGTATTACCTGCTATGTCATCAGTTGCTGCAGAAAATCCGTTGAGGAAGAGTGATGATTCTGTCCATTCAACCATTCCACCGTTTACTACATCCCATCCGAGAGCTGCCTTTGACTCAGGATCAACTACGAATGAATCAGGAACATATGAAAGTCCCTCTGGGAAGTCCATTCTCATCTGTAATGTGTAGAGATTCTGGTTAGGTGTAATCTTAATTGCATAAGTTGCTTCGCTGCCAGGAAGTGCATATCCTGCCTCAGGCTCTACAGAAACAACTACGTCAACAGGCTCTTCTTCAGATGTTTCCTCAGATGTTTCTTCTGATGAAGGCTCATCTTCATTCAAAGCTACCTTGAATGTGATTGATAGGCTTTCCTCTGCATAGATGTCAGCAGGATCGATTGCAGCATCGTCCTTTGTAGAACCATATTCATTGCGGATCTCAAGCCTTAAATGATCGTTGTCTACCTCGAGATTTCCAAATACAGCCTTTGAAGGATCAACTTTAATCTCTGCACCGTCACAAGCAACTGAAACAAGCTCAGCTGTCATGTTTGGATAAGAATTCAATGCATCAAGGAAGTCAATGCACAATACCATTGCGCCTTCCATTGTTCCGCCGTCAGAAAACTCACCCGTATCACCGTCAAAGTTTGTGCCGTCATACGTAAGCGTGTAAGTTCCGTCGCCGTTGATCTCAATATTGTAGCCTTCTTCGTTGGCTGTGCCTGGTTTTCTCATGTTTTGTGGATACCAGTCAGCGTCTGCGAAGCAGAGAGCTGCCTTAAGGCCCTGGCTTGGATTAACTGATGTATCTTCTGATGATGTCTCAGATGACTCGTCTGATGTTTCGTCTGATGTTTCGTCTGATGAAGACTCTACTTCAGCAGGACCAACCATAAGCTTAATTCCTACCTGATCGTTTGCCGAACCAACAAGTGTAGCTGCCTTTCCTTCTGCTGTACCTGTGTAAACAACAGCAGCTTTACCCTCGTCGTTCCAAATGTTTGCCATACCGTTAGCATTAGCTGTTGTTGTAGTAAGTGACTTACCAACTTCAAATGTGTACTTGTCGTTAATAACGATAGTATTAACTGTAAGTGTTACATCTCCGTCGTCAACTTCAATAAATCCGAGATTTGTAAGACCTGTTGCAGCCATACCGGTTGTCTTAACTGAGTAGTCACCGCTGTCTGTAACAGCTGTTGAAGCAGTGAATGAAGTCCAGCCTGTTTTCTGGTTTGAGAATGTAACAGTGTTGTTTCCACCGGCTGTTACTGTGAAGTTGTACTCGATTGAATCGATTGCTTCTTCTACAGGATCAGTAGACTCTGGCTCTGTCGTATCAGGCTCTGTTGTATCTGGCTCTGTTGTATCTGGCTCTACTACCGGAGCTTCAGCATAAAGGCCCTTAAATGTGATACCAGCTGCGCTCAATGGGTCGTTACCATACTCTTTACCGTCTGCATCTACAAAAGCAACAGCAAGGAAGTTAAATCCTTCTGTAATAGCAGCGCCCTTGTAACCAACTGTATAAGTACCTGCTGTTGAGCAGTCAACTGCCGGGCAAGCTGCGTCAGCATCTGCAGAATAAGTCCAGTAGCTGTGCTTATTTCCGATATCCTGGAAAACCAAGTATGCGTGAAGACCAGCATTGTCGTTAGCAACGTCAAATGAAATGTAAAATTCTTCTGCGCCCTCTAATTCGCTTACTGCCAATCCCGGATTCCAGTTTTGAACAATCTTTAACTGTGCGCCTTCCAATTTTCCGGCACCGTCACCGTACCAATTATTAGCAATTGGATCTGCGGCAGAAGCTGTTGATAATGATGCAAGAGCAACTGTTGAAATAGAAACAACTGCTGCAAGAGCACCAGCTAAAATTCTTTTTAGCTTCATTAAAATTCCTCCTTAAAAAAAGTTTAAATGTAAGTATATCGATTATGATACAGCATTATAATAGCACACCGGCAGACAAAATTCAATAGATTTTAAAAAAAATTTTAAACAAAAAAATTTTTTAGTGATTTTACGCAAAAATTTGCACCATCAATTATGCAACTTGTACATAGCTAAAAAATCAGTTTGGAAACAATAGGCACAAACTGCTCAAAAATAGGAATAACCGGAAACAAGGCTTAACTGCCTCCAAACAAAAAAACCGCCAATAGCATGCTTTCCAAAGGCGGACTGTTTGACTTAAGACTTAAAACCGAAGAAGATTTTGAGCAAACTAAGTGATGCGAAACCTTTTTCGGAGAGGAGGGGTAGCGGCGTGAGTGCACTCTGATTTTAAAAAATCGGAGTAAACTATACATAGCTTACCCCGACGTGGAGCTTGTGACGGGACTCGAACCTGCGACCTGCTCATTACGAATGAGCTGCACTACCAACTGTGCTACACAAGCATATTAAAATTCAACTTCATTATTCAATAAGGGGCATAGCCCGTCATTTAATAATCAATTAAGGCGTTAGCCCTTAGGGTTTCAGTGGAGAATTACATTCTCGCCGAAAAACTAAATGGAACCCGCCACCCCGGATTGGAGCATTCTCAAATTCGGGGCAGGGGAACATTATTGATATTATAATATAAGAAATCGGTTTTGTCAATTGTTTTACCGCAAAAATAAACAAAAAGGAGGCGAAAGATCGTCTCCTTGCAGTCTGTAGAAAAGTACACTTTTAAAATATTGTCGCGTAGGCGGACATGTGCCGACGCAGCGACACCTTAAGAGGAAATCGGCGGTATGAGCCGATTTTCGACGAAAAGGGGTATCCTAGGGGAAAAACGCAGAACGAGATAGGCTAAGCTATCGAAGTGAGTGCGTTTGTCCCCTGGGGAGCGTGGCAGGCTTTGCTGACACGCTCAAAGGAGGCGAAAGATCGTCTCCTTGAATTTGTAAAGCTTTGAAAAATGTCCTCTAAATTACTTATTATATTTTTTATATCCCGGATGCTTTCCTGTGCATCCGTACTTAGGACGCATAGCAATAAGTCTGTCGATATTTTCTCTTGAAATTTCCTGCGCACCGCCAAGCAGCTTTGCATTTAAAGAAATCTGAGCAAAAAGCTCAAGTGTTTCCATTTTATAATATGCGCCGATTGCGTCAGGTCCTACGGTCAATGCTCCGTGATTTTGCAAAAGCATCGCATCATGCTCTTTTAAATAAGGAGTAATGGCATCAGGCACTTCGTATGTAGACGGTGTTCCGTAAGGCGTTACAGGGATCGAACCCAATCCGATTACAGTTTCTATCATCGAATACTCGTCAAGAGCAATGTTAGCAACCGCAAATCCTGTCGCAACAGGAGGATGAGCATGAAGTACAGCACCTACATCCGGGCGCTCATGATAACAGCGAAGATGCATTTTGACTTCGCTTGACGGTCTCCAACCCTCCACAGCGTCTAAAATGTTAAAATCATCGTCAATAAGACCGATCTTATCGGGTGTGATAAAGCATTTGCTTACACCCGTCTGAGTTGCAAGGTACTTTCCCTCTCCAACCTTAACTGTCAGGTTTCCGTCATTTGCAGCAACCCAACCCTTCTGCCACATCTTATGGCAGATATCAACCATTACTTCTTTAATATCTTCGTACATTTTCATCTGTCCTTTCCTATCAATTCGTAATGCGAAATTCGGAATTTCACACCCTAATACTTTTGTGTTTTCGTTATTGATACCAGAATTTTAATTATCTTCTGACAATCTGTGTAAATGCTATCAAGCATTTTGTTATCTATATATCCGCTTTCATGTAAAAGCTCTAGCCGGTATATAGAACCTTATTATCCGCAATGCAAATGTTTATTCTTGTCTGCAAATAAATTATCTTCTTTCAAAATTAATTCCGAATTCCTAATTCCAACTTCCGAATTAATTACACAACTCCCTTTTGCAGCATTATATTTGCATAAATCGCCTTTTCGCCTGTAGCAATAATGGCATATGCTTTCTTAGCTTCCTCATAAAAAGCAAAACGCTCGATTTCTCCGATTGCATCCGCCCCCCGCTCGTCATGCTTTGCAACTATCGCCTTGTACTCCTCCCAAATAGGAGTTTCGGCATTGTCCCCCGGCATTACCTGCATAAGATTTACAGGCTTTTCAACATAAGTGTCGAGCGGAAACAGTGTGAGTATTGCATCCAAAAGCTCAGGCACACCGTGACCGTCGCATCGGATCACCTTTGCGTTTTTACCCATGCTTTCACAAGGGAAGTTTCCGTCCGCAATAACGATTCTATCCGAGTGTCCCATTTCGCAAAGCGTTTTCAAAAGCTCAGGCGACAGAATCGCAGGTATATTTTTAAGCATTTATTTTTTCAGTCCCTTCTTAATTAATTTAGAATGCGGAATTAAACGTTTTCCATTATCAATTGCAATTTCGAATTAGTCTAGCTTCTTGCAAAGGGCAAACCTAGGAGAAGGGGCAGGATAATAAAACCCACCAAAACCAGAGGGACTTCCCCTTCTCCTTGGTTTTCCCTTTCCAAATCCTTTTCCAACACCTCATCCCCTTGCCCTCTGTTTTTGGAGATTGTGAAAAGGACAATTTTGATTTTTTGAAAAGTATTAATATTAAGCGAGCTTCGCTGAACTACTTGATTGCCGGTTCGTTAGTTCTAATACTACCTGCTTTCATGTCACTCTCCGTTAATCAAAGTTAGTCTTTTGTCATACAATAATTCCGCATTCAGAATTTAATTGACCATTTTCCATTGTCAATTATCAATAACTGCGATGTATTTTTCATACGCCCTTTCCCATTCGTCTGTGTTCTCAGGCTCAAAATAGGAAATCTTCTCGCTTGCCCGCACTATTTCTCTGGCATGGGATAAGTCACGAACCTCTCCCTGTGCCATAAGCTGGATCAAAACATTTCCCATTGCTGTCGCTTCAACAGGACCGCTTGAAACAGTTATACCGCAGGAGTTAGCTGTAAGTGCAGACAAGAATTTATCCTTAGTTCCTCCGCCAATCATATAAAGCGTTTCAAACTTTTTGCCTGTGCATTCCTCAAGCTCGCTGATTGCCGCCTTGTACTTAAGCGCAAGGCTTTCATAAATGCAGCGCATAATTTCGCCTACCGTCTGAGGAACATACTGACCGGATTTCTCGCAGTACTCTCTTATTCTTTTAGGAATATTTCCCGAAGGGGTAAACTCAGGAGCATCCGGATCAATAAAGCATTTAAAAGGCTCAGCTTCCTTTGCCAGTGTTTCAAGCTCCATAAAGCTGTACTCTCTGCCCTCTCTAATCCATTGACGGCGGCTTTCCTGAATAAGCCACAAGCCAATTATATTCTTCAAAAACGAGGTTTTACCGGCATACCCCTGCTCATTTGTAACATTTAATGCAAGCGATCTGTCATTTATTATCGGCTCATCAAGCTCGGTACCAAGCAGCGACCATGTTCCGCTTGAAAGAAAAGCAAAGTCTTTTTCCTTAGCCGGAGCAGCAACCAAAGCCGACTGTGTATCATGTCCGCATACGGCAATGACTTTAATAGGCTTTATGTCAAGCTCCTCGCACAGCTCCTTTGAAAGCGTTCCTATTACGCTACCGCTCTCGGTGATCTCTGGCAAAATTTCCTCGTTGATCCCAAGCGCCTTAACCGTTTCCCTTGACCAGTCTTTTGTATTTTGGTCAAAAAGCTGCGTGGTAGATGCAATAGATCGCTCCGCCTTTTTCTCACCTGTTAAAAAGTATGAAAACAAATCGGGCATCAAAAGCATTTTATCCGCACGCTCCAAAAGCTCAGGACGGTTTTTTACAAGCGACAAAAGCTGAAAGGCTGTGTTTATCTCCATAAACTGGTTGCCCGTTGCATTATAAAAATTGTCCTTTGGAATAAGTTTAAACGCTTCATCAAGCATTCCGTTGGTGCGTGCATCACGGTAATGCACAGGGTTGTCGATAAGTCTTCCGTCCTTATCGATCAGTCCGAAATCAACACCCCATGTATCTATCGCCACACTTTCCACGTCATACGGCTTTGCTTTTATAAGGCTTTGCTTTATCTCGTGAAATAATCTAAGCACATCCCAATACATAGTACCGCCCAATATAACAGGATCGTTTGAAAAGCGGTGTATCTCCTCAAGCGAAACTCTCTCGCCGTCAAATATGCCGACTATAGCACGCCCTGAGGACGCTCCGAAATCTATAGCTAAAACTTTTTTGGTCAATATATCATCTCCGTTCAAAAATCCTTTCAGATTGCTTATTTATCTATACAGCTTACCGTCAAAAAATCTTTCCTGAAATTCTATAGATTTAAGTATTTCTTCATAGGAAAAATTTTTGCCGTCCTTGGTAACTATCCACTTATCCTCGACATCGTTAAATCTGTGATAGACGGCTATAACTCTGCCGGAAAATGTTTCAATAGGCTTATCTTCTCCGAGAATATATACATCCTGCTCTGCACCGTCGCCGCCGATAACACCGCTTACATACCCGTAATTGATCGGATATACCATATCGGGATGTCTTGGATGCCGACTGCCGAGAGGTCTGTCGATAATGCCCTTTGCCTCTCTTCCTAAAATATCGGAATAATCAGGTATTGTAGGCTTATGAGGATTTTCGCTATCAGCTTTCATGCCACTCTCCGTTGATCAAAGATAGTCTTTCACATACATTAATTCTAAATTAATTACGAATTAAACATTGTCCATTTTCCGTTGTCAATTGTCAATTATATTAATTCCGAATTATCTGATATTTTTGTACATAGGTCCGTATGCTGCACAAGCTCTGTAGTCCTGTCCTTCCTTATCCATGCCGAATGCATTCCATGCAGCAGGACGGAAAATCTTATCCTCAGGTACATTGTGCATACAAACAGGGATTCTCAAAATTGAACAGAGCGTGATAAGATCAGCGCCGATATGTCCGTAGCTTATAGCTCCGTGATTTGCGCCCCAGTTGTTCATAACGTCATATGCCGACTTAAACGCACCCTCTCCGGTTGTGCGAGGAGTAAACCATGTGCACGGCCAAGTTGGGTTCGTTCTTTCCATAAGAGTATCCGAAACCTCATCAGGAAGCTTAACTGTCCAGCCCTCAGCGATCTGAAGCACAGGTCCTAAGCCCTTAACAAGATTAAGTCTTATCATAGTTGCAGGCATCTCCGCTCTTGTTGTAAAGTGAGATGAGAATCCACCTCCACGGAAGTTGTCAAAACCTGCCTCACACCAAACAGTAGCGTCGGTCATCTTTTTGATGTCCTCATCAGTTACATCCCACCACTGCTTCATAACAGCGTTTCCGTCCTCATCACGACACTCTCCGCAAGCGTCAAGACAAGCTGCGCCTGAATTAAGAAGGTGAATAATGCCACCGTTTTCCTTTGCTTTACCCTCAAGGTCATATCCTGTAACTCTCTTTGTAGCCTCAGGGCTCCAATATGTGCGCACGTCAGCAAAAATCTGCGCACGGTTGGTCAAAAGCTTCATAAACAGCATTCCCAATCCATTCAAAACATCGTTTTCAGTTGCAAACGTGATAGGCTCTTTCTTGCCCTCAAAGTCAAATGATGAATTCAAAATCGCTTCAGGATAATCACAGTTCGGCCAGTGATCCGTCCACTGTCTTTGTCCCTGGAAACCTGCCGCTATTGCATTATGACCTGCCATTTCTTCTTCAAAGCCTTCAGGAAGCTTATCATTTCCTCTTATAAGATCCTTGATAATACAGTACATCTTGATTGTAAATTCCCACTGCTTATCCTTTTCCTCACGGCTGAATTTAACGAAATCAGGGTTGTCGTCACGTCCTTCTTTACAATGCTCCTTTGTCCAAGCAAGCGCTCTCTCATATTCTTCGTGGTCATAGATTCCCTCTTCCATTCGGCGAAGAATCTCAACCTCATCTACAGACTCAACTCTCATACCGAGATATTCTTCCATGAACGCCTGATCAATTATCGAGCCTCCGATACCCATACACATAGAACCTATCTGAAGATAGCTCTTTCCTCTCATGGTAGCAGCTGCAACTGAGGCACGTCCGAATCGAAGAAGCTTTTCCTTTACATCGTCAGGAATAGTTTCAACATCATCGACGTCCTGAACCTCATGACCGTAAATTCCAAATGCAGGAAGTCCCTTTTGTGCATGAGTTGCCAAAACAGATGCCAAATAAACCGCTCCCGGTCTTTCGGTTCCGTTAAAGCCCCATACGCCCTTTATAGTCATTGGATCCATATCCATAGTTTCCGAGCCGTAGCACCAGCAAGGAGTTACTGTAAGCGTAATATCCACTCCTGCCTTTTTAAATTTTTCCGCACAAGCGGCAGATTCCGGAACTCTTCCGATAGTAGTATCAGAAATTATAACCTTTACCGGCTCGCCGTCCGAATAGCACAAATTCTCTTCAAAAAGCTTTTTAGCAGCTTTTGCGAGCGCCATTGTCTGATCCTCCAAGCTTTCACGAAGCTTCATCGGACCTCTTCTTCCGTCGATTACCGGACGGATTCCGATTACAGGATATCCGCCTATAAGTTTCTTATTTGCCATAATATATCCTCCTTGTGATATAAATTTATGTTTTAGTTTAACATTTTTATTTTACCATATATTACAGTAAAAATCTACTCCGGAAAACAAAAAATATTGCACAAAAGAACGTACTGAAAATTAGATAAAATGCTGTTTGTAAAAATAAAAACGGCAGCTATAAAAACCGCCGCAGGCAAAATGCCTGCGGCGGTGTTACAGATTACCGTATGAAAATTTATTTTTTTGCAAAATATACATCGTAAGATTCCGCTTCATAAACGTCTTTAGTTCCTTCCGGATAAGCTCGAGTCGAAATAACGAAATCCTCGTATCCCTTCACCATTGCAAAATAGCAGCGGCATGAATATGTATTTCCCGGCTCATATTTTGAATCCTTTTCAGTCTTAAGACTGCGAACAGAGGTTAGACCTATATATGTTGCAGTTCCGTCGGCATTCGGAATTCCGCCGCCCTTCATATTGGATATAGAGAAGCTGAAGTTTGGAGATGCTACAGTGCCTAATTTTCCGACAGGAAAATCAGCAGGAATATTTACCTCGTAATCAAGTATACAAACCTCGCAGTCAGAAGGAAGCTTAAGATCGGCAACCTTTATCTGACCGTAATCAGAGCTGCATTTGTTATTAAGCTCAAGTGCTTCATTGACATAATCTTCGTCCTCTGACGTTGTGGTAACCTTTGTCAACCTTACGTTTACATTATGATATACCTCGTCCTCTACTGCATATGTTGCAATTGCAGCCCAATCGCCGAGAGCAATAGGATCTTCCTTTGAAGTTTTAGAAGCGTCAGCTCCTGAAATATCTTCTGCGCCTGACGGAGCCTTTGTACTTTCTTCAGTAGCCCCTTCTGTTGTTTCCTCTGTAGTTTCTTCAGCCTGCGCTTCAGTTGTGGTGGTTGCAGCAGCTTCTGTTGTACTGTTTTCCGAACTGCTGTTCTCATTGTCACAAGCACTAAACGAAAACGCACATAATGCTGCTAAAAGAACTGCTATTATTTTTTTCATATAAATCTCCTCCGATATATTGTTTTTTTAAATTATAACATACAAAAAAGTAAAAGTCAACTATTTTTGTACTTTTAGTAAACATATTTCATATAATAATGTTGTAATCTAGAAGTTGAATCGAGGTATCAATATGGTTGACTTTGGAAAAAAATTAAAGAAATTAAGACAAGATGCCGGACTAACTCAGCAGCAGCTGGCTGATAAGCTTTGGGTAACTAAAACTACTGTGAGTTATTATGAATTGTCTGACCGAAACCCTTCCCCAGAAATACTGATCAAAATAGCAAAAGCTTTTCATGTTTCAACAGATTATTTGTTGGGACTTGAGGATAAACAGCAATACCTTGATGTCAGCGACCTGTCGCAAGAGAATATAGAGCTTATACAAAAAATGATAAACGCATTACGAAAAAAGAGCTAACCTCACGCATAACTTGTGAGCTTAGCTCTTTTGTTTTTACGCTATTGTATTTCTATATTTCTAATTTATCACATATCAATCTCTTTGATAGCCTTTACTCTGCGGAAAATAAGACATACCATTACCCCTGCGATTCCTATTACAAAGAACAGCATTGCCGCGCCTGAGCCTTTTTCCTCTCCGAACAGGTTTGTCAGAAAGTCTCTTGTATTCCGAGCCATAAACGGCTCAAACACCTTATCTACAAGCAATCCGCCGAGAAAATATCCCAAGGGTATAGTGAAAAACTGCAAAGTATTTCTCGCCGAATAAACACGCCCCTGCATATCCGTTGGAATTCTCGTTCGGAAAATAACGTCCATATTTGCATTCATAAGCGGAATCGAAAGCCATCCGAGAACAGCGCCGATACACCAAATTACAGGCGTTCTTCCGAACGCAAGCAGAAAATTTTCCGTACTCATTGAGATCAGCAGACAATTACATACAACCCTTACCCTGCTTTTAGGTGCAGGAGCGACTGTCGCAATTACGCTTCCGGCAAGTGTTGCAATTCCCACAGAAGCATTCACAACGCCAAGAACAGTTTGATTGCTTTTAGATAATATCATGGCAGGAAAGGCAGCGTCATAAATTGACGCAATGAAATTTATCGCTGCATGAAACAATATCATCCACAAAATCCCCTTGTTTGTTTTGAGGTAAACAAGTCCGCTTTTTGCCGACTGCAATACGCTTTCGGCTGTTTCTGATTTTCTTTCGGGTTCCGGAATTCTGATGAAAAACAGCAGAGTGAGAAATGCCGCCAAAAATGTAAAAAGATCAACTGCTATTACTGCCTCCACCCCTGCAAATGCGACGATTGCCGCCGCAAAAACAGGCGTTAAAATTGACACAAGCGAGTTTGAAAACGACCGCATTCCGCTTGTTTTCTGATAATGTTTCTCAGGTGTAAGCATAGTTGCCGCAACGTCCGAAGCAGGCTGTTGAATTGTATTCATGAGTCCGTTCAAAGCATTGAGAACATATAGATGCCATACCTCTAGGCTGCCCGTTTTAAACAAAATAAGCACTAAAACCGTACAAAGCGCCGCTAAGCTGTCACAAACGAGCATAATAGTTTTCTTATTCCACTTATCGCTTACCGCTCCCGCAAAAATGCTCATCATAACATACGGTGCATATGAGCATACTGTCAGCATTGCCGTAGTCAGCGCCGAGCCGCTGTCGTTATACAGCCAGATTACCAGCGCAAAGTTTGTCATTGCGCTTCCGAGTGCGGAAAACGACTGAGTAAGCCAAAGAATTATAAATGATTTGAGTTCTTTTAATATATTCATAGTACCTTGCTCCTTTGATTTTTAGTAAGTCAAAAATGCAAGGCGTGACGGTGAGATCATTCCTCCACGCAATCCGTCATTCCTTGCATGGAGCTGTGCCGATACAGAGAGGCATTGTGATTTCCCCCTAACAATTAATTTCGTTTATCCAACAATCTCTCATTTCTTCTTAAATTTAAGTATACTGCATTAAGCATAAAAAATCTATTGACATAATATCCAAACTTCATAAATGCTGTTTGTCTATATCTGCCTTGGCGAGCAGTTACCGGACTTAAATTACCTCTTCTGCCGCAAGCTCATCTTCCGCCAGTTTATAAATCCGTAAATATCGTTTACAAAAAAGATTACAAAGCACACCGTTACCGACATATAAGAAATATCGCTTAGCGATGCCAAAACCCAAAGAACGATCAAAACAATGTCGTTCGCCGCATAAAAAAGTGCATACAAAGCGCTTCGTCTAAAAGTAAAATACGCCGCTAAAAAGCTTGTCGAAACGGAAATAGTGCTTACTATAAGATTTGCGGTTTCAAACGCTTTTAGAATAAAGTAAAACACAAGTGTTACAACTGCCGTCAAAACAACAGCAAAAACAGTCTCTGTCTTGCCTATTCGGTTTATTTTAACCTGAGTCCGGCTTTTACCATAAGGATTTAAAATCCACGAAATGATCGAAAGTGCAGACATTGGTAATGTCATCGCAAGGTATGTTATCATCTCTCCGTAATACTCATAGGAAAAAGATATCACAGCATACATTACACTGAACGCAACCATTAAAATCGGTCCGAACACATTTCCTTTAGCATAAAAAATCAAAGAAGTTGCCCCTAAAAGCGACGAAGAAAGATAAAGATAATTTTCCCTGTCAAAAATTGCAAAAATCAGCACAATCATCAAAACCGACAAGCTCCACAATGCTATTTCGCCCTTTGTAAAAATTCTGAATATTGATTTGTTTTTCACCTTTTTACCTCCAAAAAAGCACCCGAATACGCATCTTCAAAGACCTAACGATGCGTAAACGAATGCTTTAACATTCCCTACCCGGTGGCAGTACTATTTATTTTTGCTGTAGCCCGATTTTAAGATTATCAATTAAAAAATCTTTTCAATAAGCGTTCAATTTCCGTGACGTCAATAGGCTTTGCCGTATGTGCATTCATACCACAATCTAAACAGCGCTTTACATCATCGGAAAATGCGTCCGCACTCATTGCGATTATCGCAACCGTTTGTGCGTCGGGACGATCTAACGCTCTGATTGCTTTTGCAGCCTCATATCCTGTCATATTAGGCATTCTCAAATCCATAAGTATTGCGTCATAATAGCCCTCAGGCGAGTTGCTGAACTTATCAAAGCACACTTTTCCGTCCTCCGCCCAATCAAGCTCAGCGCCTAAATCGGAAAGCAATTCACTTGCAACCTCCCAGTTAAGCTCGTTGTCCTCCGCAACCAATATACAGCGTCCCGACATATCACCATTCGGGGTTGAATCACCGTTATTCAGTGTTTCGCTTCCCATATGTTCGCTTAAAGAATAAAACAGTGTAGATGCAAACAAAGGCTTTGAAATAAAACCGTTAATACCTGCTTGGCGTGCCTCTGTTTCAAACTCGCTCCAGTCGTAAGCGGAAATCAGCAAAATAGGAACTTCATCGCCCAAATTTCGCCGAATCTCTTTTGCAACCTGAATTCCGTTCATTCCCGGAAGCTTCCAGTCGAGCAGGATTATTTGATAATCATTTCTCTTTTTGTGACGTTCCATAATAAGCTCTATGGCCTTTTCACCGCTTGTTACCCATTCAGCCTTTGCTCCTATGAATTCAAGTGAGCTTACAGCCGTTTTACAAAGCATTTCATCGTCGTCAACCACAAGCACCTTCCACGGCGGAAGAACCATATTCTCTAATGTTACAGAATCAGCTTTTTCAAAATCAAATGTAAGGCTGAATTCCGTTCCCTTATCAAGCTCACTCTGTACGTCAATAGTTCCTTCCATTGCGTCCACAATGTACTTTGTTATCGCCATTCCCAAGCCGGCACCCTCTGTTTTATGAATTCTCAATTCATCCGCACGGCTGTAGGACTCATAAATTCTTTCCAAAAATTCCGGCGACATACCCATTCCGTTATCCTTGACCCGAATATTAATTCTTACATAGTTTTCTCCCTTTGGAGATTCTTCCTCCCTAAGGGATAAATATATAGTACCGCCCTCCTGCGTATACTTTGTTGCGTTAGATAATAGATTCAACACAACCTGATTCAAACGCACGCCGTCGCACCAAACATTTTCCGATATTATGTTTTCGACATGAACATCAAACTTCTGTTTCTTTGCTTTCACCTGCGGCTGCATAATGCTGACAATTTCTTCCGTTATTTCTCTTAAAGAAATCTCCTCCATTGTCAAAGCCAATTTCCCGCTTTCAATCTTAGACATATCCAAAACGTCGTTGATAAGTCCAAGCAAATGTTTACTCGACAATGTAATTTTTTTAAGACAGTTCCGCACTTGTTCCTTGTCGTCCATATGAGCTGTCGCAATAGCAGTCATACCTACAATTGCATTCATAGGAGTACGAATATCATGACTCATATTTGCTAAGAATTCACTTTTGGCTCTGCTGGATTCAACAGCAACCTGACGAGTCTTTTCAAGTTCACGCATTTGAGCACGATTCAAGAAAAAATACGAAATGAAAATTATTGTAAAAAGAATTAAAACAGCGGCAGTGCAAACCAACATCATGATCACACGCTGATTGCTCAAGCTGTTTATTGTATCATCCAATGTGCTGTACGGCATTACCGCTACCAAATACCACTCTGAATACGGCAACGGTATGCCGTAAACCTGTCTGTCATTGCCGTTAACGTCAAATACTGTAGCATACTCTTTATCGTCTTTCAGCGCCGAGTAAAAATCTTCAACAGATTTGTCCACAGACGTATCTTTATCACTTTTTATATAGGTTTGCAGCTCTTCAAAAAAGTCCCAAAGCTCACTGTTTGAATTGCGAATTACAAAACTTCCGTCAGGTCGGATAATATGATAATACATAAGACTTCCTTTGTCTTCCAAAGAAAGAAAATCAATGACATAATCCAACGGAACAGCTGCTATCAAACCGGTGCTATACTCATCGTTATTCATAGGATACGTAGCGCTGACTCCAAACAATACTACTTCATTTCCGTTTGAATCAACACCTACGGCAACTCTTTGTTCACCCTGTTCTAAAGCCTCCACAAAAGGAGCCGGATTGAGCGGTCGTATATCGTTTCCGTAAAGAGTCTCAAACTTTCCATCGGCAGAGCAAAGCGCCAAATAATCAAAATCTCTTACCTGCGCCCTATAAACCAGTTCTTCATATAAGCTTTCTTTATCGTTGTTGTCTGATGAAACGACAGAAACAATACCGTCTGCCTGATTAAAACGCAGCGAAATTACAGTTTCAAAATGCTTCGACATTTGCTCATTCATTCCGGACATGTAGATTTCTCCGACCTCGTGTACTGCCTTTTCACTCTTTCTTGTCATATATATTCCGAGAATCACAAAAACAACAACGCTGAAAATCAAAAGTCCTATAAAACTGAATATAAGAAACCGAGATATTTTATTCTTTTTCTCAGTGTTTTTCATCTGCGTTACGCCTCCTCTGAGCGCATATATTCTTTTACAGCAGATATTACTTCGTAATAGTCGCTTGAAAGCTTAGGCTTCATATCAATTGCCTTTTGATAATCGTTTTCCTTTAACGCCTGAGTTACCGCATTACTGCTCAAAAACAGCCTGTCGAATGAAAGGTTTTGACAAATACCCTTTAGGGTGTGCACAGCTCTGAGTGCCTCACCGTAATCTTTATTATTCATAGACTCTTCAAAAAGGCTAAAGCTTTTATCGTCCGGAAATTTGCAAACGAATTTTGAAACGATCTGTTCCCGTCTGAATCTTCCAAGCACATCATCGTAATCGCCGCCAAATTTTGTATAGCAATCTCTTAGATTCATAATTATTCTCCTTTTATAAAATCGCTTTATTTTTTGTCAAAAGAGCATACAACGACTTTATTTTTCTCACTTTTCGCCTGACGCAGCTTGCTGTCGGCAAGCTCTACGAGCTTCATCGCTTGTCCCATTCCATACACTCCGGATACACTTATAGTTGCGTTTATTTCCGGATATTCCTCAATTTTCATAACTTCAACGGCGTGTCTTATTTTTTCAAGCCTTTTTTCAAATAAATCTTCATGTATTCCGTAAAACACAACCACAAACTTGTCATCGCCGAAACGCACTACCGTTCCTGTTCTTTGAACACACGATAAAATCATTTTCGCAGTTTTTTTAATTACAACATCGCCTGCATCATATCCGTAATTGTCATTTATAAGTTTTATATTGTCTATATCTATTACAGCGGCAGCCTGAATATACTCCTCACCCCGGAACTGTTCCTCAAAATAACGACGGTTATATGTATCAGTCAAAGAGTCCGCATACAAAGCTTTCGGATGCTGCTGCTCATGCGATAATAAAGTGTACTTACTGTCGGAAAACAGCCTGTCATAATCTATAACATTTCTTATCTCCTGAATACTGCTTGTAACCTGATCAGGAGTTGCGTTTGCCAATTCATTTTGAAGCGTATGTGAAATCTCTTTTAGGCACTGTAACAAAATCGGGTTGAATGTTCCGCATTGTCCGTCCAAAATCATTGCAAGCGCTTCTTCGTGGGAATATGCTTTCTTGTAGCATCTCTCGCTCGTCAAAGCGTCATACACATCTGCTAATGCTACAACCTGTGCGGAAATAGGGATCTCATCTCCCTTTAACCTATCGGGATAACCCCTTCCGTCATATCTTTCGTGATGCCAGCGACAGATCTCATAAGCTACCTTAACAAGCGGCGACTCAAGCTGTTCCGTTGGCAATTCCGACAGCATTTTTGCACCTACAAGCGAGTGAGTTTTTATTATCTCGAACTCCTCGTCGGTAAGGCGTCCGGGCTTATTCAATATTTCATCCGGAATAGAAATTTTTCCAATGTCGTGTAATGATGAAGCTGTGCTGATTAGAGTAATATCCGATTTTGACAAAGGATACTTGTCCGTAATTTTGACAAGCTGAGTCAGCAAGTAGTGAGTTATCGCATTTACGTGCAAAACATGCAAACCGCTCTCTCCGTTACGAAATTCGACAATATGTGACAAAACAGAGATCATCAGCCTGTTGTTTTTTTCCTGTTCATAAAACTGCTCTGCAATAACATCTTCAAGATGCTGCTGACGTGCATACAAAATCATAGTATTTGAAATTCGACGCTGTACAACCGTTGGATCAAACGGACGGCTTATATAATCGAATGCCCCAAGGTCATAAGCAAGCTTTATATTTGCAGGGGAATCATCGGAGGAAATCATCATAACTGCAAATGAACCGTTCCAATGATACTTGTTTATGTAGTTCAGCACCTCAAACCCGTCCATTTCAGGCATCATAATATCCAAAAGCAAGAGAGAGAACTCCGCCCTTTGCTGCGAGAGAATAGTGATGGCTTCCGCACCGTTTTCAGCTTCTACAATATCATACTGATCCTCTAAAATATCCATCAGCAAGTATCGATTCATCTCCGAATCGTCAACTATCAAGATTTTTTGTTTTTCCATCGTACTCAAACCTCTTTCCTCACAATTTTACGGCTTTGTTAATTACCTGAGATAGATTGGTTAGGTGTATAATTTTATACTTTCAAAAACTGTGAGTAATAAAAAACCAGATA
>CABUAH010000015.1 GCA_902489475.1 uncultured Oscillospiraceae bacterium | reverse complement strand
TACCACTGCGCTGATTTTATTTTCAATAATGTCCTATTTGATATTGCAATTTAGAAAGCTGATAAAATTTAACGCTTCTCTTGACAATTTTGCCGGATAATGTTATGATTACATTGAAGCTATTTTTAGCAATATTTAAATCTTTGATAAAGAAGCCTTATTTGCAAAGCTTTTGAAAAAGAGAGAACGGGACGTGGCTGAAATTCCGTTTGTCAAAGGGCAAGTTAGGTACCGCTTTTGAGAGCGTTTAATAAACGTCGTATGTCTGCGTTAAAGGCTAGTTGAGCCGATGCAAGATAAAAGCATCGGGAAGTTGGGTGGAACCACGAGTAAATTTCGTCCCGATGTTCGGTTTTTTGCCGAATGTCGGTTTTTTTATTATAACCACGGCAAGATGTCCCCATCTCTAAGGCGGCGAGAGGACATCTACGTCTTTCAGTAGGGGTTTAAAATCCCCCGCTGAAATCCTACGGGGCTAACGCCTGTGCCGCTTGTTGAATTACGGGGCAATGCCCCTTTATTTAAGAAAGGAGCGTGTCATGCTTTCGGTTAAAGCAAAAAAAAGAGGCTGCTGCATAACATTCTTTTTATCGACGATTGTCGAACTTGCGATAATGGCTGTGTTTTTAATAGCTGCTGTGTATAAGTCGTCTATAACGATGTACGAAGCTTTGCTTTGGGCAATAGTTATGTTTGTGGTTGTATATTGGTCAAACTCTGCGTACAGCGGTATGTGTATTGACAAGGATGGCAACAGTGTACTGTCAAATGGAACAAGAAAGGTTTTTAATGTTATAAGCCTTTTGTCAAGCATTGCTCTTTTCGCTGTCGGAGCGATAGTGTTTATTGATTATTATTTTTATGCAATATTTTAGTAACGAAGGGACGTAAGAAATTATGATTAAACTAACTTTAAAGGACGGAAGCGTTCGTGAAATCGAAAATCCATTGAGCGCTGCTGAAATCGTCAAGGGAATAGGAATGGGGCTATACAAGGCAGCTTGTTCAGTCAGAATAAACGGAGAGGTAAAAGATCTCAGAACAATAGTTGACTCTGACTGTGAATTTGAAGTGATGACCTTTGATGACGTGGACGGTAAAAAGACTTTTTGGCATACCGCTTCGCATATTATGGCACAAGCAGTTAAAAGACTTTATCCTGAAACGCTTCTTGCGATAGGTCCTGCTATTGACAACGGCTTTTATTATGATTTTGACAGGGAAACTCCTTTTACAGAGGAGGAGCTTGAAAAAATTGAGGCTGAGATGAAGAAGATCGTTAAGGAGGGAATTGAGCTTGAACAGTTTGAGCTATCTCCTGATGAGGCAATAGATTACCTTGAAAATCAGGGCGAAATATATAAGGTTGAGCTTTGCAAGGAACACGCAGACAAGGGAGAGCCTATCTCGTTTTACAAGCAGGGTGAGTTTACCGACCTCTGCGCAGGTCCGCACCTTATGACAACTTCTCCTGTAAAAGCGATAAAGCTTACCTCCTGCACAGGTGCATACTGGAGAGGAAGCGAAAAGAATAAGATGCTTTCCCGTATTTATGCTGTTGCTTTTCCTAAAGCATCGCAGCTTGAGGAGTATTTGAATCTTTTGGAGGAAGCTAAAAAGAGAGATCACAGAAAGCTTGGAAAACAGCTTGGACTCTTTATGATGAATGAAGCCGGTCCGGGATTTCCGTTTTTCCTTCCAAAGGGTATGATTCTTAAGAATACACTCTTAAATTACTGGCATGAGCTTCACGAGAGAAACGGTTATCAGGAAATCTCAACCCCTATCATTTTAAACAGAAGCCTTTGGGAAACTTCAGGTCACTGGGATCACTATAAGGATAATATGTACACAACGGTAATCGATGAAAAGGATTATGCAGTAAAGCCTATGAACTGTCCTGGAGGAGTTTTGGTTTATCAGTCTGAGCCGAGGTCATACAGAGATCTTCCGCTTCGTTTAGGTGAGCTTGGAATCGTTCACAGACATGAGAAGTCGGGTCAGCTTCACGGACTTATGAGAGTTCGCTGCTTTACACAGGATGACGCTCACATCTTTATGACACCTGAGCAGATAAGAGATGAGATAAAGGGTGTAGCGAAACTTATTGATGAGGTGTATAACCTTTTCGGTTTCACTTATCATGTTGAGCTTTCTACACGTCCGGAGGATAGCATGGGAAGCGATGAGGATTGGGAAATGGCTACCGATGCTTTAAGAGGAGCGCTTGATGACCTTGGACTTGATTATGAAGTAAACGAGGGTGACGGAGCATTTTACGGACCGAAAATTGATTTCCATTTGCAGGATTCGATCGGAAGAACATGGCAGTGCGGTACTATTCAGCTTGACTTCCAGCTTCCGCTTAGATTTGGGCTTGAGTATAACGGCGCTGACGGTGAAAAGCACCGTCCTATCATGATACACAGAGTAGCGTTCGGCTCAATCGAAAGATTTATCGGAATTTTAATTGAGCATTTTGCAGGTGCGTTTCCGCTTTGGCTTGCACCTGAGCAGGTAAAGATAATCCCTGTATCGGACAAGCAAAACGACTATGCTTTAGAAGTATGCAAAAAGTTTAAAGCGAACGGAATTCGTGTATCAATAGATACGAGAGCTGAAAAAATGGGCTGGAAAATTCGTCAGGCTCAGCTTGAAAAGATTCCGTATATGCTGATTATCGGTGATAAGGAAATAGAAGCAGGAGCTGTTTCGGTACGTTCAAGAAAGAACGGAGATTTAGGAACAGTTGCTGTAGATGAACTTTTGAAAAAGCTTTTGGAAGAAATAGAAACAAAAGCAAATAATTAAGCCGTTTTGTAAAGCGTTTGCTCACACATTTGTGAACAGACGCTTTTTGCTTGTTATGGCTATTCTCAATGTGAATTACTTAACAATTTGTGAACAACTTGATTGTTTAAACAATTAAAGCCGAAACGACATAAAATTATCGTCTATATTAACAAATTTTAAATAGAATATTTATGCACTATTCACAAAAATTGAAATTTTGTTATATTGTAAAACATATGGTGAAAATCCACAAAACCTTGACAACAACAAGGCTTTTTGATATAATTATCAATAGAAAACTGCGTCCTAACGGGCAAATGTTTGTTCTAATTGCCAAAAAAGGTAAATAAATATATGTTCTGATAGTAGCTTTTGACCAATAGGAGACAAAGCTTATTCTTGTTTTACTTTAAAACGCGAAATGTGCAAAATGCACAAACAAAAGCTCTTCCGGAAGCATCAGAAAGGCGGTGAGCGGTTGAGTTGTATATTGTCTGCTGAAGATATCAGCAGAGATTTTACAATCGGTGATGGAAGCGTAGTTCATGCTCTTAAAAATATAAATATAGAAATTGAACAGGAAAAGCTTACGGTCTTAAGAGGAAGATCGGGAAGCGGAAAGACAACGCTTATAAATATACTGGGATGTCTTGACCGTCCGACGTCGGGAAAGGTCACCTTTTTGGATCAAGACGTGACGTCGCTCAGCGATAGAGCGAGAGATGAAAAACGAAGGTTTGATATGGCGTTTGTGTTTCAGTCTGTTGCGCTTATATCCAGCATGACCGGTTATGAAAATGTTGAATTCGGACTCAGGCTTGCTGGCTATCCGGCGGCAAAGCGTGATGAAAGAGTAAAAGAATGTCTTACAAGCGTAGGACTTGCAAAGAGAATGCACCACCGTCCTGCTGAAATGAGCGGCGGTGAGCAGCAGAGGGTAGCGATTGCAAGAGCTATTGCTCACTCTCCGAAAATTATTTTTGCAGATGAGCCTACTGCTGAGCTTGACACACAAACCTCTTTATATATAGTAAAGCTTTTTAAAGAGCTTGTTGAAAAAGAGGGTATGACTATCGTGATGACAACTCACGATCCGAGCATGATGGATGTAGCTGATAAGGTCTACACATTAGAGGACGGTGAGATTGTTGAGTGAAGCTTTAGTTGATGATAACAATGTATCCGTTGCTGATGACGAATACATGATAAGATGTGAAAACCTTGTAAAAATTTATAAAACAAGCGAGGTTGAGGTTGTCGCTCTTCAAGGACTTGATCTTGACGTCAAGCGGGGAGAGCTTATGGCAATCGTCGGAAACTCCGGAAGCGGAAAGAGTACGCTTTTGAATATGCTCGGAGGACTTGATAAGCCAAGCGCAGGAAGTCTTACCGTTGACGGAAAAAATCTTTTGAAGTTTACCGACAGAGATTATATGGACTACAAAAGAAATACGGTCGGTTTTGTGTGGCAAAACAATGCAAGAAATTTGATTCCGTATTTGACGGCAGTTCAAAATGTTGAGATGCCGATGCTTTTGAAAGGCTCAGGACAGCGGCGTGAAAGAGCACTTGAGCTTTTAGAAAAGGTTGGGCTTTCAAACCGAGCCGGTTCAAGGCTTGATCAGATGTCAGGAGGCGAACAGCAAAGAGTAGCTATCGCTATTGCACTTGCAAATTCACCGAAGCTTTTGCTTGCTGACGAGCCTACAGGAGCGGTGGACACAAAAACATCGAAAGTAATTCTTGACATATTTAAGGAGCTAAATAAAAAAGAAGGACTTACAATAGTAATAGTTACTCATGATGTTAAGCTTTCAAAGCATATCGACAGAGTAGTTGCTATAAGGGACGGAAGAACAAGCTCTGAAATCATAAGAAAGAAATCTTATGCAGAGGAGCTTAATGATCTCGGAGGAAATCTCGGTGAGATCGATCCGGATCAAATCGAGGAGCAGGAACAGGAGCCGCAGCATGAAGAGCTTATTGTTCTTGATCGTTCGGGAAGGCTTCAAATTCCTAAGGATTATCTTGAAACGCTCGGAATTAAGGGCGGAGATAAGCTAAAGGTTGAGGTTGATGAGGAAGCTAAGAAAATCCTTGTTTTCAAATCAACCTGATAAGTAACGTTTTCACCCGTTAGAGGGAATAATAAATCGGCAAATACATTTATAGGAAAGGTGGATACACTGTGAAACACAAACTTTTGAAAAGAGTTTTAGCAATATCGCTCGCTATGACAATGGCTGCTTCAACTGCTGTTGCGGTATACGCAGAGGATGAAAAGCAGGATGTAAAAGTTGCTGCGTCTGATTCTGAAAGCGATATTGATATTGAAGAAGCGTCTTCTGATACTCTTTCATACACAGAATACCGTGCAAAGTATAAAGACGCTGTGCGGCCTGAGGTAGCTGATGATGAAGGCTATATTTACTCGGCTCAGAAACAGCCGAAGTATACCGGAAGTGCAGATGCACAGCTTTCAGTTGAGGATGTTGACGGAAAGACTGCTCTTAAATGGGCTAATCAAACGGGAAGCATAACATTTCCGGTAACCGTCAAGGAATCGGGAGTTTATGCTGTTAAGTTTAGTTATGAGGCTTTAGCCGGCGGAACGGACGGAGTTGAGTTTGATTTTCAGATCGACGGCGCTTCTCCTTACGATACCGCTTCAAGAATTACACTGTCAAAGAGATGGGTAAACAAAGAGGCTATAAAGCAGGACGTCAACGACAACGACATAAGACCGGGACAGGTTGAAGATGTTTGTTGGCAGGAGGAGTTCTTAAAAGACGGTGACGGACTTTACGGTGATGCACTTTGGTTTTACTTTGAAGCCGGAGATCATACCGTCACTTTAGAATCTGTAAAAGCTCAGTTTGCTATTGAAAGTATCAAGCTTGCACAGGAGCCTACAACTGAGTTGTATGAAGCTCCAAGCAATTCGGAGCTTGATGCGAATATAGATGCTGATGTCATCACTATTCAGGGTGAGGATGCAATTTACAAATCCGACAGAAGCTTGTATCCTACAAACGACAGAAATTCGTCAATCACACAGCCTTCCGATCCTACAAAGACAAAGTACAATACAATAGGTGCAGGAAACTGGTCTAAGTCAACTCAGTCTATTACATGGGAATTTGAAGTTAAAACAGCAGGCTATTATAAAATAGGTATAAGAGGAAGACAGGATCAGATGAGAGGCTTCTATTCAAACAGAAAGCTCTTCATCGACGGAAAGATTCCTAATACCGAAAGCGGTCAGATTAAATTTTACTATTCAACCGACTGGGAGGTAACAACTCCTAAGGATCAAGCCGGAAATGATATGTATTATTATCTGGAAGCCGGAAAGCACACAATGTCGCTTGAGGCTATACCGGGTGAAATCGGAGATATAATGGCGGAGCTTGATTCGCTTGTATACGAAATAACCGGTTATTACAGAAGAATTCGTCAGATCACAGGTCCTGATCCGGACGAATATAACGATTATCAGATTGAAAAGGTTATTCCTGAGATATTAGATGAGTTCAGCAGATTCAGTTCTGAACTTAAAGCTAAGAAAAAGGAAATTGAGGATCTTTCGGGAACGGGCGGTTCAGAAGCGATTACCCTTGAAAAAATGGCGATTGTTTTGGACAACTGCGTTAACAGACCGATAAACATTCCTTCTAACCTTTCTCAGATCAAGGATAATATCACATCGGTATCTTCTTGGATGAGAGAGTACAGAGGTCAGCCTCTTGAGGTCGATATAATTCAGCTTGCTCCGGCATCAAAGGATTTCGACCCTGTAGACGAGGGATTCCTTGATAGCTTGTCATTTGGATTCAAGTCATTTATCGGTTCGTTCTTTGAGGATTACAACTCGCTTTCAACTGAAAGTGAGGATTCACTGGTATGCTGGGTATCCCTCGGACGAGATCAGGCTCAGATCGTAAATCAGCTTGTAGAGAGCAGCTTTAATCCTAACAGCGATACAAAAATTACCGTAAACCTTGTTCAGGGAGGTATTGTTGAAGCTACACTTGCAGGAAAAGGACCGGATATAGCATTATTTATCGGAGGAGATTTCCCGATTCAGCTTGCTGCCCGTGATGTTTTAACAGATCTTACAACCTTTGATGATTATGACGAGGTAACAAAGAGATTCCAGGAAAACGCTACTGTTTTATATCAGTACAACGGAGGAACGTACGGACTTCCGGTAAGCCAGACGATCCCGATGATGTTCTACAGAGAAGACATTTTAGCTGAGTATGGAATCGATGCTGAGAGAGATATTCAGACATGGGATGATCTTATAGATGTACTTCCGGTGCTTCAGAGTAATTACATGGAGGTTGGACTTGTACTTCCTATTACTCAGAATACATCGGCAAACGGTACAGCAGTAGTTTCCACAACTGTTGAGGCGGGTAATACATTTGCAATGCTCATGCTCCAGCAGGGACTTAACTATTATACAGAAGATCAGTCGCAGACTACATTTGATGATCAGACAGCAATTGATGCGTTCAACACATGGACAAAGTTCTATACTACGTACTCATTTTCACAGCAGTATGACGGATTTACCAGATTCAGAACAGGAGATATGCCGCTTTTAATTCAGCCGTATACCTTCTATAATCAGGTAACTGTATCCGCTCCTGAGATAAAGGGATGCTGGGGAATGACTCATGTACCGGGAACTCTCAAGGAGGACGGAACCATTGATCATTCGGCTTCTTCACAGGGAACAGGAGCTATTGTATTTAAGAAGGCTGAAAATCAAGAAGCAGCATGGAACTTTGTAAAATGGTTTACAGAAAAGGAAACTCAGGTAACCTACGGAAACGACATCGAAGCTTTAATGGGTACGATGGGAAGATTTGATACTGCAAACGTTGAAGCACTAAAGGAGCTTTCATGGAGCACAACTGATATGGAAAAGCTTCAGGCACAATTTGCAGTACAGAAAGAGATTCCTGTAATTCCTGCTTCGTATGCGGTTACGAGAAATATAATGAATGCCTTCAGAGAAACAGTTAATAACGCTGAGAATCCTAGAGATACATTAATGTGGTACAATAAGGATATCAACAGCGAAATTGAACGTAAGATCAACGACCTTAACTTATCGGTCGGCAAGAAAGAAAAGGGGGAGTAAACTAAATGGCAAAAACAAAAGTTGCAGGTCCGCTTAAGAACCAGGGCAAGTTTAAGTATACTCTTCACCTGATGAGAAATAACATCGGATGTTACGGAATGCTTGCTCCGTTTATGATTCTGTTTACGATCTTCACAATCATTCCTGTACTCATGTCGCTCCCTATGGGATTTACAAACTTTAACATGGTACAGCTTCCGCAGTTTATCGGACTTTCAAATTTTACAACGCTGTTTTTAAATGATGATGTATTTATGATCGCCGTTAAAAACACACTTGTAATGGCAATCTTCACAGGACCGTTTTCGTATGTGCTTTCGTTCTTCTTAGCATGGCTTATCAACGAAATGCACCCGGTTTTGAAAACAATATTTACATTTGTATTCTATGCTCCGTCAATGACACCGTCAGTATACGTTATCTGGCAGCTCCTCTTCTCAGGAGACACATACGGATACTTTAACTCGGTGCTTTTGGATCTTGGAATAATCAGTTCGCCTGTACAGTGGCTTACCGATACGACCTATATCTTTACGGTTGTAGTTATCGTTCAGCTTTGGATTTCAATGGGAGCAGGATTCCTTGCTCTTCGTGCAGGTTTCCAGAACATAGACAAATCGATGTACGAGGCGGGTGCTATCGAGGGAATTAAAAACCGCTGGCAGGAGCTTTTCTCAATTACAATACCGTCAATGGGACCACAGCTTCTGTTCGCAGCAGTTTTACAGATTTCGTCAGCTTTTACAGTCGGAGTTGTAGGACAGTCTTTGGTAGGTCTTCCTTCAACGGACTATGTAGCACATACCGTTATGAACCACGCAACAGACTACGGTACTATTCGTTATGAGATGGGATATGCATCGGCAATATGTTTCGTATTGTTTGCAGCGATGCTTTTAGCGAATAAGTTTATTAACTGGCTGCTTGCCAAGTATTTGGATTAGGAGGTGAGATTACAGAATGGGACTCAGCGAAAAAGAGAAAAAGAAACAAGAAAAAGCCCTTAAGAGGCTTAGAAAAAGACAGAAGAACCTTGACATCAATAAGGTTCATGTTAAGAAGAGAAAGAGAAAATCGAGCAGTTCTCTCGGCGGAGACATTGTAATCTTTATCTTCCTTGTGCTTTTGGGAATATTCATGATATTTCCGCTTTACTATGCGGTTATACAATCGTTTAAGCCGGTTCACGAGCTTTTCGTATTCCCACCGAAGCTGTATGTATTAGAGCCTACTCTCGATAACTATTCAGCCATGTTTAAGGTTGCATCGAGTTTATGGGTTCCGCTTTCGAGATATTTATTTAACAGCGTATTTATTACAATAGTTATTACAATTTCCAATATTTTTGTCTGCTGCTGTGCGGCGTTTGTATTGGCTAAGTGCAAATTCCCGGGCGGTGCGGCAATAAATAAAATTATTGTAACAGCTCTTTTGTTTACATCATCTGCATTGTGGATCATGCAATTCCTCGTAATGGCAACACTCGGTATGATCGACACATACTGGGCTTTGATTCTTCCGAGCGTAGCGATGCCGATGAACCTCTTCCTTATGAGACAGAGTATTTCTACGATACATGATTCTATGATAGAGGCAGCTCGTGTAGACGGTGCGGGACTTTTCAGAATCTGTTGGCAGGTGGTAATACCTAACTCGAAGCCTGCTATGATGACACTTTTAATTTTTGCATTTCAGGCTGCTTGGCAAGTACAGGGCGGAGTTTTGATCTACTCAGAGGAGCTGAAAACGCTGCCTACAATTATGCAGCAGATCTCAGCGTCAGGTATTGCACGTCAGGGTGTAACTTTTGCAACAGCGGTACTACTTATGCTTCCGCCATTGCTTGTATTTATGATTGCTCAGGGTAATGTAATGGAGACAATGGCTAATTCGGGTATTAAGGACTAAAAGGTTTTATTAATATACAAAAGGAATGGTGATAAGTAGTGTCAAGAATGAATAAATTAAAGAAAACATTGTCAATCGTTCTTGCAGCAGGGCTGGTGTTCAGCATGACGGCTATGACGGCGTCAGCTGACGAGCCGTATATATCATACAATTATGACGCATGGTATGATGCGGTTCCTTCGCAGAGCGGTTACAGAGTTGATAAGGTGGTTGCCGGAAGCGGTATGGGGCTTTCGAGGCTTTCTACTCCGGGTGATGAACTATTCTTATCCGAAAATGCTTCCAACAGCCTTTCAGGTGCTAGGGATCTTTTCTATGAGCCTAACCTTGATGAGTTCTGGGTTTCGGATTCGGGAAACAACAGAATTATAAGACTTAACAGCGATTTACAGCTTGTAGGCGTATACAACAAAATTACCGGAAGCGAAATAGAGGGATTTAACAGTCCCGGCGGACTTTATGTAACGGTAAATGAGAACAATCTTCCGGTTGTTTATATCGCAGACACTGACAATGCAAGAGTTGTAAGAGCAGTTGCTGAAACCTCAACAACTATGACTCTTGAGCAGGAATTTGTAAAGCCTGAAAGCTCAGCGCTTTACAAATCCAAGACCTTTAACCCAACTAAGGTTTTGGCAGACGGTACAGGAAATGTGTACGCTGTTGAATCCTCTGTAACACAGGGTGCGGTTGAGTTTTCTCCTGACGGAGAGTTCACAGGATTTTACGGTGCTAACCGTGTTGAAGTAACTGCTGCGGTTTTGGCACAAAGAGTTTGGAGAATGTTTGCTTCCAATGAGCAGTTGGCTTCGATGGAGAGAAACGTAAACGTAGAATTTGCAAACTTCGATATTGATAACCTCGGATTTATTTATACAGTAACTGAGGCTGCGAACGCTTCTCAGGATGCAGTTAAGAAGCTTAATCCTGCGGGATACAACATATGGAACACAACTTCCGGAAACTCATATAAGTTCGGAGATCTTGTTACGTTCACAACAGCAGAAGTCAGTGCTGATTTTGCTACAAGACTTACTGACATTGTTATAAGCGACAATATGAATATCAATGTTTTGGATTATGAGTCGGGAAGAGTTTTCCAGTACAATCAGGACAACGATTTGCTTTTCGTATTCGGATCTAAAAACTCGACCTCAGACCAAAAGGGCACTTTTATTGCACCTAACGCAGTTGAGTCAAGAGGCGAAAAGATTTATGTAATTGACGGAAAGAAAAATGATATTACCGTATTTACCGAAACGCAGTTCGGAAAAATGGTTCATAAGGCGGCAACTCTTTATGATGAGGGTAAGTATGAAGAGGCTAAGGAACCTTGGGAAGAAGTTCTAAGCCGTGACGGTGGATACTGGCTTGCATATTACGGACTCGGAAAAGCTGAGCTAAACGCCGGAAATTACGATAAGGCGATGGAGTACTTTGAGTACGCTGAAGCTAACAAGAGCTATGACAAGGCATATCAGTATCACAGAGAGCAGGTGTTGTCGGATAATTTTACAGCTATAATAATTGTACTTTTAGTGATAATAGTTGCTCTGATAGTTTTGAAGGTACTTTCTAAAAAAGGAATTATCGGCAAAAAGAAAGCTAAGAAAGGAGGAAAATAGCAATGTATGAATTTTCTGAACTTGGTTGGATAAGACATGTTATTTTCCATCCTGTAGAGGGCTTTGAGGATTTGCGCTGGAAGAAAAAAGGCTCACTTAAGTATTCATTTATCATTGTTGTACTTTTGTTTATAGCAATGGTTGCAAGTGAAAGATTTAAAGGCTTCCAGTACACAACGGAGCCGCAGAAGTTATTTAATATCGTACCCTTTATAGTTCAGTCAGTAGTTTATTTTGCGACATGGGTTATCGGTAACTGGTCAATATGTACGCTTCTCGACGGAGAGGGAACGATGAAAAAGGTTTGTATAAATTCGGCATATGCTTTGGTACCGTATATTTTCGGTACGTATATATCCGTATTCCTATCAAACTTTATGACTCTTGATGAATCAGTTTGGGTATATATATTCCAGTATGTTGGAATTGGCTGGTCTGTAGTACTTATGATTCAAGGCATGAGAGCTGTTCATCAGTATTCATTCTCAAAAACGATTCTTTCTATTGTACTAACGATAGTCGCAATGCTTATTATCCTGTTTTTGGCAGTATTGCTAATAAGCTTGTTCCAGCAGGTATATGCATTTTTCTATCAGATTTATACGGAAATAACATACCGTATAAGAGGTTAAAGGAGGTAACATGATGCATAAAGATAAATTTAAAAGACTTATAGCATGTGCATTAGCGATTACCATGCTTTTACCTGTTGGTATGATGAATGCATTTGCTGAAGAGGAAGAAACAGGCGCTGCTGAAGAAACGTCACAGGTTGACGAGGGCGCAACAAAGGAAGAACAGCAGGAAGCTAAGGACGAACTTCCGGATAAAATTACGGACGAAGAAGCACTTAAGGCTTGCGAGCTTGCTACAACGCAGGGTGATCTTTCACTTTACTATGATGAGGAGAACGCAAGAGTATGCTTACTTGACGAGAGCAACGGACAGAAAAACTACTGGTGGAGTACACCGATTAACGCTTTAGCGGATGACACTGTAATCAATCCGTCGGCGAGAAATCCGTTTATGAAGAACGCACAAAGACAACAGCTTAGCTCCGGTCTTGTTGTAACATACGGTAATCGTTCAAACAGAACTTCCAATACCGTTTATTCGGGAACAAAGTCAAGAAGATCAACTTCTGCTGAAACTTCAATTGAAACTAACAGCGATGGAATTACAATAACATATAGTTTTACTAAAGAGGGATTTGTAATACCTGTTGATTACAAGCTTACCGACAAGGGATTGACGGTTTCTTGTGATACATCAAAAATTGAAGAGGAAGACCCGGACGGCGAAGACGGACTTGTAATTACTGATATTCAGCTTACTCCTTATTTTGCCGCTGCACCGGAAACGGACGCCGGCGAAAAGCCTGTAGATGGATATATGATAATTCCTGACGGAACAGGTGCTGTTATTAATTACAACAACGGCAAGGGAAACTACTCAACCGTTTATTCGCAAAAGGTTTACGGAAGAAATTATACAAACGTACCTCTACAGCAGCCAAGAATAATGGAGCAGGCGTACTTGCCGCTCGGCGCTCATGTTATGAATAACAAGGCATTGGTTGCAATTGTTACAGACGGTGATTCTGATGTTACGGTTAACGCACAGATAAACGGTCAGGGCAACCAGACGTATAACTCTTTGTATTATGATTTTGAGCTTCGTGGATCGGATGACTTTGAGCTCAGCGGAGAGAATACAGCTCTTAAGGTTTTTGAAAAGGGCGACATTAAGCTTGGAACGATAGCGGTTACTTATTACCCGCTTACAACTGAAGAGAAAAACGATGAGATCAACTATGCTGATGTTGCTAAGGTTTACAGAGATTATCTTATCGACAAAACCTCTATGACATCAAAAGTCGGCGACGACAGCACAAGTCTTTATGTTGACTTCTTCGGTGGAGTAATTAAATCAAAATCTATTCTGGGAATTCCTTTTGATTTACAGACCGAGATAACAACATTTGAACAGGCTAAGGAAATTCTTCAAAAGCTTAAAGACGCAGGCGCTGACGACATGGTCGTAAATTACAACGATTGGACGTCAAAATCTATAGATGGAAAAATTTCAACATCTGCCGATGCAGCGTCAACTGTAGGCGGAGATGATGATTTCCGCGACCTTATTGATTACGGAAAGGAAAACGGAGTTGTAATTTATCCTGCAATGGATAATATGGAAATGGAAAGCAGCACATGGGGCTATTTCACATTTACAAGCACAGCTATAAGAGTTTCTAATTCGTATTCAAGACAAACAAGATATAATCCTGCATTCGGTGCAGAATCGGGAGTTGCCCCGGCACTTTTAACTCCTACTGCTTATACAAAGGTATTTTCAGAGCTTATTGAGAGCTATCAGGATGAGGAAATCAAAAACATCTCGTTAGGCGGATATTCTTCAAAGCTGGTATCTGATTATTCATCAAGCAACTACTTTAACAGAAAATCAACGCTTGAAACAATCGTTAACGGTTATATAGACGCTCAGAAGAATATTGGTTCGATTCTTGCAGATCAGGCTAACGCTTATATACTTCCTTATGTTGACCATATAACAAACGTACCTGTTTACTCAAGTGGATTTAACATTGTGGACTACGATATTCCGCTTTATCAGATGATAGTTCACGGATATGTTCCGTACTCAACAAAGGCAATTAATGCAAGCTCAAACTCGGACGAAACATTCCTACTTGCACTCGCATACGGCTCTTCTGTACACTACGATATGATTTACGCTGATGCATCCGTTTTGCTTGATACTGATTACAACGATTTATATTATGCAAATTATAAGGATTGGATCGATACAGCAGCTAATCAGTCGCAAGCCGTTAAAACAATCTTGGGTGACCTCGGAAAATATGTCATCACAAACTATGAGTATGACACGGAAAACGCAGTAGCTACAACTACTTACGGAACAGAGGACGGCGAAGACAAGGCAACGGTTGAAGTGGATCTCACAAATAAGACCGTAAAGGTAAACGGATCGGAAATTGATATAAGCAAATGTTTAGAGGAAGGAGGCAATGAGGAATAATGAGTACAGCAGTAAAGACAAAGGCTGTTAAGCCTCCTAAGGAAGCAAAGACAAAGGGAATGAGAATTCCTTATGAGCGAAGAAAGGCTTTATACGGATATGCGTTTATAGCGTTGTGGTTTATAGGTGCAGTATATTTCTTCCTCATGCCGCTTTTTCAGTCGCTGGTTTATTCGTTTAATATTACAAGCCCTGAAAAAGGCGTAATGAATTTGGAGTGGAATGGGCTGGGACATTATATAGCCGCATTCAGAACAGATCAGCACTACTCACAGTATCTGGTTTCAGTGTTGGGTGATACAGCGTTAAGGACTCCGCTGATTCTTATTTTCTCAATATTCGTTGCAGTAATTTTGAATCAGAAGTTTAGAGGAAGAGTTTTTGCCCGTGCAGTATTCTTCCTGCCGGTTATCATCGCAACAGGACCGGTTATTGAGATTATCAACGGTAATATGTCGACAGGTGGATATGCAGGAGGTTCTGAGCAGTTCAATACGCTGTTTGAAACCGACCTTGTCGATCAGCTGTTGGAGTTCCTGGGAATTTACGGAATAAGCGATTCGCTTACCAATACTATTTCAACGATAACGTCAGACATATTTAATCTTGTATGGAATTCAGGAATTCAGATTCTTATATTCCTTTCAGCTCTTCAAAATATTCCGTTTACTGCAAAAGAAGCGGCACAGATGGAGGGAGCTACAGCTTGGGAATACTTCTGGAAGATTACAATTCCTTATATAAGCCCTATGATTTTGGCAGCTTTAGTTTATACGGTTGTAGATTCGTTCGTAGACCCGGAGAACCAGGTAATGAAGCTTATCATGGCACAGGAAAGCTCTTGGAACTACGGTTATATGGCGGCTATGGCTTGGGCATATTTTGCTATAGTTGGTTTGGCTTTGGCAATTATATCCGGAATTATAAGCAAGCATGTTTACTACGAAGTGTAAGGGGGGATAGACTTGGCAACTAAAAAAGAAGAAAAAATCTTTGCAAAAGAGATGAAGGCTGCAAAGAAAGCAAAACGCAAAGAAATGAAAAGACTCGGAATTAAGCCAAATCTTACTCCTGAGCAGATTCGTTATAACAGAAATAAAGCTATAGCATCAGCAGTTTGGCCAATATTCAGATTCTTAATTTTATTCGGTCTTTGCTTCATCATTTTGTATCCGTTGATCTTCATGATTTCAACAGCATTCAGACCGAATGATCAGATGAACGACCCGTCAATTATATGGATTCCAAAGTCGCTTACTCTGCAAAACCTTAAAGAAACATGGGATACGATGAAATACGGCTCAACAGTTCTTAACACTATTAAGCTTAATCTCATTGCTTCGATCATTCAGGTTGGAACTTGTGCTCTTACAGGTTATGGATTTGCAAGATTTAAGTTTAAAGGAAAAGGCTTGTTATTCATGATCGTAGTATTAATGATCATTGTTCCGCCTCAGATCATCACAATCCCGATGTATTTGAAGTACAGTTACTTTAACCCTCTTGGAATTATCGGAATCTTTAACGGAGGACAGGGAATATCCCTTATCAATACAGGTTGGACAATGTACTTGCCGGCGCTCTTTGCTAACGGACTTAAAGCGGGATTATTCATATTCCTATTTAGACAGTTCTTCAAGGGACTTCCTAAAGAGCTTGAAGATGCGGCATACTTAGACGGATGCGGACCGTTCAAAACATTCCTTATCGTAATGGTGCCGAACGCTGCTTCATCGTTCCTTACAGTATTTTTGTTCTCAGTAGTATGGTATTGGAACGACTATTATGTATCATCTTCGTTCTTCAACCAAAACGATACGGTTGCGTTAATGCTCAAAAACTTAAGTTCAACGCTTGCGGCAGACCTCTTTAACAATCAGACGGTTGGTCCAAGACAGCTTATCGTTTGGCTTGAGTCAGGATGTATTCTGGCAATTGCACCGATACTTATTATGTATGTTTTCTTACAAAAGTACTTTACAGAAGGTATCGAGCGTTCAGGTCTTACAGGTTAATATTTTACCGCCTTTGGATTTATTTCCAAGGGCGGTTTTTTTATGCTCTGATGATTCTATTGTATCTTGTATATGAAGTCGCTAAGGTTAGGTATATATGGTATTGTAAAAAAGCGATAATTTTGGTATAATAACCTTAAAGGGAATCAGCATACTGCTGATTTATCGTGCATACGCACGATACGGCTGCCGCCGCCTTTAAGAACATTGTATCATTAATTCGGGCTTCGCCTTGCGGTTGTCGCCGCCTATTGTGCTTCGCACAATGAAATTATGGTATAATAACCTTAAAGGGAAATCAGCTTATCGCTGATTTATCGTGCATTCGCACGATACGGCTGTCGCCGCCTTTAAGACCATTGTATCATTAATTCGGGCTTCGCCCTGCGGCTGTCGCCGCCCATTGTGCTTCGCACAATTAAATTATGGTATAACATAAAAGATTACAGTTGAAGTCGGGTAAGTTATAATAATATATTTTACTATTTCTACTATGTTTACGATCAGCTGAAACTAACAAGGATTTTCTTATATAAGGGGTAGACAAATGAGCAATTCAACAATTCTTTGGTATAATAAACCTGCCGAAAACTGGGACGAAGCGCTTCCTATAGGAAACGGACGATTGGGCGCTATGATTTTCGGAGAAATAAACAAGGAGCGGTATCAGTTAAACGAGGATTCTGTGTGGTCAGGAGGACCTAGAACCCGAAACAATAAAAGCGCTCTTGAAAATTTGGAGAAGGTTAGAGAGCTTATAAAGGCGGAAAAAATAAGCGAGGCAGAAAATCTTGTGCTTGACGGATTTTGCGGAACTCCCCCAAATCAGCGTCACTATATGCCGCTTGGAGATTTATCTGTTGAGCAGAAATTTTCCGGTGAAGCAACCGACTATACAAGAGATCTTGACGTTGAAAACGCAGTGGCTTCTGTGTCTTTCTGCACCGATGGAATAAAGTACAAAAGAGAAATAATAGCGTCGTATCCTGACGAAGTAATTGCGATAAAATATTCTTGTGATAAAAGCGGAAAAATTAATCTTAAGCTTTGTCTTGACGGAAGAGACGATTATTTTGATGATAATTCGCCGATTTGCGATGACACTATTTTGTTTTACGGCGGATGCGGAGGCGAGGATGGAATTAATTTTGCAGCCGCAGTGAAGGTGATGCCTTTAGGCGGAAAGGTATGTTCATTCGGAAGTTTTATCATGGCTGAAAACTGTGACGAGGTAATGATTTTAATTTCTGCACAGACAAGTTACAGACATTCTGATTATAAGGAAAAAGCGCTTTATGATGTTGAAGAGGCATCGAAAAAGAGCTTTGACGAAATAAAGGCTGAGCATATCAAAGATTACAGGCAGTATTATGACAGAATGAGCGTTTCTCTGAATGATAACTCAGAAGATTTAAATAAGCCAATTAATGAACGTCTTACGGCATTTAAAGATGATAACGCTCAGGATAATAAGCTTTTAGAGTTATATTTTAATTTTGGACGTTATCTTATGATTTCGGGAAGCCGTGAGGGAACTCTTCCTTTGAATTTGCAGGGCATCTGGAATGAAAATATGTGGCCTGCTTGGGGCGGAAGATTTACAATAAATATCAATACAGAAATGAATTATTGGTCTGTTGAGGTGTGCAATCTTTCGGAGCTTCATACGCCTCTGTTTGATTTGATTGAAAAAATGCGTCCGAACGGAAGAGTTACGGCTAAAGAAATGTATAACTGCGGTGGATTTGTGGCGCACCACAACACCGACCTTTGGGGAGATACTGCGCCTCAGGATCTTTGGATTCCTGCGACTCAGTGGCCTATGGGTGCGGCATGGCTTTGCACGCATATTTGGGAGCATTATAAGTTTACTCAGGATAAGGATTTTTTGGCAAAGAAATTTGACACACTTAAAGAGTCGGCTGAGTTTTTCGTTGACTTTTTAATTGAGAATGATAAGGGACAGCTTGTGACCTGTCCGTCGTTATCACCTGAAAATGTTTATATAACAAAATCGGGTACAAAGGGTTCTATATGTATGGGACCGTCTATGGACAGTCAGATCTTATATGAGCTGTTTACAGCAGTTATTGAATCGGGAGAAATATTAGGAAGAGATAAGACATTTTGTGAAAAGATAAGCGAGCTTAGGTCACGCTTGCCGAAGCCTGAAATCGGAAAGTATGGACAGATTCAGGAATGGGCAGAGGATTATGACGAGGAAGAGCCGGGACATAGGCATATTTCGCAGCTTTTTGCACTTTATCCTGCCGATATTATTTCAACCAGAGGAACGCCGAAGCTTGCTGAAGCGGCAAGAGCAACAATTAACAGGCGCCTTTCTCACGGCGGCGGACATACCGGCTGGAGCAGAGCGTGGATAACGAATATGTGGGCAAGACTTTTTGACGGCAAAAAGGTTTATGAAAACCTAAAGGCTCTTTTAAATCGCTCAACGAATCCAAATATGTTTGACAATCATCCTCCGTTTCAGATTGACGGAAACTTCGGCGGAACGGCAGCAATCATTGAAGCTCTTTTGCAAAGTGAAAACGGCGAAATTGTATTCCTTCCTGCAAGACCTGACGAGTGGAGCGAGGGAGAGGTTAGAGGCGCTTTGGCAAGAGGCGGTTTTGAGGTAAGCTTTAAGTTTAAAGGCGACAGTGTTGACGCAAGGATAATATCGAAGGCAGGCAATACTCTTAGAGTTGCGGCACCGGAAAATGCACAAGTAAGCGTCACTCTCGGTGCAGTAAGCAAAGGCTATGAAAACGGAGCATTTGTATTTGATACAGAAAAAGGTTCTGAGGTTTTGGTAAAGTATTAAATATTGATGAACTTTAAACTTTTTCACATGAAATAATATAGAAGCATAATAAAACCTCCTATGGTAGTTTAATTCTACCATAGGAGGTGCTTTTTTCTATTGTCCATTTTTACTGGACTTGTTCAATGAACCGCTCGCCTTTTTCACATTGAAATGTTTTTTCGCATATAATATATTATTTAAGATCAAAGTGTTTAATATCTATAGTCTTTTCCGTAAGATCAATCACGGCATATGACGGTCCTTTTCCGTCACGTGGGATAGTTGCGCTTCCGGGATTTAAAAAGTGGATTCCGTCACGAACGCTGTAAAATCTTTCGTGGGTGTGACCAAACAATACGATGTCTGCCTCATGTTCCTTCGCAAGACAATAAAGAATGTCGATAGAGCCTCTGACATTGTATCTGTGTCCGTGAGTATAAACGATTTTTTTGCCCTTTAAAAAGAATTCAGCTACTTCGGGAAGATCAGAGTAGTAATCGCAGTTTCCCGAAACTCCGAGAAAGTTTTTTTGCGGGTAGTTGTTGTATACAAAATTATAATCGTTCTCACCATCGCCTAGGAAAATAAACAAATCGGCATCGATATTTTTTTCAACTACTTCCTGTGCAGACGATATAAGCCCGTGAGTATCGGAAAAGACGACTATTTTCATAAATGATCGCTTCTTTCTAAAATGTTTATCATTGATTATGGGATATTTCAAGATATTATAACATATGATTTTATTAAATACAAGTATTATTCGGAGGTATATTATGAAGATAAACGACAAACAGCTGGATGCATTGCTTTCTGTTGCGTCTAAGAAACTCGGAACATCGCCGGAAACGCTGAAAAAACAGCTTGAGAGCGGTGTTTTTGATCAGGCTATGAGCGGCATGAGCAAAACGGATTCCGAGAAGCTAACAAAAGCTTTGAGTGATCCTAAAATCGCACAGAAAATATTATCTACTCCACAAGCTCAGGAGATTTATAAAAAGCTTTCAAAATAGTTTTATTTAGCTTAAAAAAGGGCGGTGATTAAGACGGATGATTTGATGAATAAGCTAAATGAAGTGTTAAACGATGAGGAAAGCATGAAGCAAATAAAAGAGCTTGCGTCAATGCTCGGTTCCGGTGATTCGTCCGATAACACAAATCCGCCCTTTGATATTTCCAAAATACTCGGAGGAGATTCTCAGGATACGCCAAGGAACGATAATAACAACAGTGCATCGTCATCTCTTGACATAGATATAGGGAAAATAATGCAGCTTAAGGGAATGGTTGAAGCAAGCGGTAAAAATGACAAGAATGTGGCTTTGCTGCTTGCGTTAAAACCGCTTCTAAAGGATGAAAAGCAAGCTAAAGTTGACCAAGTAATAAAAATTTTGAGGTTATTATCAATGCTCCCTGTTTTAAAGGAAAGCGGTCTTCTCGGAGGTGACTTCCTTGGCATCATCTGATGATTTTTCAACTCTGCGAGATCAGGCTATGAGAAGAATGCGGCAGATGCACGCAAGCGCTAACCCTGTGCAGTCTGACGCACCGCCGAATAATTCTCAAAATAATAATGTTCAAATGCCAAATCCTCAGCCGAAAAGCAATTTTCAAAGGCATGCTGCGTCACCGCTTAGTAATTTTTTTAATTCTTTGGCAGGATTCGGCACACAAAAAAATTCAGGCAAATCTATTTTAGATGAGTTAAACATCGACGAGGACAAAGCGATTATCGGAATACTTATTTACATTCTTTACAAAAACGGTGCAGATATCAAACTTATGCTTGCACTTGGATACTTACTTATTTGATTTCGTACTTAAATTCTTATTGCATTTCTCGTTAAAAGTCAAAAAGCCCCCGAATATCGAGGGCTTAAATTTGTTTACTAAGATATGCGTTAATTATAATTTACTGAAGGTCATACCAGTATTTCGTTTTGCTTTGCAACAACGCTTTCACCGCAGTAGATTTCCCGAAGCTTCGGCTTTTCGATTTTACCTGTCGGGTTTCTCGGTACATCTGCAAAAATTATCTTATGCGGACGTTTGTATCTTGGAAGAGCGATACAAAATGCATTGACATCGTCTTCGGTAAGCGTTTTGCCCGGTTTTACTTCTATTATCGCAGCTGCAATTTCTCCGAGTCTTTTGTCCGGAAGTCCTATAACGGCAACGTCCTTTACAGCCTCGTTGCTTCTTAAAAAGTCTTCTATCTGAACGGGGTAGAGGTTTTCACCGCCGCTTATGATAACGTCTTTCTTTCTGTCAACAAGATAAATAAATCCGTCCTTATCCTCTTCAGCCATATCGCCTGTGTAAAGCCAACCGTTCTTTAGAACCTCGTTTGTTGCTTTTTCATCTTTGTAATAACAGGTCATAACACCAGGACCTTTTACTAAAAGCTCACCTACGCTTCCGGGTTTGACAGGATTTGAATTTTCATCAACTATTTTTACTTCCCAGCCGTAGCCGGCTTTGCCTATTGAGCCTACTTTATGAATGTTTTCAACTCCGAGATGCAAACATCCCGGACCGATAGATTCCGACAATCCGTAGTTTGTGTCGTACTGATGATTCGGAAAAATTTCTTTCCACCTTTTAATAAGGCTTGGCGGTACGGGCTGAGCACCTATGTGCATAAGCCGCCAGTTTGATAAATCGTACTCAGATAAATCAATATCTCCTCTATCTATTGCATCAAGAATATCCTGAGCCCAAGGAACTAAAAGCCATACTATCGAGCATTTTTCCTCGCTTGCCGTTCTTATGATAAACTCAGGCTTTGTACCCTTTAGCAAAACAGCCTTTGAGCCTGACAAAAGGCTTCCAAACCAGTGCATTTTCGCCCCCGTGTGATAAAGCGGGGGAATACATAAAAATACGTCGTCTTTTGTTTGTGAGTGATGGTTTTGCTCAACCTTGCAAGAGTGCATCAAGCTTTCGTGGTTATGTAAAATTGCCTTTGGAAAACCTGTTGTTCCCGACGAAAAATAAATAGCTGCGTCATCTGAGTCGGTAAGCTCTATGAAAGGATCGCTGCTCGAACAGTTTGACGTAAGACTGTCATAATGCTCTGCAAATACAGGACAGCCCTCTCCTACATAAAATAGGTATTTTACACGGTCGATAGTTTCGGCAATTTCTTCAACTCTTCCGATGAATTCAGGGCCGAACATAAGAACGTCAACATCTGCAAGCTCTACACAGTATTTGATTTCTTCAGCGGTATATCTGAAATTAAGCGGTACGGCAAGTGCACCTGCCTTTAACGCCCCGAAATATATCGGAAGCCATTCAAGACAGTTCATAAGCAGAATACCTACCTTGTCACCCTTTTTTATTCCCCTTGAAAGCAAAAGGTTTGCAAATCGGTTTGACTTTTCGTCAAATACTGCCCATGTGATTTCTCTTCTGTAATGCTCCGGAGCAGACGGCTCGATAAGCTCAAATTCCTTCCATGTCCTTCTTTTGTTTTCCTTGATTGAAGGATTTATTTCAACAAGACAAATTTCATCGCCGTAATTTACAGCGTTTTGTCTTAAAATATCTGTAATAGGCATAAAATATCCCTCCCAATATAACTGCGGCAAGATGCCCCCAACTCTAAGGCGGCGGATTACATCTACGGCTTTCAGTAGGGACTTAAAATCCCCAAATGAAATCCTAAGGAACTAACGCCCTGTGCCGCTTGTTGAATGACGGGGCAATGCCCCCTTATTTAACTGCTTTTACATTTTAACACATAAAAGTGCAAAAGTAAATACCAAATTTGCATAAAAATATTGATTTTTTATAAAAATAACAATTCACCTATTGCAATTTTTGTTTAAATAGTATATAATTAACTAAACGCTTTGATTATAATTGTCGAATGTGAATAAAATTAAAGAATATAGATAGGAGTATGAATACAATGAAAGCATATGATTGTACAAAAATTAAAAACATAGCTGTTGCAGGACACGCAGGATCGGGAAAGACTTCTCTTGTTGAAGCGCTTTTATATAAATCCGGTAGGTCTGATAGGCTCGGAAAGGTAACAGAGGGCAATACGATTTCTGACTACACAGCGGAAGAAACTAAGAGAAAGTGTTCGGTATATACATCTCTGTCATATCTTGAGAAGGACGATTTTAAAGTAAACCTGCTTGATACTCCGGGACTTTTTGATTTTGCAGGAGAGATGATGGAGGGGATTTTTGCGAGCGGATCTGTAATGATTACCGTTTCGGGAAAATCAGGCGTTAAGGTAGGAACAAGAAAGGCTTATGATTATGCGGTTGAAACCGGAAAGCCGAGAATGTTTGTTGTTACAAAGCTTGATGATGAAAACGCAAACTTTAACAATGTTTTGACATCGTTAAAGGCTGAATTCGGACCTACAGTTTGTCCTGTTGTTGTGCCTGTGATTGCGGACAGAAAAATCGTTTCATATGTAAATCTCATTGAGATGAAAGCGTATAAATATGATGAAAACGGAAATGCTGTGGAAACCGATATGCCGACAGCAGAGGTTTCCGAGAAGATGGAATACAGAATTGATGGACTTATAGAAGCGGTATCGGAGGCTGTTGCAGAAACTGACGAGGCGCTTTTTGAAAAGTTTTTCTCAGGCGAGCCGTTTACTCAAAAGGAGCTTATTGACGGAATACATAAGGGAATGAACGAGGGAATAATTACTCCTGTTACCTGCGTATCGTCAACAACACTTGCAGGAGTTGATATGCTTTTAAAAGAAATTTCTCTTTTGATGCCTGCTCCGAGCGAAAAGGAAAAGAAGATAGGTGTAACACCTGACGGAGAGCCAATAGAAGTTGAATGTGATGAAAACGCTCCTGTGTCAGCATTTGTGTTTAAGACGGTTGCCGATCCGTTTGTCGGAAAGATGTCTTATATAAAAGTATTCAGCGGAAAGCTTAAATCGGGAACGGAGCTTGTTAATGCTGAAACGGGGGCAAGTGAAAAGATCGGAAAGCTTGTATTCTTAAACGGTAAAAAGACTGAGGATACAGCGGAAGCGGTTTGCGGAGATATAGTCGTTGCAACAAAGCTAAATGCTGAGACAAATGATACACTGTGTGATCCTCAGCGGGTTGTAAGTCTTGAAAAAATCAAATTCCCTAAGCCTTGTCACAAAATGGCTGTTAAGTCAAAGGGCGGAGACGAAAGCAAGATTTCCGCCGCAATATCAAAGATCCTTTCGGAGGATAAAACTATTTCTTATGTTCAGGACGATTCTACGAAAGAAATGATATTAAGCGCATTGGGCGGACTTCATCACGATACCGTTATCGGAAAGCTTAAAAGGGATTTCGGAATCGACATAGAGCTTGTAGTTCCTAAAGTTCCGTATAAGGAAACTATCCGCAAGAAGGTTAAGGTTCAAGGAAAACATAAAAAGCAGTCGGGCGGACATGGACAATACGGAGATGTATGGATAGAATTTGAGCCGTGCGTTTCAGACAAGCTTATATTTGAGGAAAGGGTTTTCGGTGGAGCGGTTCCGAAAAATTACTTCCCGGCTGTTGAAAAGGGACTTTTGGACAGCGTCAATAAGGGAGTTTTAGCAGGATTCCCCGTTGTAGGATTAAAGGCTATATTAGTTGACGGCTCCTACCACCCGGTTGACTCGTCTGAAATGGCGTTTAAAATGGCAGCCTCAATTGCATACAAAGAGGGTATGCGTCAGGCTGATCCTGTATTACTTGAGCCTATCGGTGCGTTAAATGTAATGGTGCCTGATGAAAATACAGGAGATGTAATGGGCGAGCTTAATAAGCGAAGAGGAAGAGTTTTGGGAATGAATCCGTCGGATAAAAAGGGAATGACGGAAATTATTGCAGACGTTCCTATGGCGGAGATGTCGGACTTCACTCTTTATCTTCGTCAGACAACTCAGGGACGAGGTTCATTTGACTTTGAAATGGCAAGATATGAACAGCTTCCTCCTCAGTTAGTCACAGATGTTATATTAAAAAATTCAGCAGAATAAAAATTATACCGGCAGAAGTTTTCTTCTGCCGGTTTTTGTGCTATTGCATAAATAGCTTATACTATATTTGTCTAATAAGTCAATGGAAAATAAGTTGATTTTATGTTATTATAATTGTGTATTTTTAATTAAAAAGGAGGAAAACTATGAAACTTAAAAAAATACTTTGCGCTGTTTCTGCGGCAGCATTAGCTATAAGCACTATGTGTGCTTCGTTTGCGTTTGCGGCAGATACAAGAGCAGCGGATAAATTTACAGATTTGAATCAAACACAGATGACACAAGCTATGGCGGCAGGCTGGAATTTAGGTAACCAGCTCGAAGCTGCAAATGGCGGCGTTCCTAGTGAAACGACTTGGGGAAATCCTGTGATAACAAAGAAACTTATACAGACAGTTAAAGACGCAGGTTATTCGACAATAAGAATCCCTGTATCATACTTGAGTAAAATAGGTGATAAGGCTTCGGGCTATAAGATCGATTCGGCATGGCTTGCAAGGGTAAAGGAAGTTGTTGACTATGCTTATGACATAGGAATGTATGTAATTATCAATATGCACGGTGATGGATATTACACAGTTGACGGCGGATGGCTTTTATGTGCGGAGTCCGATGATAAGCAGGTTGAGATCAAAGAAAAATATAAAGCTTGTTGGGAACAAATCTCGGCTACATTTAAAGATTATGACGAGCATTTGATCTTTGAATCAATGAACGAAGAATTTGACGGTAAATACAGCGGACAGGATTTCTCAGCATATGACAACATTAATGCGTATAATCAGATCTTTGTTGATACAGTTCGTCAGACAGGCGGAAACAATGCAAAGCGTTGGCTGTTGATACCGGGCTGGAACACAGATATTGATCAGACTGTTTATCCGCAAGGAGGATACAGCTTTAAAATACCTACTGATAATTACTTGGACAGCAGCATAAGCGGCAAGAGAATTATGGTGTCGGTTCACTATTACGGACCGTGGGATTTTGCCGGTGATGGAACAAGCACAAGATATACGCAATGGGGAAGTGAAGCTGATCCTAATAAATCAGCAGGATATCAGAATAAGGAATCTGATATGGAAGGTCAGATCAAGAAGGTTTATGATAAGTTCGTTTCTCAAGGCTATCCTGTTGTGATCGGTGAGTGCGGTTGTATCAACAAATCAAGTGCTGATCCTAGAAATACATATTTCAGAGCGCACTGGGTAAATACTATGTTCACATACGCTAAGCAGTATGGATGTATTCCTGTATATTGGGACAACGGAGCTTCTTCAAACAGCTTCGGTCTTATAAATAGAGGTTCTTGTAAGATCGTGTTCCCGGAACTTATTGACGCTATGGTAAGCGTGTATTCAACAGATGAAGCGAATATCAACAGAGCTATTTCTATTGCAAAGGTTTGCGTTGAAAAGGATTACACGGCTGACACATGGAAACCTTTCTCGACTGCTCTTACAAATGCAGAAAAGGTCGTAGCTGATTCTGACAGTGCTAAGTATGCTTCAGCTTATGATAGCCTTATAGATGCATATTTCAATCTTAAGGAAGCAGGAAGGGCTGCAAATGTAAAACCGGTTGCAAAAACTATAACAGAAGTTATTTATAATATCACTTCAACAGGCGACCAAGATTTTATGTACCAGTATTGCGATACTGATGCAGCCGGAGAATATCCTACATTTACAATAAATGTTAAGTCAGGTACAAATGATTATGTGCTTACTCCTGAATTTGAAACCACCGGATTTTGGAATTTGGGATTTGCAAACTTACCTGAGGGAAGCAGCGACACTATGCTTGTAAACAGTGTTACCATAAACGGTTATACATTTGACAGTTCTGACCTTAAGATAGGAAATGTTTTAACAAGCGATGGCACTGGCAATGGAATGATAAACATTTGGCAAGGAATTTCAGGAACATTTGATTCGACTGATAAGGCTGCCTGCATAGTAGCTACAGCCAATAGTAAGCTTGAGTTTTGCGTATACGAAGAGGTTGACGATCCGATACCTCCTGAGCCTGACACATATACAGTTTCAGGTGCGGTAAACGTATCTGATTCTGATACAACAACAGATATGACGGTAACAGCAGTATCGTCTGACGGCTCAGAGTATTCTGTAAATACAAAGAGTATGGGCAACTACAGCATAGCAGACCTTGAAGCAGGAACATACACTCTTAAGATCAGCGGCGGCAAATATGTGGAAAGAACATATGAGGTCACAGTTACGGATAGCGACTTGGCAATGAATGTGGATCTTAATCCGCTTGGCGACATAAACGGCGACGGAAAGGTAACAACAGCTGATGTCGGCATGGCAAACTCACACGCAAAGGGAATTAATATTCTTGAAGGCTACAAGCTTGAATGTGCTGATGCAAAGACTGACGGAGCTATCACAACGGCAGATGTAGGTATGATAAACAGTCATGCTAAGGGCAT
>CABUAH010000014.1 GCA_902489475.1 uncultured Oscillospiraceae bacterium | reverse complement strand
CTGTTTTAAAATTCACCCCTTGAAAAGCGCTTTGATAAAAGAATTTCGCCGTCTGCGGACGGCGACCAAGGCTCTGCCTCATGTATTCCGCAAGCTTTTAAAAAAGCTTGACCAAAACTTTTATTTCGACTTTGTCGACACGCTCAGGACTCCGCTATATATGCGAAGCCCTTTGCGAAGGATTTATGAAAATAATGCGATATCATTTTAACACAACAAACGAGCATAGGTCAAAAAGATTTCTTGTATCAAAATCCTTTGAAAAATATCCCTTGTAATCGTACTCGACCTTAAAATACAACGCATGACGTCCGTTTACGCATTTAATTTTTCCACCGTAAACGCCGTCGTGTGGACCGACTTTTACAACTCCGATTTCGTTTTCGTCAGCTGTACTGTCAATATACACATGAATTTTAGAACGGCATCCCGTACCTAACACCTTCATGCTCAGTGTCATGCTTCTTTGAGTATTGTCGTCACCGAAATCGAAATACTTATATCCTATAATGCAGTCTTTTTTAATATTCGTAACAACTCTTGTGAAAGGATCATGCTCTGTTACAATTGCACCGCCTTTTAAAACACAGGCAATCTCCGCCTCAGTTATTTTGTATGGGTTAAGCGAATTTTCAAATCCAAGCGAGGTCATTTCTACGGTCGGAATCGTTCCATCTGGCAGAATTTCAATTTTCTCAACGCACGCTCTTCTTGACATTATTGAGCCGTTAGTCATCCTGTGATAAAAAACATACCACTGTCCGTTTATAAAGCATATCGAGCCGTGGTTGTTGCCGGCAGGATAGTCAACGCCGTTGTCAACTATATACCCACGATATTCAAAAGGACCTTCGGGTTTTTTTGAGGTAGCGTAAGCAAGTCTGCTTCCGATTCTCGGCGAATAGATAAAATAATAGGTATCGCCGATCTTTCTGAGCGAGCTGGCTTCAAAAAACTTTGCTTCGTCTTCTCTTATGCCGACCATATCGTGCTTTAGCGTCCCCTTTTTAATTTCTATCATGTTTTCAGGATTAATTTCACCGAAATGCGATCTTTCAAAACCATAATAAATATAAACTTTTCCGTCATCGTCAACAAGAACGCCCGGATCGTTAAACACTCCGTCATCGCCTGCGTCCTCCTCGTCGTACTTATACGTTGAAATAAGCTTAAACGGGCCCTCAGGCTTATCACTTTTTGCAACAATTCCCTTTGAGAAAAACACATACATATAAAGGTAATATTCGCCGTCCTTAAGAACAACGTCAGGCGCATAAAGATAACAATTCTCTAGCCCTTCTATGTCGGCACTTTTTTCGCTGTCCTCAACAAGGCAAAAGCTGTTGCCGTGACAAACCCAGTTGTTTAAATCGTTAAGCGATGCACTCCAAACTTTTAGTTTTTGGTCGCAAAAGCTGTCAGAGCCCGGTCTGTCATGAGATCCGTATAAATACACTCTGTCACCGAAAACTCTCGGCTCTCCATCGGGAATATATTCCCAAAGCGGTAAAATAGGATTTGGCATTTTAATTCCTCCTTGCAAAATTAAAAATGTTATGTTAAAATGATATTAGCATAAATTCTTTTCGTTTTATATTGTAATAACGACAGCTATAAGCATTATTTTGCCATTCAAGGGAGCCGGCACATGAAAATATCACTTGACACCTTTACAAAGGATTTGAGTTTTCCTTTTTTTATTCAATACGGGGTTCATGAAGGGGAGATGTATCTCCATTCCCATGACGGCTACTCAGAGCTTGTGATAGTTATGGAAGGAAGTGCAGAACACATTGTCTGCGGAGATTTGCAAAAGATACGAAAAGGCGATGTCTTTGTAATTTCAAACGATATACAACACGGTTATAAAAATGCCGAAAACTTTCATATATGCAATATCATGTTTAACCCACGCTTCTTTTTCACAAGCGAAAATGATCTTACTACATCGGCGGGTTTTCAGGCTCTTTTTGTTCTTGAGCCGCACTATACAAAAGAGGGATTTTTCAAAAACCGTCTTCGCCTTGCAATCGACGATTTTATGAAAGTATGCAAAATGATAGAGGATATCTACGAGGAATACTATCTCAGAAAAGACGGAAGAAAAACCGTTATAACTTCTTGCTTTCTTCGCCTTTGTGTTGAGCTGTCAAGACTTTACAGCTTTGATAGCTTAGGTGCTGACGAGAACATAATTAACCTCGCAAAAGCAATTACATATATAGAAAAGAATTTCGGCAAAAAAATAAAAGTACCCTTTCTTGCAGAAATCTCAAACTATTCCGAGCGTCAGTTTATAAGAGTTTTTAAGGAAGCCTTTAACTGCACTCCAACAGACTATATAACAAACATTCGTGTAAAAAACGCAAAGCAGCTGCTGGCGGCGAGCAATTATTCAATCACAGAGGTTGCTTTCCGCTGCGGCTTCAGCGACAGCAACTATTTCAGCCGTGCGTTTAAAAAGGCGACAGACTTATCGCCCACACAGTATCGAAGCAATGCATATATGCGATACCACGGTATATAATTTACCACCTTGTGTTATACGGCAATTTTGAACAGTTAACGCAAAGTGATTTTTTATCAAACTTAAATAAACAAAACCGCACAAAACGAGAAAAAAGAGCAGGCAATACCGATATTGCCTGCTCTTAAAATTATATTAAACTAAAACCTAAAATTCAATTCTTTTAGAAATATAGCTTTCGAGTTCTTCGATCTTCACTCTTTCCTGCTCCATAGTATCTCTGTCTCTTACTGTCACACATCCGTCCTCAAGCGTATCAAAGTCATATGTGATACAGAAAGGTGTTCCGATTTCGTCCTGACGGCGATATCTTTTTCCGATCGAACCTGTAACATCAAAGTCAACCATAAACGACTTTGAAAGCTTTTTGTGAAGCTCACAAGCTCCGTCCGAAAGCTTCTTTGAAAGCGGTAAAACAGCAGCCTTATAAGGAGCTACCACAGGGCTTAGATGAAGCACAACTCTCGTGTCATTTTTTTCCGCATCTATAACCTCTTCGTCATAAGCCTCACAAAGAAGCGCCAAAACTGTTCTGTCAAGTCCGTATGTTGACTCGATAATAAACGGGATAAACTTCTCGTTTGTTTCCGGATCGAGATATTCCTGCTTTGTTCCGCTGTATTCCTGATGGCGTGTAAGGTCGAAATTAGTTCTGTTGTGAGTTCCGTTTATCTCGCCCCAACCAAACGGGAACAAAAATTCAATATCGCAGGCTGCCTTTGCATAGTGAGCAAGCTTTTCGTGGTCATGGAACCGCAAATGCTCAGGGTCAATGCCAAGGTCCTTGTAATACTCCATTCCGTAATTCTTAAAGTAATCGTAAAGATCTGTGTCGTCTCCCTCTTTGCAGAACGTCTGAAATTCCATCTGCTCAAACTCAATTGTTCTGAAAGTGAAGTTACCAGGAGTAATCTCATTTCTGAAAGCTTTTCCTATCTGTCCGATAGAAAACGGAAGCTTCGCACGCATCGTGCGCTGTACATTTAAGAAGTTTACATACTCTCCCTGTGCATTTTCAGGGCGAAGATAAATTACGCTCTTGGAATCGTTTGTAACTCCTCTAAAGGTTTGGAACATAAGATTGAATTCTCTTATATCGGTAAAATTATGTTTTCCGCAATGAGGGCAGGGGATAGAATGAGCTTTTATGTACTCAAACATCTCTTCCTTTGTCATACCGTCAGCATGAGCATTAGGGTCAAAGTCGTCAATAAGGTTGTCCGCTCTATGACGCATTTTACATTCCTTACAGTCCAAAAGCGGATCGGAAAAGCTTGTTACATGTCCGCTTGCTTCCCAAACTCTCGGGTTCATAAGTATATCTGCGTCAACCTCATAGCTGTTCGGACGCTCTTGAATAAATCTTTTTCTCCATGTGTCCTTTACGTTGTTTTTAAGGCGTGCACCCAAAGGGCCGTAATCCCATGTGTTCGCAAGACCTCCGTAAATTTCGCTTCCCGGAAAAATAAATCCTCTGTTTTTGCAAAGGATTACTATTTTTTCCATTGTCTTTTCTGTATTTTGCATACTATTCTCCTTTCGTATATATCCAATATGCTGTCAATTTATTATTACGCATTACGCATTATAAATTACGAATTAAACATTATCCATTTTCCATTGTCCACTATCAATTGTCAATTGAATAATTCCGAATTAAGCATTATCCATTTTCCATTATCAATTGTAAATTATAATAATTACGCTTTAAGAATTAAGAATTACGAATTATATTTTAGGTATTCCCTCCGCAAAATCTATCGGAACAGTAAACAAAACTCCGGTGTTTGGAAGCGATAAATCTCCGACAGTTGCATAGACAACCTTTCTTACCGTATCAAGCTGCTCGTCCTTAATGACTGACAGCACGGTTCTGTTATCATCTTCAGCCGCCGCTCCTAAAATATCCTTGATAGCTGTTGTAAGAAGCGAAGAACCCATTCTGTTTAAGGCCTGCGCAAGTCCCGATGATTCAATAATTGTGGCTCCTGAGATACCGGCAGTCGAAAACCCCTCCAAAAGCGCATCAAGCCTTTCGGTTCTGTTTAAAATTAGCACCATAAGCTTCATATTTTATTTTTCATCCCTCAATCCTTGATTTAAAGCTCAAAGAGCGATTTAAGCTGCTCCTTAAAACTCTCGTCAACGGTAAAAGCTGTTCCCTCGGTATTCCAAGCTCCCGTCGCAGTAATATAATTTGCAGGCTCATTGGAATTATCAATTATATATTCAATATTGCTTTGAGTCTTTTCAGAAAAATCGTTCAACGAAAAATCTTTATCATCCGAACCTTTTACCATAGTGCTGAAAGTTGCTCTTAAATTTTGAACGGTAAGCGAAGTTTTAAGTCCTTGATTAATTACGCTCGATATAAGCTCTCCGCAAACCTTAACATTTTCGCCCGGTCCGTTTTCATACAACGGATATGTCAAAAGCGGTCTAAGCTCCGAACCGAAGAGTGTAATCTCCAATCCTTGTTCATAGTTTACAATATCATCTGAATTTTGGTCTATATAATACATATTTTCAGGTATCACATAGGATACTGACGCTAAGTTGTCAATAAGGTTTTCAAAATTCTCGTGATTTAAAACTATGTAGTTATTCATTTCTGTTCCGAGGAGCTTTTCAATCTCTGCTATAACTCCCTGAGAGCCGGCACTTTTGTAAATATCAGCAAGCGTTTTTTCAGTTCCCTGTGCAAGCGTTTTTTCAGACATCGGCAAAAGCACTATTTTAGACGATTTCGGCAAAACCCTCTCAACCAAAGTCATTTCAAGCTCGCTTTTGTCATTTACAAGAAGATAAAGCTTTGTAGAATTATCTTTTTTTGTCGGAGTAGAATCCTCCGAAGACGAAACTGACGAGTCATCGTCAACAATTACATATTTCGTCATTACAAACATTGATATTCCGCCGACGACCAAAAGCACTACTGCAAGCGTTATAAAATAAACTAATGCAACAGGAGCCTGCGTTGATTTCTTTTTATTATCCTTTGCCATAGATTAAAGTCCTTTCGTGTTTTAGATACATATCTTTAACAAGTTTCCGTTAAAATAAAAAAAGGCTTGAAACTTTTACAATTTCGGTGTAAACTATTAACTAGATTCAAATAACGGGGAAAGACTGTTTATATCAATTTTTTTAATATCTATTCCTTTTTTTCTTGCCATGTTCACAGTCATGCCTGTTCCGCTTCTCGGATTTGACATAACGGCTATAAGCTTATCGGAGTGGTTGACCATGTATTCATTCCGTTCTCTTAAACAGCTTTTGGTGTACTCCTCATTTAAACAAATGACTTCGTCCGCCTCGCTTAAAACATATGAGTAATCCCATTTATCCGTACCACGAAAATTTTGATTTTGTTTTTTGTAAGGAATCACACAAATAAGCTTTATTTCGGGATGAGAAAAACGCTGTTCAATGACAAACTTCGCAGCCCAAATGTCAATTCCCCTTGCCATTCCCGAATAAAACACAGTATAACCTTCTTTTAAAGCTGTGTCTATTTCCATATATAAAACGCTCAGCAAATGGCAAAATGCCGGCTCACTGTCCTTTCCCTTTCCGGGAAGCTTCTCCGGTCTGTGTCCCGAAAAGCATAAAGCAAGAGGTCTTTTTTTCTGCATATTATTTAAGACCCCCTCCTTTATTTATGTCAAAAAATCATATACATTAAGAATAACATAAAATTAAAAACATTTCAATAGCTAAGGACTGATTTTTTATGTACTATACAAAAAGAACCGCCGCAAAGATAAATCTTGACAATCTTATTTTCAATGCAAAAAGCTACAAGACGGCAATTGGCGGCAAAGCTTCGCTTATGTGCGTTGTTAAGGCGGACGCTTACGGACACGGCGTAAGGGCTGTAACAAAATGCCTTCAAAACGACTTAAACATAAATTGGTTTGCAGTTTCAAACATATCCGAAGCAATCGAACTTCGAGAAAACCAAATAAACGGTAACATACTTATACTCGGCTATACCGATCCCGCCGAAGCTGACGCACTTATAAAGTATGACATAATTCAAGCCTGCGTTGACTTAAATTACGCAGAAGAGTTAAACAGCCATGTGACAAGCGGCATGGTGCGTGTTCACATAAAGCTTGATACAGGGATGACGAGAATAGGAATTCCATGTGACAATATCAGTGACGCTGTAAGGGACGCTGAAAAAATATACTCTTTAGGAAAGCTCAAGGTTGAAGGGATTTTTACGCATCTTTGCGTTGCAGATTCCGACTCTTTAGACAACAAAGCTTATACCGAAGCACAAATAAGTAAAATCAAAGAAGTAAAAAGAATACTTAACGAGGACGGATACGAAACGGGGATTTGCCATTGGCTCAATTCCGCAGGAGGAATATACACTTCTCATAAAGATTCAGACCTCGCAAGACTGGGAATTATCCTTTACGGGCTTTGTCCAAACCATGCGCTTAAAGTACCGATTGAAATGAAGCCCGTGCTGGAACTTGTTTCAACGGTTTCTATGGTAAAAAACATTAAACCCGGTACATATATCGGATACGGACGAACATTTTGCGCTGAAACTAACATGAAAATTGCTACCGTAACGGTTGGCTATGCCGACGGATACCCAAGACTTCTTTCAAACAGGGGAGAGGTCATAATAGGCGGAAAAAGATGCAAAATTGTAGGAAACGTATGTATGGATCAAATAACTGTTGACGTAACGGATGTTGACGTTTCAACAGGCGATGAGGTTGTTTTAATCGGCAAACGCAGCGGCGAAGAAATAACTGCGGATGACATTGCCGATTTGTGCGGCACTATAGGATATGAAATAACCTGCGGCATCTCAAAAAGAGTTCCTAGAATTATCATAAAAAACGCCGAACAAGTTGAGATCCATTAATCCTTAAATACTACAAGAGAGGGAGGGGTAATATGCAAAACTTTTGCCATATTTGCGGCACAGAGCTTTCAGAGGATGAGAAGTTCTGCCCGTGGTGCGGCGAAAAAATATCAGGCACGGCTAAAAGTCGTTCTCAAAATATTTCCGACTCCTCTTATCAAACCGCTCCGTCTACCAAGCAAACGCTCACAAACAAAGTTGTAAAATTCAAAGTATCGAGATACCGTGACATAATTATAGGCGTTGTCGCAATTTCAATTCTTGCGGTCTTTGTAATATTTATTCTCGTAAACTACATAAAAAATAACACATACGAAGCTTCGATAACCTCGTACTTGAATATATTAAACGGTGAAGGCGATTATCAGGATTTAAAGAATGCCGTAAGCGAGGAGCTTTTAAAATCTGCTTCTGAGGATTATTATGACATATCATTGTCGGATGTCAAAAAGGGAACAGAGCGGCTTATTTCCATAAGTGCTGAATCAAAAAAATCAAAAAACTTTAAAATAACCGTTGTAAACATTACTCAGCTTGATGAAATCGATCTTTTGGCATACAAGCACTCAAAGGCGGATTCCTTCGGTCAAGGATATCAGATAGACGCTGAGGAGGGTTATACCGTTGAGGTGTTACAATCCTTTCCCGATTCAACTGCAAAAGATGAAACCAAGACCTTTACGGTTCTGCGAATAGACTCGGAATGGTGTACATACGACGCTCTCGGACTTATATGCGATGCTGCCTTTTACGGAAAAATGAGTGATGAGGAATACCAAGAAGAGCTTAATACACTCAACAGTTCAAAGTAACCAACCCTTGTATTATTAAACTGTTAAGCGCACTTTATTTAAACGTAAAACTATTTACTTTTACCAAGTGATATGTTATTATTTATCTATAAATAAACAAAGGGGGATTTCCTATGTCAAAATTTTGTTCAAACTGTGGCGCACAGCTCGAAGATAACAGTAACTTCTGCACTTCATGCGGTGCTAAGTCAGAACCGATTGAAACACCTCAGCCAGTTGTTGAGCCGGCAGCAGAGCCAATTGAAGAACCTGTTTCAGAGCCAATAGCAGAGCCTGCTTCAGAGCAACCGGAAGCAACCGAAGAAAATGCTGCACCTGATACAGAGCAGGTTGCTGAATCAACGGTTGAACCTACTAATGCAAGCCCATTTGTTGCGTATACACCCAACGACACCGCAGCTTTTGAGCCTGCACCAAGCAACGCTGCATATTCAGAAGGCGCTGTCGAACCGGAGCCGACTAAAAAATCCGGCAAGGGAGTTCTTATTGCCATATTAATTATAATTTTGGCGCTTCTGATCGGTGCCGGAATATTAATTTATTTTCTGTTCTTCTCATCGGCAGGATGCGAAGAAACAGTCGAAGCTTTTTATGAAGCTCAAGAGGATTTTGAGTTTGAGGATTTCAAAGAAGCTATCGGCTACACCACTCTTGTCACAATAGTAGAAGATAAAAACTCAAGCGATATTGAAACCTTTAAAACCGGCTGTAGAAGAATGAAAACTGTGTACGAAACAAGTAATATTGATGTTGATTATGATTGCGAAATTCTCAGCATGAATAAAATCGACAAGGACAAATTAGATAACTATGACAAAGACTCACTTGTTGCACAAAAGGGTTACGAGGTAGATGTTTCTTACACCGTTAAAGATGACAACACTAACGAGTCAAGTACCGGCTCAGAAACATTGACCGTTATAAAATACGATGGCGATTGGTGTGTTACAGATGCACTTGATGCTATTGATTCAATTATAAGCATCGGAAAGCTTTCAGATGATGACTTCACCGCCGCTCTTGAATACTACGAATAATATTAATAAAAGGAACCTGCTAATGGCGGGTTCCTTTGTCTTTCTAAAAAGTACACTTTTAAAATATTGTCGCGTAGGCGGACATGTGCCGACGCAGCGACACCTTAAGAGGAAATCGGCGGTATGAGCCGATTTTCGACGAAAAGGGGTATCCTAGGGGAAAAACGCAGAACGAGATAGGCGAAGCTATCGAAGTGAGTGCGTTTGTCCCATGGGAAGCATGGAGGGCTTTGCCGACACGCTCAGGAACCTGCTAATGGCGGGTTCCTTTGTTTATACGATTCAGTACAATTCACAATATAACGAAAACAGCAGGCACTTTATAATGCCTGCTGTTTTCTCTATGTGTAACTTCAGTTTAGAGAATTAATGCTTTTTTATCAAAGTGTTTTTACACTTTTTCCATGGCTGTTGATCATTCTGACACTTTACAGCATATCAAGAAATCTGTTTGGTACTCTTTAAGCCGCCGATTATCAGCAACACCGCTGTAGATATTAGAGCTGCCATTATTGAATAAGCAACCTTTCCATAGTTCAAAAGATATGTACTTATACAAATTACCGTTTCAATTATTAAAATTAATCTGGATTTTATTTTAAGAATTTTTCGTTCTTCATTTGTAAGACGTTTATTTGCAGTATCAATTGGAGAAGTCAACCAAATGATTACTGCTGCTACAATAGATAAACCTATCACTATTGCACAGCCCAATAAATTCCCTTGAATTAATTTTAAAATTGCCAACACCAATATCAACATGAACATGGATTGTATAAAACACTTTGTTCTGGTATCAGCATGATAGCCGCCCGCCATCGAACGAATTGCAGAAAACGAAAGAGTAAAAAGCAAACACTCCCAAAAGCTATGCAGTAATACTCCTACTAACATTGAAGCTATAAAGAATAAAACCTTTAACAAAAGAATCTCTATTCCATATCTGATAACTTCAAGTCTTTCTTCGTCAATATTATCGTTATTTGCGAGAAAAGAAGTTATTCTGTTTAAAATCGCATCCATGCTCTTAACCACCCATGTGTTTGTGAAGAAAAGAGCAACACGGCTATTTTCATTCACCCTAAAGCCTTAAGAGTTTTTTTCACTCTTTTTTAAAGACTTCGGCTGCTTCGGTTGATAAAGATGCACCAAACAAGTTTGATTCATATCATTCTTTGCAGCAGCTGTTCCAACCTTATTGACAAATTTTGTCATTATACTTTTTACTTTTTTGTTTAACATAACTACTCCCCCCTTGTTTTTTATTATAATTCCTATTTTCACAAAATCAACAGGATTGCCCTGAATGCAACAAAAAGCACCCTGAAGTAAGCGATTTCATGATTTAAAACTCGATTTAACTCGAATTTTGGGTTTTTAAAAAATAAAAAACGGTAAAACAAGCTCTTGCTTATCTTACCGTTTTTGTTTATTTTAGCTTTATTCGTTATTTGTCGGAATCATCAGCCTTGTTTTAAATACATTTTCATCATAGTCGGTAAAAAACTCACCGTTGTATTTTTTGACAGTTGCATTAAGTATTGATAAACCCCAGCCTATATGGTCCTCTTTTACCGATTTGATTTTGTTATCCTCTTTTTTTATTATTCCGTTGTAGCTGTTTTCAAAACTAATTACAATAAAACCGTTTTGTTGCCCGATTATAACATTTATGAACCTATCTCCATGATCGACATTTCTGCAAGCGTCAATTGCATTATCCCAAAGGTTTGCAAAAATAGCGGTTATATCCACATCACTGATGAAATCCAATGTAAGATCTTCAACATCTGTATTAACTTTAATATTTTCATTTTCAGCCACAGCAATCTTCTGACTCATAACTATGCTTAAAATTTGATTTTTACAGTGGAATCCAATCACCAGCGAATCCATGCCCTCTTCAATAAGTCTTAAATAGTTTTCCGCTTTTTCGTTATCTATATTACTTAGCTTTCTGAGAGTATACAGATGCTTTTTAATGTCATGAATAACCTTCTGGGATTCCTGATATTTTTTATCTGTTTCGATATAATGTGCCAGTTGAAGTTCGCTCTGGGTACGAATAAGCTGTAATTCCATTTTGTCTTCATAAAAACTCGCCACTATTTCAATAATATATGTAATTGCAAAATCGAACGCTATAAAGCCTACTACCATAATCATTGCTATTATTCCGTCAAAATAACTGCTTATCTTAAAAGTATAAGGATATACTACAAACACCTCAAATATAGTAAGTAATAAAAGCAATATCATCTGTGTAGTTTTAATTTTAGTAAACTCTTTGCGTGATAATACATGAATAAAAACATTACAAGCTAAAAACATTAATAACGCATTTAAAGCACAGCTAAAAATAATATCTTTATCATTGGTCAGTACACTTTGAAAACTTAAACTATCAATAATAGTCAATGACGTTGTAGAAACAAATTCTGCCAAAATCATAATTATCAAATATAAAATATTAAGAAGCAATTTTCGTTTCAACTTTCCATTACACAGAATTATGCTCCAAATATTTATATGTATGATGCCATATATAGTATTTACAAAGTTTGGAATATCAGAATGTAAAACCGTACTGTTAACCAATAAATGTATTGATGTAGCCACAACAAAAAGAATTACTACCATACACTTTGATTTTATCTTCAGTTGATATACCTTTGCATAAAAACGAAATATGAGCAGATTTGTAAGTACTGTTGTTAAACATAAAGATATGTTACTCCAAAATGCTAAGTTCATAATCCTACCTCCCGATTAATGACGAAACAATATTCTGTGATAATAATTTCATAAACTCCTGTTTCTTACGCTGTGACAGAGGTAAAAAATCACCGTTGTCCATTACTATCAATCTGTTCTTTGTAACTTTATTTACAAACCTTAAATTGACTATGCAGCATCTATGCGGCATAAAGAACATATCTTTATTGAGTCTCTCGTATATATCCCCGAGATTCTCCCTAACGATAATATTTTTGTCCGTCAGATTACTTAATATAACCTTTTTCTTTTCTTTGATATTAAAATATCTTATTTCATCTAAATTTATCAACCTCATACCATCATCTGTCACCAGCGAAATCTTAGCTTTGTTCTTTTTATATACTGCTGAAAAAAAGTCGTTAAAAACATTGTCAATCTGTTTCTGAGATACCGGCTTAGATATAAAATCAAATGCATGAACTTGATATGCCCTTCTCCAATAGTCCACATATCCTGTTACATAAACAATAGGAACATTCATATCGCTTTTCCTAATATGCTGAGCAGCTTGTATTCCGTTGACATTTTTCATTTCAATATCCAAGAAAATAATATCAAAATTCAAACCACTATTAATTAATTCCTGACCGTCAGAAAAAGGCACTATTTTACATTCAAATGCATTTTCAACGAAATACTTAGAAATCATTGCGAAGATTTCCTTCCGGATTTGTATTTCATCATCCACTATAGCTATCCTTATCATACAGTCACCGCCTATAGTCAAATTATACCAAAAAATCAGACACAAATCAACATTTTAAAGCAGGTTTCTGTTTCAATCACAAAAAATATATGTTATTCTGTAAGTTTCTACATATTTCGACAATCCAAACTAAAAGCCTCGTAAAATCAAACGATTTCACGAAGCTTTGAATTGGTTTTTATTACTAAAAATGAAAACAGCAGACACCTTTTTGATGCCTGCTGCTTTCTCTATGTGTAACACTATTTTGGAGAATTAAAGCTTTACCAAAGTGTATCTACACTTTTTGCATGGCTGTTGATCATTCCAACATCTGCTGTTGTTATTTCATCGCCCGTCTTTACGTTTGCACAGGTATATTTATATCCTGTTAGCTCCGTTACTCCCTTTGCGTGGGAATTGGCCATTCCAACATCTGCTGTTGTTACTTTTCCATCGCCATTTATATCTCCGTATGGGTTCAAGTCTGCATCCTGTGTGATGCTTCCTTCGCTTACGACTACTTCATAACTTCTCGGTGCATATTTTCCACCGCTGATCGTTATTGTGTATTCGCCCTCTTCGATATTCTCTATCGAATAGCTTCCCATACTTGTTGTTGTTACGCCGGTTTCTGTCCCGTCCTGAGCTATTGCCGTTACTGTCATTTCTGTACTCTCATCTCCGTCTGATACGGTGATTTTTCCTGAAATGTTTCCGTATTTAACCTTTAGCTCAAGACCCTCTATTGCCTTTACAATTGTTTCTGTTGCTGCTTCTATTTCAGCAACTGTTGACTTTTCTGTTATCGTCTTTGCTACTCCGATTGCTGTCGTTAATACTACAGCACTATCTTCTGTATAAAGACTGATATCTACTTCTTCTGCTTCTTCTATTGCTTCTTTTAATGCCTTTAATGCCTGTGTGTTCGCTGTTACCTTTGATAATACTTTTCCCTCTGCATCCAAGAACTCTACCTTCGATACTGCATATACATAATCGCTTGCATCTGCCCACGAGTATGTAAACGCTGTAATCTCATAGCTTTGTCCCTCTTCTACTGCATTTGTCAACGCAAGTGTTTCTGTCCAACCGTTTGTGCCCTCAGTATAGTCACCCTTACCTAAGAACTTCTCATTACTCTGAGTTCCTGATACGATTGCCTGCAACTCTATTGATGCATACTCGTTATAGCTTACATCCGATGCACAGTTGAATGTTACTCTTACACTTGTTGCGCCGGCCATACTTGCATCAGCTTTTCCGCTTGCTATTTCTGCCACTGTTCCGCCTTTGTATACTTTTGCAAATTCTTCGAGCGGCTTTAATATTAGCTTGCTTACAGCATTTTGAATACTGCTCTGTGCCGCAAGGATATCCTTGTAATTTGTATCCTCATTCATTGCCTTTGCAGCTTCAATAGCATCTGCTAATACCTTATAGCTTTCTTCAGTGTACTCACTTGAATCAATCGCTTCTGCTTCTGCAATTACTGCTTTAAGATCGTTAAGCATTGCCGGTATATCCAGCTTTACGAGCTTTCCAATATTAACTTTCAAGATACTTGCCTCAGATTCAATAGTAATCTGATTCATGATATTCTCGTCCATTTCACGATATGTCTTAGCTGTGTTCAAAGATCTTTGAAGCGATGCAACTGACTCCTCTGTATACTCGTCGCTGTGATTTGCAATTATATCTTCAGCCTCTTTGATCGCAGCATCTAGCGCTGTGTAGTCAAGCTTAACTACAAGCCCTGCTATTGCGTCTGTAATAGCTTTCGCCGCATTATCAATATCTGTCTGCGTTGCTGATGTGTTTTCCTTAACTGCTTTTCCTGCTGCTATTGCGTCTGTTAATGCAGTTACTGATGCATTTGTGTATGCTGATGTATCTACTGCTTCGCCGCTTGCTATTGCAGAATCCAGCGCTGTGTAGTCAAACTTAAGATTTGCAATTGCATCATTAATCGCTTTTGCCGCATTATCAACATCTTCCTGTGTTGCTGATGTATTTTCCTTAACTGCTTTTCCTGCTGCTATTGCATCTGTTAATACAGTTATTAATGCCTCAGCGTATTTTGATGTATCTACTGCTTCGCCGTCAGCAAGAGCTTTATTTAAGTTTGTATAATCAAGAGGGTTTACTGGTATGTTTCCTGACTCTAAAACAACTTTTGCTGTTGTGGCGTTAGCTGAAATCAAATCATACATTGCTTGCGAATGAACCTTTATGGTTCCTACTACATTTTGAAAAGCACTGTTGCTAACACTGGTAAGAGATGTTGATTGTATATCAATTACCAAATCAGCACTTGTGCAGTCACGAAATGCAGCCATATTAATAGATGTTATATTTTTAGGAATATTTATTGACTCAAGAGCAGAGCAATCGCGAAATACATAATTACCCATTGATCCTGTCAATGTATTTGGAAGTACTACTGTCTTAAGTGATGTACAGCCTCTAAATGCCAGACCACCTAAATTAGCATATCCTTCCGGAATTACAACGGAAGTAATAGCCGTATTATTTCTAAAAGCCGATCCCGCAATTTCAGTCATTGTAACTCCATTAATTTCTGTTGGAAGAACAATTTCAGCATCACTACCTGTATATCCAGTTATCATAGAGGTGCTAATACTGTCTACCATAAAAAAGGATGGATCTGTTGAATCAGTTGCTTCAACCAAAATAACTTTTGCCGATGAAGCAACAGGCGAAATCAAATCATACATTTCTTGGGAATAAACCTTTATGGTACCTACCACATTTTGAAAAGCACTGCTGCTAACACTGGTAAGTGATGTCGATTGTATGTCAATTACCAAATCAGCACTTGTGCAGTCACGAAATGCAGCCATATTAATAGACGTTATATTTTTAGGAATATTTATTGACTCAAGAGCAGAGCAATCGCGAAATACGTAATTGCCCATTGATCCTGTCAATGTGTCTGGAAGTACTACTGTTTTAAGTGATGTACAGCCTCTAAATGCCTGACCACCTAAATTAGCATATCCTTCAGAAATTACAACAGAAGCAATAGTAGTGTTGTTTCGAAAAGCCGATCCCGCAATTTCAGTCATTGTAACTCCATTAATTTCTGTTGGAAGGACAATTCCAGCATCACTACCTGTATATCCAGTTATCATAGAGGTACTAATACTGTCTACCGTAAAAAAGGATGGATCTGTTGGATCGGTTGCTTCAACCAAAATAACTTTTGCCGATGAAGCAACAGGCGAAATCAAATCATACATTTCTTGGGAATAAACCTTTATGGTACCTACCACATTTTGAAAAGCACTGCTGCTAACACTGGTAAGTGATGTCGATTGTATGTCAATTACCAAGTCCGGATTTGTACATTCGCGAAATGCATACTTTGGAATAGACGTTATTTTGTTAGGAATATTTATTGTTTCCAATGATGTACAAGTTCTAAAACAACTAGAACCCAATGTTTCTAAAGTTTCAGGCAATGATACACTTTTTAATGATGAAGCACCCATAAATGCATCAGAGAGTACAACTGTATACCCATCAGGAACTATAACAGACTTTATCGTAGTCTTGTTCATAAACGCAGTAGATAAACCTAAAATCAGTTGACCATTAACTTCTTTTGGTAATACAATTTCAGTATCAGAACCTGTATATTCTATAATATATCCATTATCAGCAGTAAAATAAGTATCTTCTGTTGCCGAAGGGACAATCGAACCAAGAGAAGCAGATAAAATCATAGCTGAAACCAAAAAAGCAAATATTTTTTTTAATTTCAATCTCCGTACCTCCTTTTTAATAATTTTTTTAATTCCCATAATTTTTGTCCTCCTATATAGTGTGTTTAAATACTGCTAATACATTGATATAAAATACCGTATATCTAGCATTGTCAGTATATAAACATTATAAAATCCTCGCCTGAATTTTACAATATCTTTTAGACTAACGCTAAAATAAAAGAGTAGATGTAATATAATCACAAAAAAAGAGCCTAAAGAGGCTCATCTTTTGGTTGCTTTTAACAACTATTTCAAAGGAGTTGGTATTGTTATCTCAACGCTGAATGCATCATCATCACTTTCCGTCACAACCAGTCCATTATATTTTTCCACAGCAGTTTTAATTATCGACAGCCCTACGCCCTTGTGATTTTTCTTAGTGGAGAGATACTTTCCGTCCTTACATAGCAGCTTGTCATTATACGAATTTTTCATTCTTATCATCACAAATCCGCACGACTGATTCATTGAAAAGCTGATTTTGCGTTTATCCTCTGCGACTTTAACACAAGCGTCAATTGCATTATCCCAAAGGTTTGCAAAAATAGCGGTTATATCCACATCGCTGATGAAATCCAATGTAAGATCTTCAACATCTGTATTTACTTTGATATTTTCATTTTCAGCCACAGCAATCTTCTGACTCATAACTATGCTTACAATTTGATTTGTGCAATGAAAGCCTATCACAAGCGAATCCATGCCCTCTTCAATAAGCCTGCAATAATTCTCCGCTTTTTCGCTGTTAATATCGCTCAACTGTCTGAGAGTATACAAATGCTTTTTAATATCATGAATAACCTTTTGAGATTCCTGATATTTTTTATCAAGCTCCTTGTAGTGATTAAGTTGAATTTGATTTTGATTTTTCATCTGCTCAATTTCATATTCATGCAATTTTTCATTCATTTTGCTTTGATAGAAGGCCACAAGGGAATTGTACATATATAAACAAACAAAGTTTAAAATCAACACTATAGTAATGGACATACAAGCTTGGAATTTTGTTGAGTCTTTCTGAACAAGAACAGTAAACTCCATATACACTGTAGCTACCGGAACGAAAATGGTAGCAAGCCAGGATGAAAAGTGAACCTTGACATTGTTCTTCATACTTTTCAGATATGAAATTATTATTACGACCACAAAAGTACAAACCTTTATTAAGCTTTGTCCTAAAACATTATTATAGCTTCCATGCTCTACAAAAGAATAGCCATAATACCCTGTAATAGCACAAATAAGAGTCTCCACAGTAAAAAATATAATATATGCAAACACAACACACAAAATTCTTTTAGACATAGATGTTCTGTAGTTAATACTGATGATCGCAAGCGTAACTATATTAATAGCCAATGTAAGTAAAGCAATATCGAATTTCAAGTATGCAAAGCTTGTCGCAAGATAAAACAACGCATATGAAATAACTAAGGTTATTTTATTCTTTATATCGTTGCCAATAAATATGCTGTACATTTTAGCAACAATTATTATATCAAATAGATGCATTATCAAATACATAACATTGTAAAAACTTAGTTCCATGAATATTACTCCTTACTTTATACTGCTTCCGAAATACTTTGTAAGAGAATATAAAAAATCCTTTTGCCTTCTTATTGAAAGAGGAAGCCATGTTCCGTCTTTCATTACAACTCCGTCCTCTTTAATGGCACTTTTTACATACTCCAAATTGACGACACACGATCTATGCACCTGAAAAAACCGATTCTGCGGAAGCTTCTTTATAATATCTGACAAATACTCATCCACAATAAGCTCGCTGTAAACCGTACCGACCAAAACAGTTTTCTTTTCTTTAACCCAAAAATAGCAGATTTCATTTACATTCAGAACTACCGCTCCGTTTTTAGTATTAAATGAAACATTTATCGGCTTTGACTCTTTTAGGGATTTCATAAAGTCGTCCATGACCGATTTAATATCTATATAATCGAAAGGCTTTGAAATATATTCAAAAGCGTGAACCTTATAAGCATTTCTCCAATACTGGCTATAGTTTGTAATATATACAATAGGAACATTCATATCCATTTCACGAATTTTCTGTGCAGTTTCAATTCCATTTGAAGATGGCATTTGAATATCAAGAAAAATCAAATCGAACTTCTGCTTTGAAGAAACTAAATTATTTCCGTCTAAAAAAGTAATTATTTTGAGATCGACACTATTTTGCTCTGCATATCTTAAAACCAAGCTCTTCATTTTGTCAATTGTCACTTTATCATCATCACATATTGCTATTCTAAGCATAAAACCACCCGTCCTTTTTCGACATTATAACAAATATTTTAGCAAAAATCAATACTTAGCCTTATTTTTTTGAACAATATTTGCAAAACGCAATTACACATTAAATAATATACAAAAGAAAAAGAGCGCATCCACCAATGAATACGCTCTCTGAGTATGTATAAAAAATTTCACAATCTAATTAATATTTACTTACGCCCAATAGATTTTTGACGTTTTATATGTGTTCTGATCAAAGTTATATGCAGCTATTAAATTTCAGTTCCCACGAATGTAAGCTTTTTGTAATCTTTAAAAATTGTATCGTTTTTTCCGATTTTAACTACAAATTTTTTTCTGAAAATACTGTTATTTTTATATTCCCCGGAAATTAGATTTTCTGACTCGTCATACTCTTTTCTATCGTACTTGTATGGTCTTGAACATACCCAGTTCATATAAACATATTCACTATCTGCTTCATTATATAATTCGAAATTTACATGATACTTTTGATTATCTATAGTAACATAACCATCCGTAAATTCATATCCGTCCCCATTATCAGTTGGAATTTGCTCAAATGACATATCTATTTCTTTGCATTGCCATTTTATTTTTTTATCTTTGTTATCCAAAATCGGATTTGACATTGAAAGAAATACGTTATAGAAAAATATAGCAATCAATATTGCTGCGATAACAGAAAAAATCCTCAGGTATTTACTTAATTTCGTCAACTTATTAACCCTCTTTCATATGAAAATAAAACAACTTACATGGGGCTGTTTTTTTGCTGTTATATCGTATTTTCATTTTAACACTATTACGATTTATTATGCTGTCTTTATTCTATCTTTTTGAAACTTGTAAAGGACAGACAAAAGACAACATTATGGCCATACTCCTGTTATTTTCTTTTCAGAAGAACGTCAACAAGATAATATGGAGGACACGAAAACGAAAAATATTCTAGATGAACTTTACGATTATGACCTGTTCTACCTGACCAAGATCGAGGATACAGATGGTGCATACAAGCCAGCCATCGACTGTAAAGCTCTTGTTCAAAGTTTTGAATGTAGCCAGAAGCATGTATTACAACATTTTAAATCAAAAATCATCCATGCGTGAAATAGAGAACAATACTCTGAAAAAAAATATTCAAAGTTTACTGTGATAATAGAAGCATATACGGCAGTATAAAAACAACTCATATATTACGGGTAATCACTAATCTTCTTTAAATGAAGCTAAAATCAGACTTTTTAATTACATTAATGGCTTTTATGACCGTAAGCATATCCACTCAACTATTAACTACTTGTCCCATCCAATTTGAAAAATCTTTTCATCTTTTTGCGTCCAACTTATTGACTATGGTTCACTAACGTCTTTTTATACAAACTTCTATTATGCAATCAGATTTTTTTAAGTAACCGATAGACTTTATCCGCAATTTTTGGGTAACTGAATTGTTCTATATATGCATCATCCCGCTTAATATAAACATTTCCTGTCTCTTTCCATTCCCTATACTTTTCCAAAATATATTTTTTTAAAATCGGGAATGTTTCCTTTTTTCTGCATGTCTGATAACAGACTCCGCCTAATAATTTAATAGATCTTGCAGCCTCACAGTCCTTTTCTTCTCCTGCCATAAGATAGATGATAGGCTTTTTTGCCATCATGTATTCATACATCTTTCCCGACCAAACAATTTTTTCATTTTTGGTGTTCCATCCCGCCATGAGTAGCAGATTCGATCGACTCTGAAGTCTCAAGGATTCCTTGCGGCTTATAAAGTGATGATTGATAAAACTGGATTCAAATTTATATTTTTGAATATATGGGATAAAAAGGTTTTCAGAATGTCCGGCATATTCGATTGAGAGATCGGAACGTTCGATTTCATTAGAATTAATAAGCTGTTGAATTGCATGAAATAAAGCGTCCATTTCATCAGAAGTATAGATTGTTCCGGTATAAACAATTCGAAACACCTCTGACTTTACTGGCTCCAATTTTTCCCCGGGATCAAATCCATTCGGAATTACAACAACCTTTTGCCTATGAGACTCAAATAATTCAAGATATGGATTGACTCGCAACAGACAATCAGCTCCGGAACAGATGCGTCTTGCTTTTTTTATAAGCCGATCGGGATTCATCCTGTTAAATTCCCGATTCCATTGATCTCTGAAATCGGCGATCCAGTGCATATTTTTAAATTTCTTACTCAATCTGCATCCGACCAGATTCGTCCATTCAGGACCATATGAAGTAATTACAGCGTCATATTGTTCGATTTCTATTTTACATCTTATATAATGGAAAACGGAAAGCGCGATATAAATTTGCTTGAAATATACTAAAAGCAAATGCACCTTTTCTCGTATCTTTCTGTGTTTCTTTCTGCCTTCCTGTTTTCCGTTTGATTGCGTTTGGAAACATTTTTTGATATCGTATCCCACATATGCCATGTTTAATAAGGGAGTCGGAACAGCGTAATAATGATCAATATATTTCAGATCATTCTTTAATAATGCATCACTTTTTACCCGTTCATTGTCTATTTTTTTATCTAAAGTAACCACGTCAATCCGTTCGATATGGTGATTGCGTTTCAGATACTTTATTATTTTAGTCCAGCGTATAGATGCTACCTCTTGATACGGTGCAATATATTCACTTATAATTAGTATTTTCATTCTGATTTTCTCACTATAGTCTCCAAAATTTCATACCGGATGCAATGAGTTCATCCATACAAAAAATACTTTTGATATCCAAGAGAATCTTTTGATTATCAGGTATACCGCTTTTAAACATGCTCTTAATCTGTAAAACAGACATTTCCCTATATTCATCATGAGAAACCGCTATAATAATACAGTCTGCCTTGGGAAGATTATTAAATCGTCTCAGTTTCACACCATATTCTTTTAACACAGCCTGCGGGTCAGCCAAGGGGTCGGTTATAACCGGATCAATATTATATAATTTAAACTGATTTACAATATCAATCACCTTGCTGTTCCTTATATCGGAACAGTTTTCCTTAAACGTAACCCCTAATATAACAACAGACGCTGTTTCAAGCTTGATCCCGGCTTCTGTCATTTTTTTAACGGCAGTGTTAACAATAAAACCACTTATACTATTATTAATCAGTCTGCTATCATGAATCAATCTGCTGTGGCATCTCAACTTTTCTGCGGCATCTGCCAGATAATACGGATCAACTCCGATGCAATGTCCGCCAACAAGACCGGGTCTGAAACCAAGAGAGTTCCACTTCGTATTCATACCGTCAATGACTTCTGATGTATCAATACCCATCTTACCGCATATAATTGCCATTTCATTCATAAAAGCAATATTTATGTCACGCTGGCTGTTTTCGATTACCTTGACGGCTTCCGCAGTTTTTATATTTGAAACCCGAAATGTCCCTGCTTTGATTACAATATCATATACTCTTTGAATTTCTGTGATAGTTTCCTCGTCCATTCCCGATACTACTTTTTGTATAAATGTCAGCGAATGCTCTTTATCTCCGGGATTTATACGTTCGGGACTATATCCTATTTTCCAATCAATACCGCATTCAAAGCCTGATTCCTTTTCTATTATAGGAACGCATATTTCCTCTGTTGCTCCCGGATATACAGTTGATTCAAACACGACTATCGAACCCTTTGACAGATTCCTGCCAATTGTTTTTGAGGCTTCCATCAAATGTGTAAGATTTGGACTGTAATCATTATTTACAGGAGTAGGAACGGCAACGATAATAAATCTTGTTTCTCTTAATCTCACAGGATCAACGGTAAAATCCACATCAGTCATTTTAATCATTTCACCAACTTCATTGGTAGCATCAATCCCTTTTTTATATTCATTAATACGTTCTTTATTATTGTCATAGCCAATGACGCCAACATGTTTTGCAAATTCCACTGCGAGCGGGAGACCAACGTATCCAAGACCTACCAATGCAAGTTTTTCTTTTCCAGAAATAAGCCCTTGATAAATACTGAAATTCATTTTCCATTCTTCCTTATAAACTATTAATAATCACTTTTGAGATCCTGTCGATCTCTTCTTCATTCATATAGGGATGCATGGGTAAACTCAAAGCAGTTTTTGATGCTGAAATGGTATTTGGGTACCATTCATCTGAAAGCTTCATTGATTCATATGCTCTTTGCTGATGAAGACCGCAGGGATAATAAATCATTGAAGGAATATCATTTTCTTTTAACGCCCTTTGCACTCTGTTTCTTGTGTCCGTATCCTTTAGTTTAATTGTATATTGCGCCCAACTTGAATAATATGTCTCGGGAACAACTGGGGTAACCGCCTTATCGGCTAATCTCTCCGTATATTGTTCAGCTGCTTTGTTGACAGCATTCAATTCATAATCAACAAATGCTTTAAATTTTGGCAAAAGTATAGCTGCCTGAATAGTATCAAGGCGAGAGTTGATTCCAATTTCACGGTTATCATATTTGTCTGTAGGTGATTTGCCCTGCGATCTCAAAGAACGTAAACGCTGATCAATCTGATCGTCATCAACAAAAATTGCTCCACCGTCACCATAGCAGCCTAAAGGCTTAGCAGGAAAAAATGATGTTGTTGATATATCGCCAAAGGAACATGCTGCTTTCCCGTTAATATTTCCTCCGAATCCCTGTGCTCCGTCTTCAAGGATTTTAAGTTTATACTTTTCAGCAATCGAAATAATTTCCGAATATTCTGCGGGCAAACCGAAGAGGTCAACGGGAATGATCACTTTGGGAGTCAATTTTCCTTCAGAAAGCACTCTTTGTATAGACATTTCTAATGCATTCGGTGAAATATTGAACGTTCTTTCATCAATATCTACAAAAACAGGGGTTGCACCAAGAATGGAAGAGGTTCCTGCCGAAGCAAAATAAGTGAAATCTGATGTGAACACAGCGTCGTTCTTTGCGACATTCAGCGCCATTAAAGACAATTGTAGGGCGTCAGTGCCGCTTGCACATGAAATGCAATGCTTTCTACCAACGTATTCAGCTAATTTATTTTCTAATTCAGTTACTTGTTTTCCAAGTATGAATTCTGAACTATTCAATACGGATTGTATCGCATTATCTATATCTGATTTTAAAGCATGATACTGTGCTTTCAAATCTCTGAACTGCACTTTATCTTCTCCAATCCACCATTTGTTTTTTTATATTTTAGTCCACAGGAACAGCATAAATATTCATCAAGAATATTTCCACATTCACATACCCATCCTGACAATTTTGCTGGTACTCCAATCATCAAAGCATGACTTGGAACATCGGCTGTAACAACGGCACCTGCACCTATCATAGCCCATTTCCCGATCGTATGGCCACATATTATCGTAGCGTTGGCTCCAATACTTGCGCCTGTTTTTACAAGTGTTTTCATATAATCTGATTTTATTTTAGGATATTTTGCTCTTGGAACACGATCGTTTGTAAATACACAGGAAGGTCCGCAAAATACATAGTCTTCAAGTTCAACACCTTCATAGACAGAGACGTTGTTCTGTATTTTTACTCCATTACCTATTTTTACATTATTGGAAATATTGACATTCTGCCCCAGCGAACAATTTTCACCAATAACGGCATTACTTTGTATGTGACAGAAGTACCATATTTTTGTATTATTTCCAATAGTTACGTTATCGTCTATAAAACTGCTGCTATGTACAAAATAATTACTCATTTTTATTTATATCTCCTAATAGAATATATTAAGTAAGGAACTGAAATGGAAGATATGAAAAGCATCGTTGAAAGCGTAGCTATTGCTGCACCATAGGATGAATAATTCTTAATAAGAATATAATTCAAAATAACATTGAAACATGATGATGCAACACAGAGAAAAAGATTAAAATTTATTTTCTTTAAGCCTGCAAGTATATTAGTACAGGGAAATCTGAATGTAGCAAGAAAAAAATAATTTACACTGATTATTCTGAAACATACAGTACTGTCAAGATATTCGCTTCCCCAAAGCAAGGTAATAATATAAGGCGCAAAAATCACCAGAAACGCTGCCACAAGCACATGAAAAATTCCGGAATATAACATTAGTTTGGCTATTTTTGATTTCAACCAAGTATAATCGTTATTGTGCTTTACAATAACCGGCAGAAAATATACCATAATGGACGAAGGTATGAAAGACAAGGCTTCGGGAATCATCACCGCAACTTTATACGAAGCTATTATCTCAGGATCACTGATTAAATATACCATCATTGCAATATCTATTAAATATAAGATCTGGTTAAGAGCGCTTGAAAGTCCATTTTTTATTGAGTATTCCCATAATACAAGCTTATTTTTATTAGATAAAACAACCTTTTCTCTAACTAAAGGAAGAATATCTTTAAGACAAAAAGCGATAACTATAAGATGAGAAACGTAATTTCCAATGATCGCACCTGAAATACCATGTATATATGCACCGATGCAACCAAATAAAAAATAGGATATGCTGCTGACGTTCTGCATAAGGGCATATTTTTTATTTTCTCTTCGTGTACGCAGTACAATAAAAAAGAATTGTACTATATAATTAAATAGCGGAAGAATGCACAACATAATGATGTATTGTTTGGTATCCTGAATACCAAGTTTTCCAATAACAGCATAGCAAAGCATACCAACACTCAAAGCAATACTCGCAATAAAACCTGAAATAAATCCGTATCTGTAATAGGATAACTTCTCAGTATAGTTTCTTTTTTCGGAACAGAAAATCAAAATTGCACTTTGTATGCCAAACCCTGAAAACAAAATGAAAATACTGTATATGTTATAAGCTGCGCCCAAAACACCATATTCATATTTTCCAATAAACCGTATAATAAGAATATTGGTAATCGCAGCAATAATCTTGTTGGCAACATTTGTACCTGCAATATGAAAAAAGCCATGGACAAATAATTGTTTTAATGCGCTCGAAAATTTATTCAGATATAAGTTTGTTTTATATATTATTGCTTGGACATTGAATTTATTCAATCAAATTTCCCCTTAAAATCAAGTGTGGAACATTCTTCAAGAGGCAGCTTAACCGGTTTTCTTTCATAAGAAGATTTATAAATTGCAAGAACAAGCTCCAAGGCTCGTCTGCCATCTTCACCCGTCACATACGGTTCTCTTCCTGTTTTTATGGATTCAATCATGTCTGCATACAGTGGGGTGTGTCCATAGCCGTAAACATTTGGGGGATTTTCATGACAAGAAGCTTTTATACTGTCCGGGTCGTCCAGATTATCGGCAAAGCGCCATTCCTCAATGGTATTAACCGATTTTCCCCCAACCTTAACTAATGCATTCTCTCCAAAGATATAAAGCGTTTCCTCTAAATTTTTAGGGTAGGCATTTGTTGTACCCTCAATCATACCATATGATCCATTTTTAAATCGGATCAATGCCAGTCCTAAATCCTCGCTTTTAATAAAGGGATGGTTTAAATTATCTGTATACGCAAATACTTCATCTATTTCGTTTCCCATTATCCAACGCAGCAGATCAATATTGTGAATACATTGATTCATCAATGCTCCGCCGTCTTGTTCCCATGTGCCTCTCCACGGAGACTGCAAATAGTAATCCTGCCCCCTATTCCATCTAATGTGAGCAGTTCCGTAAAAAAGTCTGCCAAAACGCTTGTTTTCTATTGCCTTGCGAATGTACTGAACTGATTTATTAAAGCGATTCTGATGATTCGTGCAAACCAATACACCTTTTTCTTTGGCCGATGAAATAATACAATCTGCATCTTTAAGGGACAGGGCAATTGGTTTTTCAATTATAACATTGCATCCGGCATTGATACAATCAACGGCAATGGCTGCATGATTTCCGCTCTCTGTTGCAATGGCAACAAGATCAGGCTTTTCTTTTTCAAGAAGTTCTTTGTGATTCGTATATTTTCGTGTGTTGGATGACAAATCAGAGCGTAACATTTTTTCAGGTACAATATCACAAACAGCTATAATTTCAAGTTTATTATTTTTTGCAGCCTGAATATGATTAGACGAAATTCGACCGCAACCTATTAATGCATATTTCATATGTTGTTTCCCCAAAAGTTAATTTCGTTATAATTTAACAGACTTATTATATACATAGTTGCTGAATATCCAATTTGAACAAAAACGTGCAAAAAAATGATTTATGTGAAAATAAGAATATTTATATTTGTTTTTCTACTTCCTAAAACTATTTACAGTATAACATAAAATCGAAGAAATGTCCAGTATATAATATGAACAGGTGTGGGTACATCGAGCATATTATAAAGAGTCAAAAACAGAAAAAAGCATTGCTTTTATCATGAATGTTTCTGATATATTTTCCCGGATAAACCACATCAACATATCCTAAGTAGCCGTCGGAATAATAAATTTCTGCTGTCGGTGAATTGTCTACCATTGCTTGTATTCGTTCCGGCGATTTATCAGATGCTACATCAAAGCCTATAATTTGTCGCTGAGAACGGCTACCATCGTCATAACATAGGTGTTTTCTCGAGTTTCAGTTCTTGGCTTTTTATTGATATACCAGTATAGTTCATCAAGCTCAAACTGTTGGAAACTATTTCTCTGATGATTTTGTTCCGTTTTTTTAATCCAGTTATAAACATTTGCTTTACTGAAACCGAAAATTTTGCCTACGCCACGACCACTTGCTCCTGCATAGTAGGCTTTTATTGCTAATTCACGCACTTCTTCGGAATATGCTCGTGTTTTCGGGTTGAGTGTGTAGTATTTTTTGCACTCTGTGCAAAAGCACCTCTGTGTTCCCGAACGATTTTTTCCGCAATTGCGTTGATGTTCCGTTTTGCCGCATATCGAACATTTTCGTCCTAAGACGTCTTTTGCTTTTCTCATATTCCTATTTTACCACATGTGCTCTTTTTATCCACTCCTATAAATTTATATCTATCCCCCAGCTGGAATTTGCTCAAATGACATATCTATTTCTTTGCATTGCCATTTTATTTTTTTATCTTTGTTATCCAAAATCGGATTTGACATTGAAAGAAATACGTTATAGAAAAATATAGCAATCAATATTGCTGCGATAACAGAAAAAATCCTCAGGTATTTACTTAATTTCGTCAACTTATTAACCCTCTTTTATATGAAAATAAACAACTTACATGGGGCTGTTTTTTGTGCTGTTATATCGTATTTTCATTTTAACACTATTACGATTTATTGTCAATTTAAGTCATTTTTGTTTAACTAACCATATAAAAATCGGATCTCAGAGAAAACTCTGAAATCCTTTCTTAACCGCTCTGATATTTTTCTGAAAAACCATTCAAGCCCTGCCGACTTAAGAAAATAGCGTTTTTCGTCATTTGGGCAGCAAAAAAGCCCCGATAAAATCGGAGCTTTTTTGTTATCCTATTATGGTGACCCGTACGGGAATTGAACCCATGATTCCGCCGTGAAAGGGCGGTGTCTTAACCTCTTGACCAACGGGCCGTTGGTGGCTGTAATTGGATTCGAACCAATGACACTCCGGGTATGAACCGAATGCTCTAGCCAACTGA
>CABUAH010000013.1 GCA_902489475.1 uncultured Oscillospiraceae bacterium | reverse complement strand
ACTCTTTTATTTTTTTAATAGTCAAAAATCACACCATACAGCAAAAGGAGGAAGGGGAATAAAATCCCTTTCCTCCCTTTATTATCTGATTTACTTGGTAATTTGACGCTTGCTTTACCTTTGTTTTATATTTTCCGCAAGCTTGTTTGCTTTATCATATATATCCTGCTCGCTCTCGTCAAGAAAATATTTTCCGTCACGATATAAAACTCTGCCGTTTATCATCGTAAGCTTTACATTTTGCTTTGAACCCGAATAAACAATGTTTTTAACTATGTTGTTAATCGGCTGCATATTCGGCTTATTAAGGTCAATCATTATGAGATCCGCTTTTTTGCCGACAGCTAAAACATCACTGTCATAAAGCCCCATAGCTCTTGCGCCGCCGACAGTCGCCATCTTTAAAACTTCCTCGGCTGGACAAGCCGAAGCATCGTCGTATTTAAGCTTCTGTAGTCCTGTTACGAGGTACATTTCTCTGAACATATCCAAAGCGTTGTTTGACGCTGCGCCGTCCGTTCCTATTGCAAGATTTATATTATTACCGAGCATCTTCGTTATATCTGCGATTCCGCTCGCAAGCTTTGTATTCGAGCCGGGATTTGTTACAGCCCAAAGTCCTCGGCGTTTGAAGATTTCAAGGTCGTTGTCCGACATATGAACACAGTGAAAACCGCCTCCGCCGTACTCAAAAGCACCGAGTGACTCTAAAAGCTCTGTAGGAGTTTTTTGGTATCTCTCTAAACAGCCTTCTACCTCCGATTTGGTTTCGCTGTTGTGCATCCAGAAACCTTCTTTATACTTATGGCAAAGATCTACTATTCCCTTTATCGTATCGAACTTTGTTGTATATTCAGCGTGAATTCCGAGCTTATAAGAGATTAGCGGACTTTGAGAGTTAAATTTTAAATACTCCTCCTCAATCTCCGAAACACTTCCGCCAAAGTCGTTTAAAGCCGAGCATATAACACTCTTAAAACCGGAATCAATTACAGCCTTTGCAAAGTAATCCATCTTTTTATACATATCAAAGCAGGCAGTTATACCGCTTGAAAGATACTCCAAAATGGCGAGCTTTGTAAAAACATATACATCCTCTCCCGTTAGCTTATCCTCCATAGGGAAAACCTGATTATAAAGCCAGTCCATAAGCGGCAAATCGTCTGCATACGAGCGAAGAAACGTCATTGCACTATGCGTATGAGCGTCCTTAAAGCTCGGCATTATGAGGTTGCCCTGAGCGTCAATCACCTCTTCAAATTCGCCGTTTTTAGGTTCTCCGATATAGCTTATATTCTCGCCGTCAATATGAATTTCGCCGTCCCTGACCGAAAAATCTTTGTCAAGCGAAAGTATTTTTGCGTTAGTTATTTTCTTCATTACATTCACCCGTTTCATTCAAGTATTCCGATATGCCCTTTATGCTCTCTTCCACAAGCTTTTTAAACAATGGAGCAGCTTTATCGGCATTTTCCTTTACCTCCTCATGAGAAAGCGGATTTTTGCTTATCCCTGCTGCAAGGTTTGAAATACATGATACAGCGCATATCTTCATTCCCATGTGGTGCGCCGCAATCGCTTCACATGCGGTACTCATTCCCACTGCGTCCGCTCCAAGCATCTTATATGCTCTTATTTCTGCCGGTGTTTCGTAATTAGGACCTGTTGTTTGAATATAAACGCCCTCTTTTAAATCTATACCTGCTTCTTTTGCCGAACCTCTTATAATGTCGCATAGTGAATTGCTGTAGACCTCGCTCATATCGGGAAATCTAGTTCCCAAATCTTCCTCATTTTTGCCTATCAACGGACTTTTTACCAGCGATGAAATATGGTCGGTAATGAGCATGAAATCCCCTGCTCTAAAGCCTTCGTTTATTCCGCCTGCCGCATTTGTCAAAAACAAAGCTTTTGCACCGAGCAAGCCCATAATACGAATCGGCAAAACAACATCGCTTATGTCATAGCCCTCATAGTAGTGAACTCTTCCCTGCATACAAACAAGCTTCACTCCGTCAAGCGTTCCGAATATAAATTTTCCCTCGTGTCCCGAAACTGTTGACACAGGGAATCCCTCTATCTCGCTGTAATAAATCTCCGCTTCAGGCTTTATTGCTTTGGCAAAATCTCCGAGTCCCGAACCAAGCACTAAAGCTATCTCCGGAACAAAGTCAGTTTTTTGACGAACAATAGCCATGCATTTTTTTAACTTTTCATAAGTTTTCGACATAACAAATCTCCTTAAAATAAAATGCTAGTAATATGATACACCATTTTTTGTGAATTTACAAGTAAAAAGCGAGCCGTAAAAGACCCGCCGTTTAATATAGATATTTCTACTGCTGTAATTTAGGAAGAGCTATTATAATTTTTGTACCCTTTCCTATATCGCTCATAAGCTTTATGGACCCGTTATGATATGTCACAATATGCTTAACGATCGAAAGTCCAAGACCTGTACCTCCCGTTTGCTTTGATCGAGATTTATCCACTCGGTAGAAACGCTCAAAGATACGATCCTGCGACTCCTTCGGAATTCCTATTCCGTTATCCTCGATTACAAGTGTTGCATATGAACCACTGTCGGTGATTTTAAGCCTTACAAAGCCGCCTTTGGAGTTATATTTTATAGAGTTGTCAATCAGGTTTATCAAAAGCTCGGACATATATCCGCTGTTTGCAATAATGCTTATATCCTCCGCTTCATTAATAATAGTCACTTCATGCTGAGCAGCCTTATAAGAAAGGACTTCAAACACATCATCAACCACTTCTTTAAGATTTACCGTTTCAAACTCCTTTGCATTCTCCTCAATTTCAGAAAGTCGGATAATATCGTTTATAAGCTGTAAAAGGCGCTCACTCTCTCTGTAAATGATTCCTCCGTAGCGGCTTACCTCTTCTGTGTTTGTAATAATTTTATTTTCGAGCATTTCCCCAAAGCCTTTTATCGTAGTAAGAGGTGTTTTTAACTCGTGAGTAACATTTGCAGAAAAATCATGTCTTATTTTTTCCGAGTTAACGCTTTGTGTAGCGTCAATCAAAAGGATTATGATTCCATAGCTTCCAGCATATTCTGAGCGATTCATATATATATGATAAAACCTCTCGCCAAGACCTATCGTATTGTAAGCAGAATGCTCTTTTTTCATGATTTTAAGCATCGCAATAACCGTTTCGTTCAGTGTCAGATCATATATTTTCTTTGGCTCATCTCCCAATTCAAAATCAGGATTTAAAATTGCCTTTGCGCTTTGATTTACCGAAAGAATATTCCCCTCTGAGTCAATAAGTATCATTCCCTCTACCATATTATTGGTTATGAGGGTAACCCTTGCTTTCTCACGTTTTAAGCGCCTTATATACTTTTGCAGCCTTGCGGAAATAAATTTTATATTCTCAACAATTGGCTTAAGCTCTTCATAATCAATCTCTATATCACTTTCAGCTGCAATTCCGTTTTTTACATCAATCGTATTTACAATATCCGTTATCGGCTTCATAAAGCTTTTTGACATTCTTCTTGATACTATCGTTGTAATTACAAGCATAACAGCACATATCAAAACAAACAGAGGAATTATAATGATGAGAGCCGAATAGATATTGCTTATCGGAGCGGAAAAACGTATAACGCCGCCGTTATACCGAAGCGCAAAATAATAGTTTGATTTTCCGAGTGTTTCAGAAACTCTTATTTCACTTCCCTCACCATTTGACAATGCGCTCTTTATCTCTTTTCGTTCCAAATGATTGCCCATATTTTCGGGACGTTCCTTATTATCAAATAAAACCTTTCCGTCGCTGTCAACAAACGTAACTCTTATATCTTCTTTTAATGCCGACTCAAGATTCTCCGATATTTCTTCGGGCGATTGCATGGATGTCACCGCTATTCTTGCGATATCTTCAATATTTGCCTTGCTTTTGTCAAAATAAACCTTTGTTATTGCCGCAACGCTTATTATACTAAAAACGATAATAGTAATTGACACTATTATCGTTATTGTTTTATTTATTCTTTTTCGCATATTATTATCCTAAATCTTATATCCTATTCCCCGTACTGTCTTTATAAAGTCAACGCATCCGCCTCTTTCAAGCTTTTGCCTTAACGTTTTTATGTGCATATCAACCGTTCTAGTTTCGCCCTCAAAATCAAAGCCCCAAACCTTTTCCATAAGCTTGTTTCTGCTTATGACAACCGATTCATGCTTCATAAAATACTTCAAAAGCTCAAATTCCTTATAAGTAAGCAGTATCTCATTTCCGTCAAACAAAACCTGACGTTTAGACTCATCGAGGGATAAGCCCCTTATCGTGATGACCGGACACATTTCCATATCCCCGTCCTTTGACGAACGGCGCAGCACAGCCTTAATTCTCGACAAAAGTTCCATTACGCCAAACGGCTTTGTAATATAATCATCCGCTCCTGCTTCAAGTCCTTGTACTTTATCAAGCTCGGAATCCTTAGCGGTAAGCATTATAACCGGAATATCCTTTGTCGCCTGCTCCTTTTTAAGGCGATTTAATATCATAAACCCATCCACATCAGGAAGCATTACGTCGAGCAAAACAAGAGACGGAGTTCTTTTTGAAATTTCATTGTAAAACTCCATTGCTGCCGGAAAAGATTTTACATCAAATCCTCCCGATTTAAGTGCGCAGGAAATCAGCTCTCTAATTCCGTCGTCGTCCTCAACGCAGTATATCATTGCCATAAGCTTACCCTCTTACTTCTTAATCTGCAATTTATGCTTTCTTTGGAAGAGCATACTTGTCAAGATATTTCGCCACATACATATCAAACTCTTCGCCCGAGGTTTTTACCGTTCTCAAATATTCATGGGTTTCAAAATTATCGTCACTTACCTGAATAAGGCATACCGCAATATTTGAGCAATGGTCGGAAACACGTTCAAGATTTGTAAGCAAATCAATATAGATGAATCCGGTTTCCATTGAACAGCTTCCCTTTTGAAGCCGCTTAATATGTCTGCTCTTAAGCTTTGTTCTAAGCTGATCCACAACCTCTTCGAGCGGCTCTACCAAATATGCGCTGTAAAGGTCATTATCACTCACCGACTTGATCGTAAGATCCATTATCTCATCAATAGCGGAAAACATAACTTCAAGCTCAGCCTGCGCTTTTTTACTTAGCTCTATTTTCTTTTCATGAAGCTCCTTTGCGGATGAACAAATATTCTTTGCATGGTCTGATATTCTTTCAAAATCACTTATCGTATGCAAAATCGTAGACGCTGCTCTTGAATCCTGATAACTCATTTGCTGTCCGGATAGCTTTACAAGATACGAACCGATAACGTCCTCATATTTATCTACCAGCCTTTCCGTTTCCGAGATGCGGCGAGCAACTGTCTTATCCCACTTTTTAATAAGCGAAATAGCGTCCGTAATATTTCTTTTTGCAAGCCCCGCCATCTTTGCTGTCTGTGTTTTGCACTGAGCTACTGCAAAGGCCGGAGTTGACATAAATCTTTCGTCAATTACAGGCTCTTCGCTGTCAATCTTGCCGTCATCTCCATTGGAATTCTTATCCCGTATAATAACATAAGAAAGCTTTTCTAAAACTCCGATAAACGGGAACAAAATCACCGTTGTAATGACCTTAAACAGAGTGTGAATAACGGCAATATCAAGTGCATCAACCACAGCATTTGCAAATGTAAATTCAACAAGTGCATTGAGCGGATAATAAATTGCAACAAAAATTATCGTTCCTATTATGTTAAACATCAAATGGATTGCAGCAACTCGCTTTGCATTTTTATTAGTTCCGATAGCTGAAATTACCGCAGTAATACAAGTTCCGATGTTTTGACCCAAGATAATAGGCAAAGCTGTTGAAAAATGTACAGCCCCCGTAGATGAAAGTGCCTGCAAAATTCCAACTGACGCCGAGGACGATTGGATAATAGCCGTTAATCCTGCTCCGACAAGTATTCCTAAAATCGGGTTGTCAAACATCAAAAGGATCTGAGAAAACTCAGGCATATCCTTTAACGGCTCAACCGCTCCGCTCATGGTATCCATTCCAAACATCAAAACAGTAAAGCCCAAAAGAATCATTCCGATAAACTTATGCTTGTCGTCCTTCATGAACATATAGAAGATAATTCCTATAAGTGCCAATATCGGTGTGAACGATGACGGTTTAAGCATTTCAAGCCATATGTTTCCGCCCTCAATACCTGTCATTGACAAAAGCCATGCCGTCACAGCAGTTCCTATATTCGCACCCATTATAATGCCTATCGACTGTCTTAGCTTCATTATTCCTGAATTAACGAAACCGACAAGCATTACCGTCGTTGCCGAAGAGGACTGAATAATTGCCGTTACGACAAAACCAAGCAATGCGCCTTTAAACGGATTTGACGTAAGCTTATCAAAAAGCTTCTCAAGCTTACCCCCGGCAAGCTTCTCAAGCCCCGAACCCATTACGTCCATTCCATACAAAAACAGTACAAGTCCCCCGATAAGAGTCAGTACAGAAAAAATGTCCATATTAAACTTCTCCCATTTAATCCTTTTTTACCAATTAAAATTCAATAAATAGTTGACCGATTATAACTTCTTCAAGCTGCCGCTTTGCTGCGAGTAGTGTGTGCAAAAACTTTTACGCTGTATTGAACTTCATCTCTAATGCAGCTAAGTCATCTTTTATAAATTATAAACCCTTTTTGTAAAAATAAAGCCTGTTATATGTAAAATATATGTAAAATATACTTTTAGAAAATATTTTACTGACACCGATACTAAAGGTGTTTCATTTAATGTCACCGAAAGTTTTTTTAATTAAATGTCTGCCGACGATTCTCAACGCAACAAAAATCCCCCGCCACTTTTTTGGCAGGGGAAATATTTGTTTAATTATACCAACCGGATAATAGCCATCTCAGCTGCGTCACCGCGGCGAGGACCAGTCTTGATAATCTGTGTATAACCTCCGTTACGCTCAGCGTATTTCGGAGAAATCTCATCAAAAAGCTTCTTTACAACACTTTCCTTTGTAACGTAAGCCATTACCTGACGCTTATTGTGAAGCTCGCTTGTTTTACCCAGGGTAATCATCTTTTCAGCCATTGACTGTACTTCTTTAGCTCTGGCAACTGTTGTTTCAATCTGACCATTTTCGAGCAGATATGTTACCATTCCTCTGAGCATTGACTTTCTATGGTCACTTGCTCTTCCAAGCTTTCTTGCTCCTGGCATTAGATATTCACTCCTTACTGTTTATTACTTATTTTTAGGTTTATTCCTCTTCCGAGCTTAATTCATATCCTAAGCTCTTGAGCTTTTCCTTGACTTCTTCAAACGACTTCTTGCCAAGGTTTCTAACCTTCATCATTTCTTCTTCTGATTTTCCAATCAGGTCGTTTACAGTGTTAATTCCGGCTCTCTTTAAGCAATTGAAGCTTCTTACTGATAAATCAAGCTCTTCAATTGTCATTTCCAAAGCCTTTTCCTTACCCTTTGTGTCCTTCTCGACCATGATCTCAACTACATTTGTTTCCTCTGATAAGTCAACAAACAAATTTAGATGCTCTGTAAGAAGCTTTGCGGCAAGCGAAACAGCTTCCTTAGCAGAAATTGTTCCGTCAGTCCATACCTCAAGCGTTAACTTGTCATAGTCTGTGATCTGTCCGACACGGGTATTTTCAACTGAATAATTCACCTTTAGAACCGGTGTATAAATACTGTCTACCGCAATAACGCCGATAGGAGCGCCAGTCATGTACGACTTGTTCTTCTCGGCAGAAACATATCCTCTGCCTCTGTCAATAACAATCTCCATGTAGAGCTTAGCTCCCTCGCCAAGCGTAGCGATATGCATATCCGGAACCAAAATATCGACCTCAGAATCAGTCTTTATATCTCCGGCAGTGACCTCACATTCGCCCTCTGCCTCAATATAGATTGTCTTTGGACCCTCGCCATAGAGCTTTGCAATAAGACCCTTTAAGTTAAGGATGATTTCAGTTACATCTTCCTTTACTCCGTCAATTGTAGAAAACTCATGGTGAACTCCGTCAATCTTTACTGAATTTACAGCAACACCAGGTAAAGAGGAGAGTAATACCCTTCTTAAGCTGTTTCCAAGGGTAGTACCATAGCCTCGCTCTAACGGCTCAAGAACAAACTTACCGTATGTTCCGTTACTCTTGAGCTCAACTACTTCGATTTCCGGCTTTTCAATTTTTTCAAGCATTATAAACCCTCCCGTTTATTAAAACCGTGTTTATTAAGCGTGTGAATAAACCGTCCTGCTGTTTAAAAGCAATTTTATTACTTAGAATACAACTCGACGATAAGATGCTCTTCAACCTCATAATCGAGGTCATCCTTCTCAGCTAAACGAACAACTTTTGCTGAAAGCGCATCTTTGTTCATATCAAGCCATGTAGGAACAACTCTTCCCTTTGTAGCCTCAACAATTTCCTTGAATTTAACGCTTGACTTGCTCTTATCTCTTAGACAAATTTCATCTCCTGCCTTAACTCTGTAAGACGGAATGTCAACTCTCTGACCGTTCACGCTGAAGTGACCGTGAGTTACGAGCTGTCTAGCTTCTCTTCTGGTCATTGAAAGACCCATTCTGAAAACGACATTATCAAGACGGGATTCCAGCATTGTAAGAAGGTTAGTACCTGCCTGACCCTCCTGCTTTTCAGAAAGCTCGAAGTAATGTGCAAATTGTTTTTCGCCCATACCGTAAATAAACTTGAGTTTCTGTTTTTCCTTAAGCTGAAGTCCGTATTCGGAAACCTTTCTTCTCTTATTAGCATTAGGATCTCTCTTGGTTTCCTTTGCAACACCCATAACCATTGGGCTGATTCCTAAAGATTTACATTTCTTAAGGATTGGTTCTCTATTTACTGCCATAGTAAATTCCTCCGTTTTTTAATTTTGTATCCGATCTCTTTTATTATCGGACACCAAGCAAACTTTAAACTTGGTTTTGTAAAAACTATACTCTTCTTCTCTTAGGCGGACGGCATCCGTTGTGAGGAATAGGAGTAACGTCCTTGATAAGTCTTACTTCAAGCTCCTCAGTCTGAAGCGCTCTGATAGCAGCTTCTCTTCCTGCGCCCGGTCCCTTTACATATACTTCAACGCTCTTAAGTCCATGCTCCTTAGCAGCCTTAGCAGCTGTTTCAGCAGCAGTCTGAGCTGCGAACGGAGTAGACTTCTTCGAGCCTCTGAATCCGAGTCCGCCGGCAGAAGCCCATGAAATAGCATTTCCCTGCATATCAGTAATTGTAACGATTGTGTTATTGAATGTAGACTGGATATGAACCTGTCCCTGTTCAATATTCTTTCTGTCCTTACGGCGACGAATAACCTTTTTCTTTGGCTGAGCCATGTTCTATATCCCTCCTTACTTCTTCTTGTTAGCGATTGTCTTCTTAGGACCCTTGCGAGTTCTAGCGTTCGTCTTTGTTCTCTGTCCTCTTACAGGAAGACCTCTTCTGTGACGAATACCTCTGTAACAACCGATTTCAACGAGTCTTTTAATATTAAGAGCAACATTTCTTCTAAGGTCACCCTCAACTGTAAGATTCTTGTCAATATACTCACGAAGTTTTGCAACATCGTCCTCTGAAAGATCCTTAACTCTTGTATCAGGGTTAACACCTGTTTCCTTCAAAATCTTTGTTGCAGTGTTTGGACCGATTCCATAGATATAGGTGAGTCCTACTTCAACCCTCTTATCCTTTGGAAGGTCAATACCAGCAATACGAGCCATAAATTAGCTGCACCTCCATTTTTTTAAGTTAGCCCTGTCTCTGCTTATGCTTTGGGTTTTGGCAAATAACCATTACCTTACCCTTTCTCTTAATGATCTTGCACTTTTCGCACATCGGCTTAACTGAAGGTCTTACTTTCATTGAAATACCTCCTTTAAATATACCCGAAAGCTTAAAATTAAGCTTTCATAAACGACTGTACCCTTTGCCCGTTATTCCTTCGAGCGCCAGGTGATTCTTCCCTTAGTCAAATCATAAGGCGACATCTCGACCGTTACCTTGTCACCGGGAACGATACGAATGTAATTTGTTCTTAGTTTTCCGGAGATATGAGCTAAAATCTCATGTCCGTTTTGAAGCTCAACACGAAAAGTTGTGTTTCTCAACGCCTCTTTAACTACTCCTTCAACCTCGATAGCATCGCTTTTTGACATAATTTACACCCCTTTTAAGGTTGTCGGCCTGATTGAGTTTTGTTTTGGGTTTTAAACTCACTCAACGCCTTTGTTATTTACTTGGTTTAAATGATTGCATATTTTGCACAGAGGGTGAAATGAGCCTTAATTTTAAAGCCGTCGTCACTTGCGCTGCAACGGTGCACAAGATTAGAACCTCCGACAAAATACTTAAATTTATATTACAACGCTCTTACTTTATGTCAGGGTCCGTTAGAATTAACGCTCCGTCCTTAGTAATTGCAATTGTGTGCTCAAAATGAGCTGACAGCTTTCCGTCATAGGTTCTTACCGTCCATTCGTCAGGCATCACATAGATCTTCTCCGTACCCATGTTTATCATAGGCTCGATAGCTATTACCATGCCTTCGATAAGACGAACGCCTCTTCCCTCTCGTCCGTAATTCGGAACCTCGGGATCTTCGTGAAGCTCTCTTCCTACTCCGTGTCCTACAAACTGTCTTACAACAGAAAAACCGTTGTCCTCGTTGTACTTTTGAATTGCAAAACCTATATCTCCGAGTCTTACTCCGGGCTTTGCAAGAGAAATCGCTTTATACAAGCTCTCCTCTGTTGACATCAAAAGCGCCTTAGTTTCGTCGGGCGCATCTCCAACGATAAATGTTTTTGCACTGTCGCCGTGAAAGCCGTCAATATAAGCTCCCACATCGACCGAAACGATGTCACCTTCTAAAAGCTTTCTTGGTCCCGGAATTCCGTGAATGACCTCATCATTAACAGATATACACGCACTTCCCGGAAATCCGCCGTAGCCTAAAAAGGACGGCTTTGCACCATGAGATACGATATATCTGTTTATGATTTTGTCAAGCTCATAGGTAGTCATGCCGGCTGAAAGAACCTCACCTGCGTGCTTAAGCGCACCGCCGGTAATTCTTCCTGCCTTTTTCATCATTTCTATTTCTTTTGCTGATTTTATAGAAATCATTTAAATGCTCTTTTCTATCCGTTTACAGCGGCAAGTGTTAAACGAGAGGTATCGGCAACTTCCTCCTGTCCCTCAACTGTAACAAGCTTACCCTGTTTTTCATAATAGCCCTTAAGCGGAGCAGTCTGTTCGTGGTAAATCTTAAGACGAGACTCAACCGTTGCTGGTTCATCGTCCTTACGAATTACCGTTTTAGCGCCGCAAGCGTCACAAATGCCCTCGACCTTTGTAGGCTTAAAATCAACATGATATGAATTTCCGCAGCCTTCGCAAACTCTTCTTCCCGAAAGTCTTTGCTTGATCTTTTCATCAGGAACATATATTTCTACAACCTTGTCGATTGTAACACCCATATTGTCAAGAGCCTCAGCCTGTGGAACAGTTCTTGGGAATCCATCGAGAATAAAACCGTTCTTACAATCGTCCTCAGCAATTCTATCCTTTAAAATTCCGATTACAACCTCATCCGGAACAAGCTTTCCGCTGTCCATAAAACTTTTAGCTTCAAGACCGCTCTTTGTGCCGTTTTTAACAGCAGCTCTGAGCATATTTCCTGTAGAAATTGTAGGGATCTTCAAAGCCTCACAAATAACCTCAGCCTGTGTTCCCTTTCCTGCACCGGGTGCACCTAATAAAATCAGATTCATAAGCTCTTTCCTTTCGCCTATTATTCCAAGAAGCCCTTATGATGACGCATCATCATCTGAGATTCAAGTGTACGAACAGTTTCAAGCGCTACGCTTACAATAATGAGGATTGATGTTCCTCCCATAGCAATTCCCTGAACTCCTGAGAATTTTGCAAAGAAAATTGGGAAAATAGCGATTATTCCTAAGAAAATTGCTCCTACAAGAGTGATCTTTGAAAGAACTCTCTTGATAAAATCACTTGTAGGTTTTCCCGGACGAATTCCCGGAATTCCGCCGTTATTCTGACGAAGATTATTTGCAATCTCGATCGGATTGTACTGCATTGAAACATAGAAGTAGTTAAATCCAATGATAAGAAGGAAATAAAGTACAGCGTAGAAAATGCTGTCTGTGCTGAACCACTGGAGAAGTCCGTGATAGAACGATTTCCAGAAGCCTTCAGCATTACTTCCCGGGTCTGCAATAAAGAGTTCAAGTGTTGACGGAAGTGACATAAAGCTCATTGCAAAGATGATAGGAAGCACTCCGCTCATTGCAACCTTAATAGGAATATATGAGTTTTGTCCGCCGTACATCTTTCTTCCGACTACTCTCTTTGCATACTGGATAGGAATTCTTCTTTCCGCATTGTCCATAAAGATGATAAACGCAATCATCAAAACGAATACTATAACGATTACCGGAACCATTATAATGTATTTCATTTCACCTGTCTTAATATACTCGATGAGCATTAATATAGCAGCAGGACCTCTTGCGATGATACCTGCAAAGAGGAGCATTGAAATACCGTTTCCGATACCCTTTTCATTGATCTGATCGCCAAGCCAGATAACAAGCGATGAACCAGCAGTAAAGCAAGCGATAATTACTATTTCTGCAAAAACACCCTTAAATCCATCTGTATAAGTAACAGCATGTGCAGTATTCTTAAGGGTCAAATAGTAAGCCCAGCCCTGGAAAACTGATATTGCGAGCGCTGTATATCTCGTGATCTTGTTGATCTTCTTTCTTCCCTCCTGACCTTCTTTAGCCATTCTCTCAAGAGGAGGAATTGCATATGTCAGGAGCTGAATGATAATTGATGCGTTGATATACGGAGAAATTGACAAGCAAAGCAATGTTGCCTTTGAGAATGTTCCTCCGGAAAGCATATTCAGGTAGTTGAAAAAGTTACCTGTATCTGCGTTAGATGTAAACCAATCCTGAAGCGTTGTTGCGTCAAGAAACGGAACCGGAATAGCTCCACCTATGCGGTAGATGATAATGATAAAAAGTGTGAACAATATCTTTTTTCTAAGGTCCGCAACTTTCCATGCGTTTCTTAAAGTCTGTAACACTTTATACCACCTCTGCCTTTCCGCCTGCCTTTTCAATCTTTTCAGCGGCTGTCTTTGTAAAAGCATCCGCCTTTACTGTTATATTCTTTGTAATCTCACCGTTTCCGAGGATCTTAATAGCATCGTAGTTTCCGTTTACAAGTCCTGATGCCTCTAAAAGCTCCTTATCAACTGTGATTCCGTCATTGAACTTCTGAAGATCGCTTACATTTACAGTTGCAAACTTCTTAGCGAAGATGTTGTTAAAGCCTCTCTTCGGAGTTCTTCTTGCGAGAGAAGTCTGACCTCCCTCAAATCCCGGTCTGATTCCGCCGCCGGAACGAGCCTTCTGACCCTTATGTCCCTTACCGGCGGTTTTGCCCTGTCCAGAGCCGTGACCTCTGCCTATTCTTTTGATGTCCTTAGTAGCACCCTTAGCCGGTGAAAGTTCATGTAATTTCATTCTTCACGCACCTCCCTTAAGCCTCGGTAACCTTAATAAGATGCGAGATCTTCTTAATTTTACCTTGTGTCTGTGCGTTGTCCGGCTGAACTGTTACCGCACCGATTTTTTTAAGACCAAGTGACTCTGCAACAGCAATTTGATTCTTAGTCTTAGAATTAAGGCTCTTAACCAATGTAATTTTTAAGTTTGCCATTTTTAAAGTCCTCCTTAGCCCAGTATTTCTTTAACTGTCTTACCTCTTTTAGCTGCAACTTCTTCAGCTGAGCTTACAGATGCAAGACCGTTGATTGTAGCTCTTACTACGTTGCAAGGATTGTTTGAACGAAGAGACTTTGTTCTGATATCCTTGATTCCTGCCATTTCAACTACTGCTCTGACAGGGCCGCCTGCGATAACTCCGGTACCGGGTGCAGCAGGTTTCATTAAAACTCTTCCTGCGCCGAATGCTCCGACAATCTCATGCGGAATTGTTGTTCCCCTCAGTGAAACTTTGATAAGGTTCTTCTTTGCATCCTCGATACCCTTGCGGATAGCGTCCGGAACCTCGCTTGCCTTACCAAGACCAAAGCCTACGATTCCGTTTCCGTCGCCGACAACGATAAGTGCCGAAAACTTCATGATACGTCCGCCCTTAACAGTTTTTGATACTCTGTTAATAGCAACTACCTTTTCTTCAAGTTCCATGTTAGAAGCATCTATTAAAGCCAAAAGTATTACCTCCTTAATAACTCTCACAGGAATACCTGTGATGCACAAATTTCTGTCTTAGAACTTGAGACCGCCCTCACGAGCGCCGTCAGCAAGTTCCTTAACTCTTCCGTGGTAGAGGTATCCTCCTCTGTCGAAAACAACATTTTCGATACCCTTATCAGCGGCAGCCTTTGCGATTGCCTCGCCGACCTTCTTAGCGCCTTCAGCATTTGCTCCGTCCTCGATCTTGAGAGCAAGAGAAGATGCAGATGCAAGTGTAACACCATTTACGTCGTCGATGATTTGTGCATATATATGCTTAGCGGAGCGAAATACACTCAAACGCGGACACTCTGGTGTTCCGGAAATTTTCCTACGAACCTTAGCGTGTCTTTTAGCTCTAGCCAATGCTTTATCAGCCTTTTTAACCATAGTATTTTACACTCCTTTCTATTATTTACCCTTACCGGCTTTACCCTCTTTACGAATGATTCTCTCTCCTTCGTAACGAATACCTTTGCCCTTATATGGCTCCGGCGGGCGCTTTTCACGGATTTCTGCTGCATACTGACCAACCTTCTGCTTGTCGATACCGTTTACAACAATCTTGTTTGGAGCAGGAACGTCGATTGTAAGCCCCTCGATCTCAGGCATTATAACCTGATGAGAATATCCGAGGTTCATAACGAGATCCTTACCCTGCTTTGCTGCTCTGTATCCAACTCCCTCGATTTCGAGAGTCTTTGAAAATCCGTTTGTAACACCTTCAACCATGTTGTTGATAAGCGTTCTTGTCAAACCATGAAGCGACTTATGCATTTTATCCTCTGAAGGACGCTTAACTATAACTTCGCTTCCCTCACAAGTGATAATCATATCCTTGTGTAATTCTTTTGTAAGTGTTCCCTTAGGGCCCTTAACAGTAACTACATTACCCTCAGCAATGTTTACATCTACTCCGGCCGGAACACTAATTGGCTTATTACCGATTCTTGACATAATCTTTAGTCCTCCTTACCAGACAAATGCAAGAACTTCTCCTCCGACATTAAGCTCTCTTGCTTTTTTGTCAGTAACAATACCCTTAGAAGTAGAGATAATTGCTACTCCGAGGCCTTTCATTACCTTAGGCATTTCCTCACAGCTCGAGTAAATTCTAAGACCCGGCTTTGAAACTCTTCTAAGTCCTGAAATGATCGGCGAGTTGTTCTCATCGTATTTTAGAGTAATTCTAATGATACCCTGCTTTCCGTCTTCAATGAACTGAAAGTCCTTTACATATCCTTCGTCAACAAGAATCTGTGTTATGGACTTTTTCATATTAGATGCAGGAACGTCAACTGTTGCGTGCTTTGCAGAACTTGCATTACGAATTCTGGTCAATAAATCAGCTATTGTATCAGTAATTTGCATGCTAGTTAACCTCCTTTAATAAAATTTCTTTACCAGCTAGCTTTCTTAACACCCGGAATTTGACCTTTGTGTGCAAGCTCTCTGAAGCAGATACGGCAAATGCCGAACTTTCTCAGATATGCGTGCGGTCTTCCGCAGATCTTACATCTGTTGTAAGAACGAGTAGAAAACTTAGGCGTTGCCTGCTGTTTATTTACCATAGCCTTCTTTGCCATTTTTATTTCCTCCTCTTATTTCTTACTTGTCAGCAAAAGGTGCGCCCATAAGTGAGAGCAATTCCTTTGCCTCTTCGTCAGTGTTTGCAGTAGTGATAAAGTTAATGTCCATACCACGTACCTTATCAATCTTATCATATTCAATCTCAGGGAAGATTAGCTGCTCTTTAATACCTGTTGAGTAGTTTCCTCTTCCGTCGAATGAGTTCGCATTGATTCCTCTGAAGTCACGAACACGAGGGAAAGCAACATTAAAGAGTCTGTCAACGAATTCATACATCTTGTCAGCTCTGAGTGTTACCTTAACTCCGATTATCTGTCCGTCACGAAGCTTAAAGTTTGCGACCGACTTCTTTGCTTTACAAGCAATCGGCTTCTGACCTGTGATAGCTGCGAGATCCTTCATGATAGCGTCAACTACCTTTGAATTGTCCTTGGCCTCTCCGCAAGCCACGTTTACAACAACCTTATCAAGCTTTGGAATCTGCATTACATTTTTGTAGCCAAATTTTTTCATCATAGCAGGAGCTACGCTGCTAACATATAATTCTTTTAAATTTGTAGCCATCGTTTACTCCTCCTGATTAAAACTCTTCGCCGCAGTTAGCGTTTTTACAAACACGAACCTTTGAACCGTCCTCAAGAATTTTGTGTCCGATTCTTGTCGGCTTTCCGCATTTTGGACAAACAGGCATTACCTTACAAGCATACATTGCAGCCTCAGCCTTAATGATGCCGCCTGCTTCTCCCTGTCTTCTTGGCTTAACGTGCTTTGTGCACATATTTACGCCTTCAATAATAACCTTGCGCTCCTTTGGAGATACCTGAAGTATCTTACCCTTCTTGCCCTTTTCCTTACCGGAAAGAACAACTACAGTGTCGCCGGTCTTAACATGTAACTTATTCATCAAAACGACACCTCCAAATTAAAGAACTTCCGGAGCAAGCGAAAGGATTTTCATGTATTCCTTTTCACGAAGCTCTCTTGCAACAGGTCCGAAAATACGGGTTCCTCTTGGGTTTTTATCTTCTCTTATTATAACAGCAGCGTTCTCATCGAAACGGATGTATGTTCCATCCTCTCTTCTCAAACCGCTTGCTGAACGAACGATTACTGCTTTAACAACATCGCCTTTCTTTACAACGCCGCCCGGTGTTGCTTTTTTAACTGAAGCAACAACAACGTCACCGATGTTTGCATATCTTCTGCGGGATCCACCTAAAACTCTGATACACATAAGCTCCTTAGCTCCGGTGTTGTCAGCAACCTTTAGGTAAGTTTGCATTTGAATCACAGTGCGTTCCTCCTTTCGTAAATCTCAAAAACCGGTTTTTAAAGAGGAGAAGAATTCCTCTTTAAAACCAAAACTTTAAAATTACTTAGCCTGCTCGATAACCTTTGTTAAGCGCCATCTCTTATCCTTTGATATAGGTCTTGTTTCCATAACTTCAACCTTATCTCCGATATTGCATACGTTTTCTTCATCGTGTGCTTTAAGCTTAACGGTTCTCTTGATGATCTTTCTGTAAAGAGGGTGTGATACGTTGTCCTCGATTGCAACAACAATTGTCTTGTCCATCTTGTTTGAAACAACCTTACCCACTCTTGTTTTTCTAAGATTTCTTTCGCTCACAGTAAATCCTCCTTTTCTTATTCAGCGCTGGACTCTTGCTTACGAATGAATGTCTTAACACGAGCAATATCCCTTTTAACAGCCTTCATTCTCATTGGGTTGTCAAGTTGGTTTACAGCATGCTGAAAACGAAGGTTGAATAGCTCCTGCTTTAATTCGCTGAGTTTCTCCTGAAGCTCGTTAGCTGTCATATCTTTGATTTCATTTGCCTTCATTATTGCTCACCACCCGTTTCTTGAGTTTCTTTTCTTACAAACTTGCACTTAACAGGGAGCTTGTGTGATGCAAGACGCATAGCTTCTCTTGCTACGTCCTCGCTTACTCCCTCAATTTCAAACATCACTCTTCCGGGCTTAACAACCGCTACCCAGTATTCAGGAGCGCCTTTACCTTTACCCATACGAGTTCCAAGCGGTTTCTTAGTAACCGGCTTGTCAGGGAAAATCTTGATCCAAACCTGTCCGCCACGCTTAATGTATCTTGTCATAGCGATACGGGCTGCCTCGATCTGATTTGATGTTATCCATCCGCACTGAAGAGCCTGAAGTCCGTACTCTCCGTTAGAAACCTTATTTCCACGAAGTGCCTTACCTGTCATTCTGCCTCTGTGCTGCTTACGATACTTTACTCTCTTTGGAAGTAGCATTATGCGTTACCTCCTTCTGCATTTTCTTTTCTTGGTCTTGCGCCCTGACGGCGTCTTGGTCTGTCATCGTTTCTGCGGCGTCTCTTGTTATCCTTTTCTCTCTTCTGAGAATCAGGAACTTCACCCTTCAAAACCTCTCCACGGTAAATCCATACCTTAACTCCGATTTTTCCGTAGGTTGTGTGTGCCTCAGCTGTACCGTAGTCAATGTCAGCACGAATTGTCTGAAGTGGGATTGTTCCCTCGTGATAAGACTCTGCTCTTGCAATTTCTGCACCGCCTAAACGACCTGAACATCTTGTCTTAATACCCTTTGCACCAAGCTTCATTGATCTTCCGATCGACTGCTTCATTGCTCTTCTGAACGAAACTCTGTTCTCAAGATCAAGCGCAATCTTCTCAGCAACGAGCTGTGCGTTTAAGTCCGGCTGTCTAACCTCGATAATGTTGATAGCTACCGGCTTATTTATCATTTTCTCAATTTTTGCACGGAGCTTTTCAATTGTAGCTCCCTTTTGTCCGATTACCATTCCCGGCTTTGCACAGTTAATATGAATCTTAACCTTGTCTGCAAATCTTTCAATCTCGATTCTCGGAACGCCTGCCGAATAAAGAGTCTTTTTGATGTACTCTCTGATCTTGTGGTCTTCAACAAGTGTATCGCCGAAAGTTGATTTATTTGCAAACCAACGGGAATCCCAATCTTTAATTACTCCGACACGCAGTCCATGTGGGTTTACTTTCTGGCCCATAGTTTACCTCCTCTTTCGACTTATTCCTTTTCCTTGAGAACGAGCGTAATGTGCGATGTTCTCTTAAGGATTCTGTTAGCTCTGCCTCGTGATACTGGTATGATTCTCTTAAGTGTTCTTCCTGCGGTAACGTAGCACTCTGAAACATATAGATTATCTTTATCCATATTGTGATTGTTTTCAGCGTTTGCAGCAGCCGATTTAAGAAGCTTTTCGAGATATTCACATGCAGCCTTCGGTGTGTGCTTTAATGTTGCCATAGCAACATCGTAATCTTTTCCTCTGATAAGGTCAAGAACGATCTTCACCTTGCGAGGAGAAATTCGAGCGTCTTTTAAAATTGCTCTTGCTTCCATTTATTAATCCTCCCTTCGGCTACTTCTTACCGTTATTCGATGTCTTAGAGCCTGCGTGGCCCCTATAAGTTCTTGTCGGTGCAAACTCGCCGAGCTTATGACCAACCATATCCTCGGTTACGTAAACAGGTACATGCTTGCGTCCGTCGTGAACAGCGAACGTATGACCTACGAAATCAGGGAAAATAGTTGAAGCTCTGCTCCATGTTTTCAAAACCTTCTTTTCGCCTGCTTCGTTCATAGCGATTACTCTCTTGAGAAGAACCTCCTGGACGTAAGGTCCTTTTTTAATACTTCTACCCATTATTCATCTGCCTCCCTTCAATTACTTACCGTTTCTGCGTTTTACGATAAACTTATCAGAGCGGTGATGCTTCTTACGGGTTTTGTATCCGAGAGTCGGTTTACCCCAAGGAGAAACAGGTCCCGGACGTCCGACAGGTGACTTACCTTCACCACCACCGTGTGGGTGGTCATTCGGGTTCATTACAGAACCTCTTACAGTAGGTCTGATACCCATGTGACGTATTCTTCCTGCTTTACCGTAATTTACGTTGTTGTGGTCGATGTTTGAAACCTGACCGATTGTAGCCATACAGTTTACAGGAATTCTTCTCATCTCGCCTGATGGAAGTCTTACAAGTGCATATCCGTTTTCCTTACCCATAAGCTGAGCCATGTTTCCTGCTGAACGAACAAGCTGTGCACCCTTACCCGGATAAAGCTCAATGTTATGAATGAAAGTACCAACCGGAATGTTTATCATTTTCAAAGCGTTGCCCGGCTTAACATCAGCGTCAGCACCGCTTCTTACTGTATCGCCTACGTTGAGTCCGTTTGGAGCAAGAATGTAGCTCTTCTCTCCGTCCTCATACTGAATAAGTGCGATAAATGCCGAACGGTTCGGGTCATACTCGATTGTAAGAACCTTAGCGTCCATATCTAGTTTATTTCTCTTAAAATCAATAACACGGTATTTTCTTCTTACGCCGCCGCCTCTGTGACGAACTGTAATTCTACCATAGCTGTTTCTGCCTGATTTTTTCTTCATCGGCTCAAGCAGACTTCTTTCAGGAGCCACCTTTGACAACCCGGAATAATCAGTAACTGTCATTCCTCTTCTTCCCGGAGTTGTAGGCTTGTAGCTCTTTATTGCCATATTTAGTTCACTCCTTTGAGTTTAGTTTTGCGAGAAGCTTAAATTACTGCTTCCCATACATACGCTTCGTAATACCGAAGCTTCAAGCCGTTTTAATTATACGAGGTTGTTAAAGAACTCGATAGTCTTTTCGCCCTCTTTAAGTGTTACGATTGCTTTTTTCCAATCCGGCTTGTAGCCCTCAAATCTACCCATTCTTTTCTTTCTGCCTTTAACGCTGATGGTGTTTACCTTTTCAACCTTAACACCGAAGAGCTGCTCAACAGCACTCTTGATCTCATACTTGTTAGCGTTCTTAGCAACTTTAAAAGTATATTTGTTCATCTCAAGGTTTTCCATAGAAGCCTCTGTGATGATTGGCTTTAAAATAATATCTTGAGCGGTCTTTTCCATTATGCGTAAACCTCCTCAATCTTTTCTACTGCCGACTTTGCAACTACAAACTTATCGTAATTTAAAATATCATATACGTTAAGAGTGTTAACTGTTGCTGTCTTTACTCCGGAAATGTTGCTTGCACTCTTAATTACCTTAAGATCAGCCTCAGGCATAACGATGAGAGCCTTACCCTCAACCTTAAGAGCCTTTAACATATCAACTACAGTCTTTGTCTTAAACTCAGTAATTTCAATGTTATCTACAACAACGATCTCATTTTCCAAAACCTTTGAAGAAAGAGCAGACTTCATTGCAAGTCTCTTTTCTTTCTTGTTGAGAGAATAGCTGTAATCTCTTGGCTTAGGTCCGAGTGCAACTCCTCCGTGTACCCACTGTGGAGCACGGATAGAACCCTGTCTTGCATGACCTGTTCCTTTTTGTCTCCAAGGCTTTCTTCCGCCTCCTCTTACTTCTGTTCTTGTAAGAGTGGACTGTGTGCCCTGTCTTTGATTTGCCAAATAGTTTACAACCATTGCGTGCATGATCGTTTTATTAGGTTCAATTCCGAATACGGAATCCTTAAGCTCAGCAGTAGAAACCTCTACGCCCTTCATATCAAATACTGAAACCTGTGGCATATTAACTTCCTCCTCTCACTAAGCCTTCTTAACACAGTCAACGATAGTAACCGTTCCGTTCTTAGGACCCGGAATAGCACCCTTGATTGCGATAAGATTATTTTCTGCGTCTACCTTCACTACTGTAAGGTTTTGAACGGTAACCTTTGTATTACCGTACTGTCCCGGCATTCCCTTGCCCTTAAAAATTCTGGATGGTGAAGAACAAGCTCCCATTGAACCTGCGTGTCTGTGTACAGGTCCTGTACCGTGAGTTTCCTTAAGTCTTGAGAAATTGTGACGCTTGATTGTTCCTGAAAATCCGTGACCTTTGCTCTTTCCGCTGACATCAACAATGTCACCCTCTGAAAAAGCGTCAGCCTTTACGATGTCCCCAATATTAAGAGCATCAATATCATCAAGACGGAATTCCTTTAAAGTTCTCTTTAAAGCAACGTCCGCTTTCTTGAAGTGACCTGTAAGAGGCTTATTTACTCTCTTAGGTCTTATGTCGCCGAAGCCGAGCTGTACTGCGTTATAGCCGTCATTTTCAACGGTTTTCTTCTGTACAACAACGCAAGGACCTGCTTCAACAACAGTAACAGGAATTACTTTTCCTGATTCATCGAAAATCTGTGTCATACCGATTTTCTTTCCGATGATTCCCTTTTCCATTATTTTTCCTCCTTATGGTTATTGGTCGGTTTCCCGACATGACCTGCGTGAAAACATTTAAAATCCTTATCTTTAAAGATTCCGATTAAAAATCAATTACTTGATTTCCATCACAATGTCAACACCTGCAGGAAGTTCAAGGCTCTGAAGAGCTGAAGTTGTTTCGTCTGTAGGACGTAAAACGTCGATAAGTCTTTTGTGAGTTCTCATCTCGAACTGCTCACGGCTATCCTTATACTTGTGTACCGCACGAAGAATTGTAATGATCTCCTTGTCAGTAGGAAGTGGGATAGGTCCCGAAACCTTAGCTCCTGTACGCTTTGCAGCTTCAACAATCTTTGCTGCTGCTGCGTCTACTACAGCGTGCTCATAACCCTTGATTTTGATTCTAAGCTTTTCATTGACTGCCACTTAAATCGCCTCCTTAAAAGTCTCAAATATTGGGGGCAAGCCTATTATCCTCTAAGAACCTGTCCGTTTCCCGCAACCGGGACAAAACAAGTATCTCATATTTATAATAGGTATCTGCAAATCTTTCAACGCTTCCGTGCGTTCCCTGTGAGATGAAATAAAAAATCCGAAGTTTTATGTTACTTCGGTTGACGGAACACACAAACTCGTATCGTTAAACGTAAGTGGCACTATAAGCCATTCGCAAGAAACGTTTAACACATACTGTGTTTTAAGTATTACAGCCGCCCGGTTTAAAATCGGACATACTCCACGAGAATTACCGTGCATACCGCACGCAACCTCCCGCTTCAACGCATATCATGCAGTCATTTGCGGCAAGCTTACCGCAATGCAAGACTTATTTTACCATTTATGCGCCGTAAAATCAATAGGAACAGCAGAATCATTTGTGTAGAAATTTATCTTAAAATACGCCTGGGTTTTGTGCAACTTTAACAAATGCTTAAATTTTATCCACAATCTGTATCCAAAAAATAAAAACACACTAAATATAGTGTGTTCTTTTTAGTGAAGCAAAGCTTATCTTTTAAATTACAACATCCGCAATGTAATTTTAATTGTCCATTTTCCATTGTCAATTCAATTACGCATTACGAATTAAATTGTCCATTGTCAATTAGCTTTTGGCTTTATCTTTTAACGGATTTTCTATCTCATCCACTTTATTTATCTCAGTAATTTCGATCTTATATGCATGATCGCTCTTTTCCCCGTCAGCTTCAACGACAGACTTTTCCTCAAAGTACAAAAGATTGCCGTCATGATCGAAGTGATAAACGACCGAAAACTCCCTCACTCCTGCATCACTGTCAAAGCTGTTCGGGTCATAAACATAAGTATAGACTGTTTCGCCGTTCTCTTCACTTTTTACCGCTTCTTCTATAGCTCCCTTGTCAAACGGAAGATACGCTCCGCTTGCCTGCGGATGCTTTGAGTCTCTGTTATATGCCTCAAATTCGTCATCTCCGTGCTGAGAGAAAGTATATTCGCCGTTTTGCTCGGTGAAACATTCAAAGCCGTTATTGTACTGGATATAATTTTCGTCCTCATAACCGCCCTCATATAAATATGTAAGGCTGTCCTTTTCATCGTATTTAAAAACAAACGTCTGCTCTACCTTATCTGTATCTTCGTTTGTTATCAAAACTTTTGCAGAATTGTACGACTCATATTTATCCCTTGCGGCAAAAACGAGCTCCTCACCGTCAATCGGTTCAGATTCAAAAATACACGCCGAAAACAAAACTGATAAAACAATTACGCACAAAGTGCAAAGCAAAATTTTAAACTTCTTCATGTTCTCTCCTAAATTAAAAAGAGCTTTTTAAAGCTCTCAGATTGTCAATAAAATCAAAACGAAAGTTTTGGTCAAGCTTTTTTAAACTTGCAGAATACATGAGGCAGTGCCTTGACCGCCGTCCAAAGACAACAAAATCCCTTTCCGAAAGCGCTTTTCAAGGGGTGAATTTTAAAACAGTCCGGTGGACTTGTTTTAAAAGAGGGGACGCTTTGCAAGTAAAAGCGTTCCCTCTTCTGATTTACTACAAGGTTTTTCTACAGACTAAGAGCTTTTTAAAGCTATTTTAGTCTATCTTCTTCTTGATCCGCCTCTGCGTTTACTGTCGGTTGTGCGCTTAAGATCGCTTATTCTCTCCTCGCTTGAGGCTTTAAACTTGCTTAACATATCTTCAAAATCCGCATTACCGCTCGGCTTAGCAACATATCCATCGCTGTAAAAAACAGGCTCCGGTTCTTTTTTCTCTTTTACAGGCTTTTTGGGAGCAAAGCTTTTAGGTCCATGCGACTCTTTATCCTTTACAAAGCTCTTCCTGTCTGTTTTAGGTCTTTCCTCGGTACGTTTAATAGACATTCCTATCTTTCCCGATTCGTCAATTTTAATTACTTTAACTTTAACAGCCTGTCCTTTTTGAAGAACCTCGTTTATGTCGTTTACAAAAGTATTGGAAACCTCAGAAATATGTACCATTCCGGTCACATTTCCCTCGACCTCAACAAATGCTCCAAACTTAGTTATCCCCGTAACTTTTCCCTCGTATATTTTTCCTACCTCAACCTGCATAAAGCTTTTAAAAACCTTCCTTGAATAAAATTTATTGCTCAGGCAAATGCCCGTTGCCATTATACATTAGTCGGAGAAATCATTCCCCTTGTTCAGCATCGCTTACTGCATTAGACGAGCCTATGCTTTCTTTTATATAAAACCGCTTTTCATTAGGATATGCATAGCCAAGCTTTTCTATAGCTATCATCTCCATATAAGCGTTTTCATCTTCTCCCCCGAGAATACGCTCGTATTCATCATTCTCCTGATTGGCTGCTGTAATCTTCTGCTTTAGATCCGCAAGCACAGCCTCTTGCTCGTTCATTTCAGCCTCAGTTGAGATAATAACGACAACAGCGTAAATCATAAACACAATTACTGCGATCATTCCTATGCGTGACGCAATAGTTACTTTTTTATTCTTTCTTTTTCTAAGCAATTCCGCCGCATTTTTTGCAACTGACATTTACTTTTACGCTCCTTTCCTTATTAATAAGGGTTCAGCATTACAAATCAAAGCATTGCCGCTATCTCCGTCAGCCGTCCGTTATTTATAATTATAGCGGCAAAAGGCTAAACTTTCAAGACTTTTTTTGCACTTTTTTCAGATTTTTTTCTTATTCTTCTCTGTTTTTTTAAAAGTTTCCTTATTGGCGGAGAAATTTTTATGAAAATCGGTTTGAAAATCCACCGCACAAACAAATTATAAACCCTTCTCAAAAATGCTATTATCATCTCTCTGGTTTTTGTAACAAATCTTTTGACAAGCTCGCCGACCGTAAAAATGTAAAGAAAAAATCCCAAAAGATTTCCGATAAGCAGAAAAGCCCTGAGCTGACCTCTCGCCAATGTCATCGAGAAAATGAAAAACCAAAATCCGCAAAAAATCATAAAAAGGACATCCTCTATAAATACAAGCCATGCCTTATGAGGAACTATTATCCGTATGACCCTCAGAGCGTCAAAAACCAACCCAAACAGTATTCCCACCGCAAGTGAAAAAGCAAAAAGCCCAAGCTCTGTCTTTGGCTCAAACATATACGACGGAATCATCTCAAAAGCCTCTTTATCGCTCCCGGTTTTTTAGTAAACTTCCGATTTGTATAGGAAAGCGTTTTTATTTCACCGACAACCTCCGCATCTCCTGTATCAACACTGATCGAATTAACGTGCAAAAGCTTCCCCTTTATAACCAGCTCCCCAAGCGTTGTGAAAAGCACAACCGATTCCTCGTTAAAGCTGTCTATGTCGGTAACCCCTGAGATCCTAAGCAGCTCTCTGTTTTCAAGCGTCAGGTTTGACGGCTTCACAGGTTTTTGATTTGTCATAAGATTTTCCTCCTTGTTTCAAACTATCCTATTTTAACTTATATACAAAAATCAGATAGTTTATGCGTGTTTTCCGTTATTGTCATGAAATATTAACTGTCCAAAAAAAGTTACCACAAAGCATTTTGTATATGGTATACTCTATTAACAAGGAGGGATCATTATGAACAGCAACTATTTTGTTACAATAACAGGACTTAAAAATTACTACGGAACAAAGCCATTTGAAATAGGAAGGATTATTGAGCTTATTAAAGAACCTGAAAACGAATACGACAGCGAGGCAATTTTTGCATACTTGCCGTACATAGAAAAAATAGGCTATGTCGGAAACAGTGTTCATACCGTATATCAAGGAACAATAAGTGCCGGCAGACTTTATGATAAAATCAAAGACGTGACATATGCCAGAATAATGTTTGTGACTCATACTTCTGCTATAGCAATGGTGCTTAACGACAAAGACATTGAGGAGCTTTCATCAAAAGAAGATTCAAACGATTCTATTCCCTCGTAGATGCTTGCACAAATATATACTTCCCCTTGAAATTTTGAGGTTCTTTATGCTATACTATAAGCATCAAATTATATTAAGGAGTAAGTTATGAAAGCAAAAAAATTATTATCACTTGTTGCTGCTGCAACGATTGCTTTGAGTTGTTTTTCGGGATGCTCCGACAAAGACGATTCGGATTCTTCCGATACGCTAAAGCAGGATAATCTTTATAATAGCGAAAGCGTTACCGACACAGGCTTTGAATGGTCAAACGCTACTATTATGGGAGGCGGATTTATTCCGGGAATGGTTTACAACGAAACCGAAGAGGGACTTGTATATGTAAAAACCGATATCGGCGGTGCTTACCGTAAGAAAAAAGGCGAAGACAAATGGACCTGTATAACCGACAGCTTCGGAAGCTTAGACGACAGCTCAAACGACTGGAACTACAACTGTATCGAGAGTATCGCAACAGACCCCGTTGAACCATCGAGAGTTTATATGTCATGCGGAACATCATACGGCGGAAACGGCTGTATTATGTACTCTTACGATTACGGCGATCATTGGACAAAGGTAGACTTTAATTTCTCAATGGGCGGCAACGATTGGGGAAGAAACTGCGGCGAGCGCCTTATGGTCGATCCTAACGACAACAGCATAATATATTACGGCTCTCATTCAAAAGGAATGTTCATTTCCACCGACTACGGAAAAACATGGAACACGCTTGAATCGTTCCCGTCAAAGGGAAATTATCACGAGGAGTCCTACTCATACGGTATCATGTGGATAACCTGCGACAAAACAAGCTCGGAAAAAGGCGAAGCTACAAAACGTATTTTCTGCGGTGTTGCCGAGCGAGAGGGCGAAAAAATATATTACAGCGAGGACGCAGGAAAGTCCTGGGAAAAGCTCCAAAACACAGTTACTGACACCGATGAACATTTCACTTTTTATCCAATACAAGGAAAAGTTTCTGCTGACGGAAATCTCTATGTAACATATTCTATAAAGGTAACCCAGGAGCTTAATCCTGCAAGAGGAAAGGTATGCAAATACAACATCGCCGACAAAACATGGAGCGATATAACTCCATTTACAGGAGATTCAGGACACGGCTACTGCGGACTTGCTCTTTACAAGGACGAAATGGTTGCAGTAACAACTATCTGCCACTGGGGCGGAGAAGATAATGTACTTGTTACAAAAGACGGCGGAAAGACATGGGCAGGACTTTGGAATGTTGACGAAAATCTTAATGAAACAAAGGACTACAACCTAGACATTTCAAAAGCTCCTTGGCTTGACTGGCAGGGACAGCTAAAACTCGGCTGGTGGACATCGGGAGTTGCTATTAATCCATTTAATCCCGACGAGCTTATTTACGGAACTGGAGCTACCCTTTTCGGAACAGACAACCTTACAAAAATCGGCGAGGAAAAGATAAACATAAGCGTTGTCGCTGACGGAATTGAAGAAACAGCTATATTTGATCTATATTCTCCAAAGGACTGCGGAGAAAATACTCCTGAGCTTTATTCAACTCTCGGCGACCTTTATGGTTTCCGACACGACGATGTAACCAAAGCACCGAATGAGCACTGGGGCGTATACAGCTTTAAAGCGGACGACCTTGCAGTCGCAGGAAACAACCCTGATATTGTAGTCAGAACAACAAAAGAAGCAGGAGCAGGATCTATATGCTATTCAACTGACGGCACAAAAACATGGAAATTTGCTAAAATGCCTGACGGAGTTGACGTTTCTGCCGGTGGAAAGGCATCACTTTCGGCGGACGGAAAAACACTCATCTATTCACCTGATGACGGCTCGGTAAAATCATATGTTACCAACAACTGGGGTGAAAGCTGGGCAGCTGTTGAGGGTCTGGGCGCAAACCCAACTATCGTTGCGGACGAGGTAAATCCTGACAAATTCTACGCAAGCTCTTCAAGCTATATTTATATGTCATCAGACAAGGGTAGAACCTTTGAGATCATTATAACAACAATGGTTACGAACATGAAGATCGCTGTCAACAAACAGGTCGAAGGCGATCTTTGGATCTCACTTTCATCAGGTCCTCTTTACCATGTCGAAAACGCAGGTCCTGACGCTGAAATGGTTATGGCGGAGGGAGATATCGACTACACCTATTCCGTGTCAATCGGAGCTCCTGAAAAAGACGGCGACTACGGAGCAATATACATCTACGGCTCTGTAGACGGAAAAGGAAACGGTGTTTATCAGTCAAAAGACAAGGGCAAAACTTGGGTTAAGATGAACAACGAAAATCAGCGTTGGGGAAATGTCAACAAGGATACCCTTGAGGCTGACCCTAAGACATATGGAAGAGTTTACCTCTCATCAAACGGCAGAGGAATTTTAATGAGCAATGTTAAGTAATTGATAATGGATAATTGATAATTGACAATGCAATATAAGAAACAGCCACAGAGAAAACTTAAAAGTTCTCTGTGGCTGTTGTTTTAATCGCTATAAAATACCCTAGTTATCAGAAGTAAATGTTTGATCTTCGTTTTCATAAAATTACCTGCATAATGTTTATTTATCAAGCTGAAAGTCAGACAATAGCACATATGGATTTCCGTCTGAATCATCAGTTTCAACATAAGCAACTTGTATCTTTAACCACTCTGAATTTGATATACCCAAATCTATAGAAACCGGTGTTGTTTTCCTGTTAAACTTTACAGAGTATATCATTTTGTCATTTGAATATATTTCAAGTCTTCCTGTGCAGTTTCCGCATTTATCCGATGGTGCAATAACTCCTGTCAGCTTCTTATACTCCTTGCCAAGATAAAATTCTCCGAACCCGTTTCCCCAACTTTCATGTATTTCAAACAGATTACCGGGAGCATATGTATTTCCTATAGTATCTTCGACTGCGTTGTCAGTAATCTGTTCAAATTTATCGCTGTTAGTAACTTTAATATCACTCAAGGTTACAGGCTTTGTGTCGCTAATTTCCTTTAATTTTGCGCTTATTTTTTTGTTGTCGGGCATAGCGCCTGATGCATTTTCTAACAAGCTTACTGCATCGTCATATTTTTTCTCTTCTACTAATACCTCTGATTGTGTAAGCGCATAGTCCTCCAAAGACTGCTTATACTCACTAAGTTTTGATTCAATAATTTCAGAGTCATAATTTTCTTTACTTGAACTTATGCTGGACATATAAATAACCGCATTACAGTAATCTTTTTCATCTGCATACGATTTTGCGACTAAAAGTATTTCATCAGTAAATTCTTGCTTATACAGATCAATCAACTTTTTTATTTCGTCATTGTCAAAATTATTAAGCATATCTTTTAAAGCAGATATAGCTTCATCGTAATATTTATTTTCAGCCATCTGATTGACCTGACTCATTTTATCTCGATACAGCGTATCTTCTGCCTCTTCAATTTTCTTCTGTGCCTGTTCGTAATCATCATCTTCTTCAATTACTTTTTTGTACTCTTCTATTGCTTCACTGTAATTCTCTGACTGAAACAAACTCTCTGCGTTTGAAAAGGCTTTACTAGACTTTTCTTTTTCTTCCTTGTTTGCACAACCTACCATTAATAATATCATAGCAATACTCACAACAATTATAATTGATTTTTTAAATTTAATTCTTTTCATGTAAGCTTCCTCCTCGTAAATAATTTTGTTATTCCATAACGTCACCACAATTAATAGTGCCATCCCAAAAATAAACATTTTATTTATATGTACTTATTGCTTTTAACAAATCAACCACAACTCTCGGATAACACAACATTCCGTTCATAACAGCATAATCCTCACTATCGCTATCTATGTTGTCTATATTATTAACTGTATATATCTGTTCAACATCTATCCTATATACTCTTTCAACCGAGATCGAAATATGTTCTCCTAATATGTGTTCAAATCCCATTGATAAATCTGACTCATATTTTTGTTTATCGCTTTTCTCTTCACAAGAAAGTATCTCTCCGAACTTAAATGATCCGTCTCTTTTTTCAAAAGACTGCGATATAATATAATCTAATTTTTCTTCATCAACACAATCTAAGATAGTTTCAAAGATATCTTTCGGAATACAATTCCTAAGGGTATCTAAGCAAGGATCATTAACCCATAACTCTAAATTATCAAACATATTGACAAATGCCTCATTATCAGTTGTAATTTGACTATTCACAGTAGTTGCCTTTGAAGATGTTGTCAGTGGTATTTTGGATGTGGTTGTCTTAGTTGAATTATTATTGATAACCGAACTATCATCTACACTACAGCCGGTCACACATATTGTCATAATTACAACTACTGCGAACATTAAAAGTTTTTTCATAAGAACTCCTCCTTAATTTTATTTATCAATCTAAAAGTCTTACAATAACACATATGGATTTCCGTCTGAATCATCAGTTTCAACATAAGCAACTTGTGCCTTTATAAAACTACCTTTCTTTTCGCAAATTTTTGAGCTACCTTATTAAAATTTGTAACAAAAACATCTCCGGTAATTCTTAACGAACGAGTTTTATTCAAATTCTTGCATTCTATTGCTTTATATATGTAATCAAGGTCCTCATAACCATTATGAAATACAGAATTTAATATATCAATTGTTCTGTCAAATCCATCTTTAATCATACCTTCAACACTATTTTTCTTAAACACTAACGACTGTTTCAAAACACTTTCACACGGAAAAGTGATTTTTATGATTTTGTTATCAAAAAATGTGTTTTCAAATTTATAACAAGTATCATCAAAATAAATGCATATAATATAATCAATATTGTGTTTTAAAAGCGGAAAGACAGGAATATTATCAATCATAGCACCATCAAAATAAGAAATACCATCTACAACAACTGCACGATTATAAATCGGCATAGCAACACTTGCTTTAAGATAAAGTGGAATATCACTATTTTCTACTGACGACAAATTTTTATAAACAATATTCCTATTTGAAATATCCAGCAATGAAGAATAAAATATCGATGATAGATTTTCATTTTCATTATAAAGGCTATTTATATCCTTCTGCAACATACTGCTTTTTAATACTTTATTAATGAAAATCCTTGTATCTTGGTCGCAAAGATTTTTCCACATCATTTCTGCTCTATCAAGTTTACCTGTGGCAAAAGCATAGCCATTTAAAACACCTATAGAAGCACAGCTCATATATTTAATTTCATCAAGCGGAATAAAACTTTTAATAGCTTTCAATGATCCAATCTGATATGCTCCCTTGGCCATTCCTCCTGATAAAACCAACCCTATATTCATCTATTACCTCCAAAAAAAGATGGTTTATATTCAATTATGCATGGAAATACTGATTACTTAATTGTGGCGCCATAATTGTCCTTAAAAGAACCACAAAGAATCATAATAAAATCAACAATTGTACCAATGCCACAAAGCCCGAGAGTAAAAAGCCAAAGTAACCCTGTTCCGACTTTTCCAACATAAAAACGGTGTATTCCTAGTCCGCCGAAGAAAAAGCACAAAACTGCTGCTACACCCTTAGATTTCGCCGAAATCATCTGCTGAATATTAATGTTTTGATTTTCCATAAAAAACTCCTCCTCATTTTTAGTCATATTCTGACTATAATATACATTATAGCCGTTTTTTGACTAAAAGTCAATAGTCAATTTATGACTAATTATAATATTATTATGAGTACTCTCGGGCTTTGTGGCATTGGTACAATTGTTGATTTTATTATGA
>CABUAH010000012.1 GCA_902489475.1 uncultured Oscillospiraceae bacterium | reverse complement strand
TACTTCTTCCGGTTTGTTCATAACGGATGGTGAAAATCTTTTATATTTTGGGGAAGTGGATTTTTTGGAAAGTATTTCTGGTTTTTTTGATGCGTTTATAAATATAATAAAATCCATTACGGTTTTTGATATTATTGATATAGTAATTTTGGCATTTTTGTTATATAAGGGTATACAGATTGCCAAAGAGACGAGAGCGGGGCAGCTTGTTAAGGGAATAATTTTAATTGCTGCCTGCTATTTTATCGCAGACTTGTTTGAACTTAAATCGATGAAATATATTCTCGATACATTTTTTAAGTGGGGCTTTTTAGCAATTATTATCCTGTTCCAGCCGGAGCTTCGCCGAATTTTAGAGAAGATGGGAAGAACAAAGGTAGCAAGAATCACGTCTTTTAATCCTATAGATATGGGAACTGAAAACGAAAAATGGACTAAATGTATAGATGCGATTTGCGACGCCGCTTCAAGTCTTTCGTCAACAAAGACGGGAGCGTTGATAGTATGTGAAAGAGTGACAAAACTCGGAGAGCAGATCGATACCGGTACGATTTTGGAATGCGTTCCGTCTGAAGCGGTATTTGGGAATATTTTCTTCCCGAATACACCTCTCCATGACGGTGCGGTCATAATAAGAAACGGCTATATCCTTGCTGCCGGATGTTTTCTTCCAAAGCCGCAAAAAGAGGAGTTTATTAACAAACAGCTGGGTTCACGTCACAGAGCAGCTATCGGAATTAGTGAGATAAGCGACGCTATTGTAATCGTTGTATCAGAAGAAACCGGAACTATTTCGGTTGTTGAGGACGGAGTTTTGACAAGGGGATACAATAAAGACAGTCTTAAAAAGCATCTAACTTCAAAGCTTCTGCCAAAAGATGATGAAGTTAAACGTCAGGGCTTAGCTGAAAGGGTGAAAAGAAAATGGAAAAAAGAAAAAATAGACTAAGTCTTGTTAAGCTTCTTGAAAGTAAACGCTTTGTAATGATTCTGGCTATTGTGTTAGCTGTTATTTTGTGGTTTACAATGTCGATTTCGGTTTATCCTGATGTTGAGAAGAAAATAGCGGGAATACCTCTTACGGTTTCTTTTGAAAACAATGTTACAGGTGAAAATACGCTGGTTGCACAAAACAGTGATAATTTTTCGGTTACAGCAAATATTTCCGGCGAAAGATATGTAATAGGTGACTATTCAGCCGTAGATCTTGTTGCAAGCGTTAATACTGCAAACATAACAAAAAGCGGGGAATACACGCTTGACGTAAATGTTTCAAGTGCAAACGGAGATGATATCGAGGTTTTGTCTATAAGCCCGAAAACAGTGACTCTTTCGTTTGATTACACCGCCTCAAAGGTAGTGGAACTGACGGCTGATAAGGTTGACACTTCATCGCTGACAACTGCCGATGGATTTGTGAAGGATATTCCTGTTATCAATCCAAGCACTATAAATATCGAAGGAGCAAAGACTATAGTTGATTCAATAAGCACAGTTTCGGTAAAGGTTTTGGATAAACAGAAGGATTTGTCTGAGCCGTTTACCACTTCAAATACAGAACTTATACTTTACGATGAAAACTCAAATGTCGTATCAAAAGATAAGCTTAAAATCACACCTGAAAACATATCTGTTTCAGTAAACGTAACAAAGAAAGCATCTGTTCCTATACGAGTGAATTTTAAAAATTCCCAGGGAGAGGTACAAAGCAATCTTATTGACGACGATATAATTTCAACTATTTCACCGCAGGCGATAAATGTATCGGCAACGGGAGATATTGATAAGGCAATGTACGTTGAGCTTGATCTTAATTTGCGTGAAGCAGCTCCCGGCAAAACGGTAATTGTCAACAAAACAGCAGTAAGGGCTGCACTTTCGGAAAAAGGTCTTACAGCATCTGATTCTGAAATAAGCGATGTTTATGTAACCTATAAATCAAAAGGCTTTACAAGCAAAAAAATTTCAATTCCAAAGTCTTCTATAAAGCTTTTAAACGTGCCTAAAAATCAAAAAGTGACAATTGATACCGAGTCGATTCCGAATGTTGTTGTCTACGGACCGGAAGATGTGATTGAATCGCTTGATGATAGTGATTTTATTGCTGTGTTAGATCTTTCAAAAGCTGAGCTTTCAAACGACACTTTCCCTGTAACTATCTATAATTCTGATTATAACAGCGTATGGGCATACGGTGATCATAAGATAACTTTGAAAATCACCGGTTAGTGAAAGTAAAAATCCGTAAGCGATATATCGCAGGCGAAGATGATTAGATAGTCTTCGCCTGTTTTATTAAGAGGGTGAGAAAGAGATGCCGATAATCGTTCATCAAATCAAATGTCCGATAGGCGAGAGTGAAGAATATGCAAAGAAGAAAGCTGTAAAAGCTCTTGGACTTACCAGCGGTGATATTAAAGAGATAAACGTACATAAGCGTTCACTTGATGCAAGAAGAGGGCGTGAAACAACATTCGTATATTCGTTTGTGATAAAACTTAACGACCGTGGAAAGGAAAAATCTGTTGCCGAGAAAAGAAAAGCTGTATTTTTCGAGGAAAAGGAATTTTTCCCTAAATGCACTTTGGATAAAAAGGCATCAATTATAGTTGCAGGTTTTGGACCTGCCGGAATGTTTGCGGCACTGACATTAGCAAGAATGGGCTATAAGCCGATAGTGCTGGAGCGTGGCTCAAGGATCGAGAAAAGGGTAAAGAATGTTGAAAGCTTTTGGCAAGGCGGATTGCTTGATCCTTCTTCAAATGTTCAGTTCGGAGAGGGCGGAGCAGGAACCTTTTCTGACGGAAAGCTTACGACAAGAATTAATGATCCGCTTTGCAATGTTGTGCTGTCGGAGTTTGTGAATTTCGGTGCTGACAAGGAAATTCTTTCACTTTCCAAGCCCCATATCGGAACGGATAAGCTTCGAGAAATAGTTGTGAGATTTAGAAAAGAAATAATAAGGCTTGGCGGTAAAATTTATTTTGATTCACCGCTTGATGAAATTATTATTAAAAACGGCAAAATTTTAAGTGTTATTTCAAATGGGAAAGAGATTAAAGCGGACAAGCTTATTCTTGCCGTTGGTCACAGCGCAAGAGATACTTTTGAGATGTTGATTCATAAGGGCGTTTTGCTTGAAGCAAAGCCGTTTTCTGTGGGTGCAAGAATTGAACATAGACAGTCTGAAGTTGACAAAAGTCTTTACGGAAAGCTTGCGGGGGATAAAAGACTTCCCAAGGGTGAATATCAGCTTTCAAAGAGGTTTTCGGATGGCTCTGCTGCGTATACTTTTTGTATGTGTCCGGGAGGATATGTCGTTGCTTCTCAAAGTGAAGATAAGACAGTTTTGACAAACGGAATGAGCTTTTCCGACAGAAACGGAGAAAACGCAAATTCAGCGCTGGTTGTTTCCGTTTCACCGAATGATTTTGGAAACGAACCGCTTGACGGAGTTAGGTTTGCAAGAGATATTGAAAAAAGAGCCTATCGCCTTACAGGTGGATACAACGCTCCTTGTATGAGTGTAAAAGGATTTTTACAGGACAGCAAGGATATAAAAACCGAAATAAATCCAACCTATCAGTTGGGCATATGTTACGCAGATTTTGCGAAGCTTTTTCCAAGCAGGGTAATTCGGCTTATGAAAGAGGGCTTGACTGATTTTGCAAAAAAGATGAATTGTTTTAGTGACGGACTTTTAACAGGTCCGGAAACAAGAACCTCATCACCTGTAAGAATCGTAAGAAACAGCGATATGACAGCAGTCGGAATTAAAAATCTTTATCCGACAGGAGAGGGAGCCGGTTATGCCGGAGGAATAATGTCAGCGGCTGTTGACGGAATAAAAGCTGCTGTTATGATAATGGACAGCGAGATGTAACCGTGAACGAATGCCCCCGCCTTTTAGGCGGCGGTCATCTACGTCTTTCAGTAGGGGATTTAATCCCCTGCTGAAACACTAAGGGGCTTCGCCCCTCGTTCACTTGTTGAATGATGGGGCGGTGCCCCTTATTTAAGACATGATAAAAGAGGGGGAAAGAGATGTTTGCTGAAATAAATAGCTTAGGGCTAATTGGAATGAATTCGTTTTTGGTAAGCACTGAAATAGAAGCGAGCAGGGGCTTGCCTTCGTTTGATATAGTTGGTTGTGCCGACACAGCGGTAAGAGAAAGCAGGGAACGTATAAAAAGTGCCTTTCGTTCAAGCGGTTTTAGGTTTCCTGAGGAGCAAATTATTATCAATCTTGCTCCTGCCGATACGAAAAAAACCGGATCTGTTCACGACCTTGCAATTTTGGTTGCACTTTTTTCGGTTATGGGATTTGTCAGAGCCGATGATCTGCGTGACTGCGCCTTTGTCGGAGAGGTTTCGCTCGGCGGAGATATAAGACCTATAAACGGAGCTTTGCCGATGGCGATAATGGCGAAAAAATCGGGGATCAAGCATTTCTTTGTTCCATTTGAAAATGGTAAAGAGGCAAGCGTCTGTGACGGTATTTCTGTTTATCCGGTTAAGTGTCTAAGGGAATTGTATGACCATTTTAACGGCAAAACGATTCCATCTTCGCCCAAATACATACCGTCTTATGAAGAGTATCATGAAAATCTTGATTATATGGACGTAAAAGGACAAAAAGCTGCAAAAAAAGCACTTGAGATTGCAGCGAGCGGAGGGCATAATATACTTATGATAGGTTCTCCGGGAAGCGGAAAGAGTATGTTGGCAAAAAGGCTTCCGTCAATTCTTCCGAAAATGACATTTGATGAATCTGTTGAGACCACCAATGTTCATTCTATAGCGGGTATTTTAGACAGCAAAACTCCTTTGGTCTGTGAGCGACCGTTTAGATCGCCTCATCATACCATTTCAAGCGTAGGACTTTCAGGCGGCGGAACAGTTCCGAAGCCCGGTGAAATTTCTCTGGCGCATAACGGAGTGTTGTTTTTGGATGAGCTTGCAGAATTTGACCGTCCGACTCTTGAGGTTTTACGGCAACCCCTTGAGGACAGGCAGGTTACAATTTCAAGAGCGTGGGGAACCGTAACCTATCCCAGCTCAATAATGCTTGTTGTTGCGATGAATCCCTGTCCTTGCGGATATTACGGACACCCGACAAAAAAGTGTACATGTACACAAAGAAAAGTAAATCAGTATATGTCAAGAATAAGCGGGCCTCTTTTGGACAGAATCGATATACAAGTCGAAGTGCCGCCTGTTGAGTTTGATGATATATCTTCAAATTCAAAGGAGGAATCGTCTGCTGAAATAAGAGAGCGTGTACAAAGGACGAGGGAGATACAAAACGCACGGTTTAAGGGAACAAAAATAACCTGCAATGCACAGATAACAAGTGATATTATCGGTGACGTATGTGAGATGACAAATTCGGCAAAGACGTTTTTAAAGGATGTCTTTGAAAAGCTCGGACTTTCAGCAAGGGGATATGACAGAATTTTAAAGGTAGCGAGAACTGCTGCAGATATGACAGGAGCTGATCTGATTGACAAAAGCCATATTGCTGCCGCAGTTTCATATAGATCGCTTGACCGAAAATATTTCGGATAATTTTTTACAGGAGGAATTTTAATGCTTGCATTAATTACGGGAGCAAGCTCAGGAATAGGACGTGAGTTTGCAAAAATTTTGGCTTTCAGGGGATTTTCTCTTATACTCGTCGCAAGAAGGCTTGACAGACTTGAGGAGCTTGCTGCGGATATTTTAGAATTCTGTGACGTGGACATAAGCTTAGTTGACTGTGACTTGGCAGATGAAAAAAACTGCTACAGGTTATATAAGAGTATTGAGCACGAAAAGGTGGATGTTCTCATAAACAACGCTGGCTTTGGAGCATACGGTTCGTTTTTGAAAACTGATTTAAAGGCTGAAACGCAAATGATAGACTTAAACTGTAAAGCTCTTCATATTTTGACAAAGCTGTTTTTAAAGGACATGAACGACAAAAACAGTGGGTACATTTTGAATGTAGCTTCATCTGCCGGACTTATGCAGGGTGGACCTTACATGGCGGCATATTATGCAACAAAGTCGTATGTTGTAAACCTAACCCGTGCGATAAACCAGGAGCTTATGGAAAATAAAAGCAACGTATATGTCGGAGCATTATGTCCGGGACCTGTGAACACAGAATTTAACGAGGTCGCAGGCGTTAAATTCTCGCTCGGTGGAATAAGTGCAAAAGAATGTGCAATTGACGGCGTGTATGGAATGTTGGAAGAGGGAAAAATGATAATTGTCCCGACTTTTAAGATGAAGCTATTAACTGCCGTAAGCAAATTTTTACCGACAAGACTTGTGCTTTTTGTATCCGGATTGATACAATCAAAAAAAGGTAGATAATTATTTGCCAGATGTTTTGACACAATTTTCTGTATCATTTAATTTTGTCTAATATAGCTAGAAAAAGAGAGTCAATTTTGTATAAATAGTATATTGCAAAGGCAGCGGAAATAAGATAAAATATAATATATAATAATGTGTAAAGGAGTTTTTACAATGAAGTTAAAGAAAGTAATTGCCGGCGTAGCTTCTGCTGCTCTTATGGCAACAACTCTTGCATCTATCTCTGCTTCTGCTCAGTGGACACCGACTGCGGGTAAGTATAACGCATCACTTTGTATCGCTGACGCTGATTGGTCTATTTCTTCTATGGCACCACAGGGTTACCGTGGAACGGTTAAGGACGGAAGAGCTGAAGGTGGATATGTTCAGGACGCAATCGTAACAGGTGACGGTCAATACACAATCAAGCTTGCATTCCCACCTGAGGGAGATAAAGTAGGCGGAGATCAGTACATTACAGGTAAGATCACAGACGGTGTTTGTGAGAATGCTAACTGCAATAAATGGGATGCTGATGCTGGTTTAGGCGATTTCTTTGCTGTAACGGTTTTCTGTATTGATATTTACGGTCTTTGCGACGGTACTGAGAAGCTTGATAAGGATATGAAGACTTATATTCCGATGGATCCTAGCTCATACAAAAATGATATTGGTATCACAGCTGGACCATACAAGGCTTCAAAGATCACAGCAACAGTTGACAGCATTAAGCAGGATGGCGAGGATGTAGCGTTCAACAAGGATAAGGTTATCACAGGTAACATCGAGGGTAACTTTAACTACAGACTTGAAATCTTCAATACTTACGGTGATACTAAGGACGGAAGAGTTTTAGCTGACGATTCTATCGCATTTATGAACTCGCTTGAGGTTACATTCTCTATTAAGGGAATTGATGCTCAAAAAGGTGCTCCTGCAACAACAGGAACAACAGGTTCAAACAACTCCGGATCAGATGTACAGCAGACAACACAGGCTGCTAACGTAAACAATGCCGGAACATCATCAACAACAACTTCATCTTCAACAGGTGCTCAGACAGGCGCAACAGCAGGTCTTGCACTTGGCGGAATTGCACTTGCAGGTGTAGCAGTAGTTCTTGCTAAGAAGAGAAAGTAATTGTTTATTAAACAAATAATTAAGCGGTTCGTTACGAGCCGCTTTTTTGTTATTTCAAGTGTATAAGTTTAGAAAAGTGATTCAAAGTTTACAATTTGGTTACAAATTGGATATTGACTTGTAATCAAATTTGCGATACAATAAGATCAAGCTAAACTATTAATTTTATTTTTACTTGTTGTTTTATTATGGGCAGCCTTATGGCTGCCCTTTTGTTTTGGTGTTTTTGCAATAAAAAAGCACCCGAAGGTGCTTTTGAAGTAATGTGTTATTCTATTTGTTTGTAACTTTAGTTTTGAAAAACTCGTTTTCAAGGGTAACCGCTTTTTGCGGCTTTGAAAACAAATAGCCCTGAATTAAATCAACTCCCATATCATTGAGAACACCGTATTGATCGTTGTGTTCAACGCCTTCAGCACAGACGGACAAGTCGAATTTATGAGATAAATCAACGATGCTCTTTACAACAGTTTCGTCTAGATTGTTTAGAGAAACATTATCAATAAATTTTTTATCAAGCTTAACAATACCGAGCGGAAGATCCTTTAGGCAGTTAAGAGAAGAGTAACCTGTTCCGAAGTCATCAAGTGCGATTTTAATTCCGATTTCACAAAGCTGAGATATTTTTTCATTTATTGATTTAAAATCTTCAATAGCGATTGACTCGGTAATCTCAAAGATGATATTACTCGGATTCACACCAGTTTCATCAATTATTCTTTTTACGGTGTCTATAAAATCATCACATACTATTTGATTAACTGATAGATTAATGTTTAGGTGATGAATATATCCTTGCTCAACCCATTCTTTGCATTTTGCCATTCCTTCACGAAGAACAAATTCACCTATATTAAGAATCAATCCTGTTTCCTCAGCAATCGGAATAAACTCAGTAGGACTGATGTTTCCAAGCTCAGGATGTGTCCATCTCAGCAATGCTTCAACGGATTCGACCTGTTTCGTTTTGGTTGAAATAATCGGCTGATAAGAAACATAAAAACCATCGAAATTGTGTAAAACGGATTCTCTCATCGCTTTTAAAATGTCCATGTGTCTTGAAAGCTGATTTCCCAAGGATTCACAATATTCAATAAGTTTGCTTTTGCCGTCTATTTTAGCCTTGTAGACTGACATATCGACTTTTTGCAAAAGGGAACCCAAACTCGAACCGTCACGAGGGAACATAGCAGTACCTATAGAAGCCGATGTTGTGTATGATATGCCGTCAAGGTCCCAACTTGAGTCAAATCTGGAAATAATTTTATCAATAATTTTTGCAGAATTCCCGATTGAAAGGTGCGGGATAAGGATTAAAAACTCATCTCCGCCGAAAGCATAAGACTGTGAACCGAATTTATTCAATTCGCTCAAAAAGCAGCCTATTTTTTTAAGAAGTATATCACCGTACTGATATCCGTAACGGTCGTTTACAATTTTGAAATTATCTATATCCAAAAACAGAATCATTCCGTTTTCGTTATCGTTTTCAGCATATCTTATTATGTCCTGAAAATCAAGGTCAAGCTGTTTTCTGTTTGGAAGTCCGGTAATTCTGTCAAAAAGGGTGTGTTTTTCGATTTCCTTTTCAAATTCAATTTTATCCGTAACATCTTCCATTGTAAAAAGCCTTGCTTCTATGTTACTTACAAAAGGGATAGAACGTTCGTAAATTTTAAGCCATTTATTATAATCGTCACAGTAAAAGTCGATCCCTTTAATCAAATTGTTAGTTGAATTGTTAAGAGATGATTGAGAATTTATAAGACGCTTGATTTTGTCATAGCATTTTGAATTAGCTTCACCCATAAAATGCTTTTTAAAGATATTATTTGAATATATTACATTAAGCGAGCCTCTTTCAGCTACGAAAACATATGACGGAATATTGTCCAGCAAAGACTTAAAATCATCAGTTGTTAAGTTTGACACAATATCACGCCCCTTTTTTAAAACATTATTTATATCGTAGCACAAATACACTTTTTTTGCAATAATCAAACTGCTTATTTGTTACTTTTAAACAAAAACGCCTAATATAATTTGTTAAAATTAAATACCAAAAAACAAAGCAGAAAGCATAATGCTTTCTGCTTTTGGTGCGACTAAGCCGATAAGCCGAGTTTTGTCGAGTGCGGTAATCTATCTAGAACGCACATTGCTGTACGCTTCAAGCCTCCTATAAGCGCAAACCTGACGAGCAGCCATTGATTTAACGCTTACCATTGGAGTTGCATCGGATAAGGTTTACATGGCATCGCCGTCTCCGACGACCCGGTGAGCTCTTACCTCGCCGTTCCACCCTTACCGCAAAGCGGCGGTATATTTCTGTTGCACTGGCTCTAAGGTCACCCTCGGCTGCCGTTAGCAGCTATCCTGCTCTGTGATGCTCGGACTTTCCTCTTGACGTATGGCCGCCAAGCTACCGCATAGCTTACTCGCATAGTTTATTATATAGGTTTTTAAAAATTTGTCAAGGCTAATTCAGTGATTTTATTATCAAAGGCAGGTTTGAAATTAAATACTACTTGAATAATCGGGAAATATATAGTATAATTTATACATAATGTTCCTGTGTTTAAGGCAGCGGTTTGCTGCATTGAATCACGGGCAGTCACTTGCTAGATTGGTGCTTTAAAATATCGGCTGACAAAGTATAAAAATGAAATCAAAGGAGCCTTAGAGATGGCTAAAGTAGTTTTTTCCGGACAAATAAATAAAACCTACCGTTTAATCTCAGCAATATTTGCGTTCGGAGCGGTATTGCTTTTAAAAGGAAAAAAGAAAATGCCGTTAAAAAAGCATGTTAAGCGATATAATAAACTAGCAAAGCGCTCTTACAATGTTCTTGACTCTATTTCAAATAAGATAACTGCTCAAAATGTAAGGAACGGTGCGCTTGATTATGAAAAGTGTCTTAAGATTTATAAGAGAACCGTTTCGGAAGAGGAAAGTTAAATGATGAAAATTTACAATCCGTTTAAGCCGATAAAAGCATATGCATGGTTTTCGCCGACTCATGCATATATTTTTGAAAAGGCATTTGAGCTTTTAAAGCTTCAAAGGGAAGAGATATACAAAGCATATCTGCCGTATGAAAAGGAAATAGCGAATGCCGTTTTGGTTCCTGATTTTAAAGGAGATATTAATAAGGGAAGCGGTGCTCATTATTATTCGCCAGTACTTAAAAGCGGAAAAAGTGACAACGATGTTTTGGGATATTACAAAAATCGGTTAGGCAAGTTTTCAAAGTCTGCAAGAACAATGCTTGAAGAGAACATTACTCATGCAGCGATATATAAAAAAGCCGGAAGGGAAAAAATGTATGCCGAGAGCGTAGGACGTGCGCTTCATTTTATAATGGATGTTTGTTGTAGTGTTCATACTACAAATTTAATATCACTTCCGTTTAAAAACAATCCGCACTACGCATATGAAGTGTATTCGAGAGCTAATATGTGCGAATATGGAATAGACAATATTCCCGACATAAGCGAGCTTGAGAAAACATATTTTTCTATGCCGATTGATAAGATGATAAAAAGAGTTGCAAAGCGTTCGGCAGGATATTATGAAAACATGATCTCCTTAAAGGATTCTGAGTTTAAAAAGGCGTTATCTCAAATGCTTCCGTTTGCGTTTGCGATGACATATATTATGCTTGTGAAGATTTATGAATATACAAACGCATATGATGGAATAAAAATCGGTGATAAATTTACACTTTGCTCTGAAAGCGTATATTTATCCGGCAAGGGCAAAAAGGTGATACTTACCCAAAATAAATCAGACGCTTTGACATTTGAGCTTTTTGACAAAGGGGGAAAGCTTTTTCTGAAAGCAAACGGAAGGCTGTTAGTTTGCGAGGGGAAATTTGGGTTTAAGTATGGAAGCGAATGCGATCATGCAGCAATAAGACTTACAAGAACCCAAAAAGGTTATTTAATATCAACCGAGTTTTTAAAAGGTGAAAAATATTTGACATCACACAGGAAAACGATTAAGGCTAAGTTTTTTGATCCGAGAGAAAGCGGATTTTATTGGAAAATAGATATATGTGAAAGGAAGAATTAAAATGAAGTATTTGGTATTGCTTTGTGACGGAATGGCAGATTATGCTATTGATGAATTCGGAGGTAAAACTCCGCTTGAAGCGGCTTATACGCCTAATATGAATAAGCTTTCCGATAAATCCAGAATCGGTCTGGTAAAGACGGTTCAGGATTCGATGAAGCCGGGAAGCGACGTAGCGAATTTGTCTGTTTTGGGATACGATCCGATGATTTATTATACAGGACGTTCTCCTCTGGAGGCAGGCTCAATAGGAATAGACATGAAGCCGACGGACGTTTCGTTCAGATGCAACTTGGTAACTCTTTCCGATGAGGAAAAATATGAGGACAAGACAATTTTGGATTATTGTGCAGATGATATTTCAACCGAAGAGGCAAGAGAGATAGTAAAAACGCTTGCAGAGCATTTTAACAGTGATGAATTTCAGCTTTACAGCGGAGTATCATATCGCCATTGCCTTATCTGGAACGGAGGAACTACTGATGTCGGAACGCTTACTCCTCCTCATGATATTACAGGAAAGCCTATAAAGGAATATATTCCTAAGCATAAAAATGCTGAGAAGCTTTATGAAATGATGGTAAAAAGCTATGATATTCTAAAGGATCATCCCGTCAACAAGGAAAGAGAGAAAAGAGGTCTTAGACCTGCTAATTCAATGTGGCTTTGGGGCGAGGGAAAGAGAGCTTCTTTAACATCGTTTGAAGAAAAATACGGACTAAAAGGTTCAATGATTTCAGCGGTCGATCTTCTCAAGGGAATCGGAAAATTCAGCGGAATGAACGTAGTTGAGGTTGAGGGCGCAACGGGTTACATAGATACAAACTTTGACGGAAAAGCAGAGGCTGCAATCAACGAGTTTAAAAACGGACAGGATTTTGTATATATTCATGTTGAAGCGCCTGACGAGTGCGGACACCGCCATGAGATTGAGAACAAAAAGCGTTCTATAGAGATAATTGATCAAAAAATTCTAGGACCAGTTTTAGATGCGCTTGACGCTATGGGCGATGATTATAAGGTACTGATAATGCCTGACCATGCAACTCCGCTTAGCCTTAGAACTCATACAAACGATCCAATACCGTTTTTGGTTTATCACAAAAACAAAGAGGTTGAGGGCAGTGATAAATTCTGTGAGAGAACTTGTAAAGAAAGCGGAGTCTACGTTGAAGAGGGACATACTCTTTTAAGTCAGATAATTGTAAAGTAATTTTTGAGGGAAAATTTTATGGATAAGAAAAGATTGAGCCGAATTGACAGCTTGTTACAAAATGAGATAAGCAATAAAAGAATTCCGGGAGCATCCGTTATGGTTTACAAGGACGGAGAGATTTGCTTTGATAAACAGTACGGATATGCGGATGTAGAAAACGGCAAAAAAATAAGCAAGGACACAATTTTCAGACTTTATTCATGTACAAAGCCGATAACGGCAACGGCTCTTATGATTTTATTTGAAAGAGGGGAGCTTGAGCTTGAATATCCGCTTTATAGATATATCCCTGAATATAAGAATATGAAAATTGTTGACGAGCAGGGTAATCTTACCGACTGCAATACAGATATAACGATTCGTGATCTTTTGAATATGACATCAGGGCTTGTCTATCCCGGAGGTTGGTTTGAAGCAGGACGTCATGCAGAGCCTTTGTTTGAAGAGATTATTTCAAAGCTCAATACGCCCGATGCACTCACAACACAGGAGATCGCACGAAGAATGGCAGAGCTTCCGCTGTTTTTTGAACCGGGAAAAATGTGGAATTACGGAACAAGTGCAGATGTCCTCGGAGCAGTGGTTGAGATTGTATCAGGCATGAAGCTGTCTAAGTTTATGAAGAAAGAGATTTTTGAGCCGCTCAAAATGAAAGATACGGGATTTTACGTTGAGAGTGAGAAATGGGATAGATTTGCCAGACTTTATATGCCATGTGAAGATGGAATTGCCTTGTATGAGGGAAATCATTTGGGAATTAGCGATTACAAAGCGCCTCCTTTGTTTGAGTCGGGCGGAGCAGGACTGGTGTCAACGGTAGATGATTATTTGCGTTTTACCAGAATGCTTTTAAACGGCGGAGAGCTTGACGGCGTTAGAATTCTTTCCGAAAATACAGTTGCGTTTATGACGCAGGATCATATGACTAATGAACAGTATTACAGTATGCAGTACGGCTCAACTAAAGGCTGCGGCTATGGTTCATTTTTAAGAGTTGTGAAGGACACTGCTTTTGCGACAACAAACGGCGATGTAGGTGAATACGGCTGGGATGGCTGGACAGGAACATATTTTACCGTAAATCCGAAGAAAAATCTTATAATCATATACTTTATACAAAAATGCGGTACAGGAATGGACGATATTACCAAAAGGCTTCGTCAAATAGTGTATTCAGCCGTATAAAATTCAGCTTAATAAATTTTAATAGAAACCGATTATGTTACCAAACATTTTCGGTTTTTAATTTTTTTCGTTGTTGCAAAATATTTTCCATACTTTTATTGCAAAATTTATACAGTTGTGTTATACTGATATAGTAAATCATTATACCTAAAAGTTGTATGTCTAATGACAGTACATTGCAGATTATTAATAATAAGATCAAAAATATTGGAGGAACAAAATGAAAAAATTATTATCACTTTTACTTACACTAACAATGCTGTTATCTTTGGCAGTAGTAGGTGCGAACGCATATGACAACGGGGAAGAAGAAGGATCATTGATATCTGCTATGCTTACTTCTGATGATATTCCGTATTCTGAGGAGTTTTTAGTGGATAAGACGGGTGAATATTTTGTTTACGGTATGTCGTCCGCTGATTTTTCGGGTGAGATAACTCTTAACGGAAGTGAAGTTTTGAAGTTTAAATCTGAAGCTGTTGAGGCTGAAGAACTGGACGGAAATATTTATGCTGTCGAGGAGACTATAGAGCTTTCAGAGGGCAGCACATATACTATAAGTATCGATAGCTTTGACGGCGGAAACGAAGATATGCTGATTATTGCAGTTGGCGATCCTTATCAATTTGATGTCGGAGTTTTAGAGGAATTTGTAAGTACAGACGAGATTCCTTTCTCAAAGAGCTTTGATACTTTAGAACCTGAAAAGTATATGATTGATATTTATTCTCCTGTTAATGTAAGCGGAAGAATTTTAGATGAAAACGGATCGGTTGTATATGAGTATACAACTTCCTTAGAAGATGATCTCTATTATTTAACTGATGTTATAACTCTTTCTCCTAACAGCACATATACATTTGCCATTGACGAAAGTGACGGAGTATCGGAGGATACGGTAGATGTTATTATTTCAGGTGTTTTCGGGGATGAGGAAGATTTGTATTATGATATATTAAAGTATTCTGATCTGCCTCTCGATGCAGTTATGATCCCTGACAGCACAGGAAAATATAATATTATGATAGATTCGCCTGTAGATTTCACAGCAAGCATAGTTAACTCGTCGGGAGAAACAGTTTCGGAGCTTACGGCTGAGTATAATGAAGTGGAATATAATGTTGATGAAACTGTTGTTTTAAATGAGGGAGAAGAGTATCATCTTCTTTTGAATGCTTCTGAAGAGTTTGACGGAATATTATTTGTAAATGTATGCAAGGAATATGTTGATCCGAACGCCATTTTGGATGAAGAGATCAAGGGCGCTGATGTTCCGACGAGCTTTACATTCTCATCTGAAACAGATGATTTTTATGAAGTTTCTCTTATGGCTGACGATATGTTTGACTGGAGCATTGTCGATCAGGACGGAAATGTGATAATAAGCAAAAAGTACGATCCATATACGTCAGGAATTATGGGATTTTATTCTGTTCTAATAAAAGCTGAAGCCGGAGTGGAGTATAGTTTGAATATAGACTCTTATGAGGGCTCAGACGAAGATGATATCTATTTATCTATAACAAAATTAGAGATTAATGACGAAGATGGATTCCCTGTTAGCAAGTTGATTACAGGTGACAGTATTCCATACACAGTAGAATTTACAGCTCCGAACGACGGAATATACGGCGCTGCTATTTCAGCTTTGGCTGAGTTCTCAGCAAGCATAAAGGATAAGAACGGCAATGTAGTTATGACGTTTGATCCGGCGTTTGATGAAAACGGTGATTATAATGCAGAGGGTTATGCATATCTTGATAAGGGGGAAACTTACTCTTTAAGCATTGATAGCTACAGCGGAAAGCCTACAGATGTTTTGACTATAGATATCGATTCTATTGATCCTATAGTCGATATAGAGGACAGCATTTTAAACGAAATGTTCTTATACAGCGACCTTGATAACGGTCCTAAAACATTTGAGATGACTGCAACTGAATCATGTGACTATTCTCTTTTGATAATGTCAGTTTATTCTGTAAAATATAAAGTAACCGATGAAGACGGCAATGTTTTAATGGAAGCTGAAACGGAATCAGGTGACTTTGAAACCGCAAACGATTTTGCTGCATTTGAGTCAGGTAAAAAATATTATCTTACGCTTGAAGGATATTTGAATAACGGCAATGGACCGGTAGTCGCTGCTGTTTTCAAATCTGATGAATTTGACTTTGTCTATTCTGAAATAGATTACTATGACCAAGGCGAAAAGTATACCGATGTTGCGGATATGCTGCTTGCATATCACGGAACAGATACAGAGGTTTATTTACCATTGGATATGTCGGAAATCGGTGCTATAGGACAATATGCGTTTGAAAACAAAAATATAGAATCAATAATTCTTGAAGACGGCTATGAGTCCATTCACAATTATGCTTTCTTAAACTGCAAAGAATTAAGTGAAGTATATCTGCCTGAAGGATTAAGCTTTATAGGCTATGGTGCATTCATGGGATGCGACAACTTAAAGTCAATAGAGCTGGGAAGCGATATATTTGTTATCGAACCGTATGCATTAGGATATGATTCTAATATGAACAAGATCGAGGATTTTGTAATATATGGATATACGGGAACTGCTGCTGAGCAGTATGCGCTTGATAACGGATTTGAGTTTGTCGATGTTGAAGAAGAACCGACTGATGAGCCAACTGATGAACCTACAACGATTCAGAAGTCGTCGGAGGACAACTCGATAGAAAACAGTGATACTTCGTCAACCGTAAAAAAAGCAAAATCTCCTTCTACAATTACCAAAACAACTGATACAAAGCCGGTAAACAATTCGCAGGACGCTAACACAAATACCGGAACAAAGAGCTATGTTTTAGTTATCTTTATAGTTGTTCTGGCAGCAATAGCGGCAGTAATAGTTATTAAGGTTGTAAAGATCAAAAAGCAAAAATAACTGTGAACGGATGTCCCCCGCCTCTTAGGCGGCGGTTTCCATTTCAGAATTTCAGTGGGAATAATAATCTCCCACTGAAATCCTAAGGGGCTTCGCCCCTCGTTCACTTGTTGAATTACGGGGCGGTGCCCCTTATTAAAGGATTTTTTTAAAGGATGAAGAAAGAAAACATCAGAAATTTCTGCATAATCGCTCATATTGATCATGGGAAAAGCACTTTAGCTGACAGAATCTTAGAACTTACATCAACTGTTGAGCTAAGAGACATGGAAGATCAGCTTTTAGATGATATGGATATTGAGCGTGAGCGTGGAATAACAATAAAAGCAAGGGCGGTAAGACTTAATTACAAATCTCAAAACGGTGAGGATTATGTCTTTAATCTTATCGATACTCCGGGCCATGTCGATTTTAATTATGAGGTTTCAAGAAGCCTTGCGGCGTGTGAGGGGGCTGTTCTTGTCGTGGACGCATCTCAGGGCATCGAAGCGCAGACTCTTGCAAATACCTACCTTGCAATAGAGCATGATCTTGAGGTAGTGCCTGTTGTAAATAAAATTGACCTGCCGAGTGCAGATCCTGAGAGGGTTTGCAAAGAGGTAGAAGATATTATCGGAATTCCGGCACTTGATGCACCGAGAATTTCAGCAAAGCTCGGAACGAACATTGCTGAAGTTTTAGAGAGGGTAATTACAGATATTCCTGCTCCTAAGGGCGATGAAAATGCGTCCCTCAAAGCGCTGATATTCGACAGCTATTATGACCAGTACAAAGGAGTAATAGTATATGTCAGAATAATTGAGGGAACACTTAAGGTTGGCGATAATATTCGCTTTATCGCAACCGGCGCTGAATTTCAAACTGTTGAAGTTGGTTACATGGGTGCCCGTGATCTTGTATCGGTCAAGGAGATAAAAGCGGGAGAGGTTGGATATATTGCAGCGTCTATTAAAGATATAGGCGATACAAGGGTAGGCGATACAGTAACGCTTGTGGATAATCCATGTGATAAACCGCTTGAAGGATATAAGAAAGTAAACTCAATGGTATTTTCGGGAATTTATCCTGTTGACGGAGCAAAATATCCTGATCTTCGGGAAGCGCTTGAAAAGCTTATGCTAAATGATGCATCGCTCTCGTTTGAGCCTGAAACATCAATTGCTTTGGGCTTTGGCTTTAGGTGCGGATTTTTGGGCCTTTTGCATATGGAAATTATACAGGAGCGACTTGAAAGAGAGTATAACCTTGATCTTATAACAACCGCTCCGAGTGTAATTTATAAGGTAAATCTCACAAGCGGAGAAACGATTTTTATTGATAATCCTACAAACTATCCGGACCCGGCGGTGATCCAGTCGGCTGAAGAGCCTGTTGTAAGTGCACATATTCTTACTCCGAGCGATTTTATCGGAAGTGTTATGGAGCTTTGCCAGGAACGCAGGGGCGTGTTTAAGGACATGAAATACCTCGATGAAACGAGAGCGGATCTTCATTATGTTTTGCCGCTCAACGAGATCGTTTATGATTTCTTTGATGCACTTAAATCGAGAACAAAAGGCTATGCTTCTTTTGATTACGAGGTGAAGGGCTATGAGCCGAGCCGCCTTGTAAAGCTTGATATACTTTTAAACGGCGATGTTGTCGATGCACTTTCATTTATCGTCCATACTGATAAAGCGTATGCAAGAGGACGAAAGATATGTGAAAAGCTTAAAGACAATATCCCACGTCAGCTTTTTGAAGTACCTATTCAAGCGGCAATCGGCGGAAAGATAATAGCTAGGGAAACAATAAAAGCGCTTAGAAAAGATGTCTTGGCAAAATGCTACGGCGGCGATATAACAAGAAAGAAAAAGCTCTTGGAGAAACAAAAAGAGGGTAAAAAGAGAATGAGAAAGCTCGGATCTGTTGAAGTTCCTCAGGAGGCTTTTATGAGCGTATTAAAGCTTGATGAGTAAAAGGAGAATGGATGACTGATTTGCAAAAAGCGGTAAAGCTATCGCTGATAACAGGTTTTATCGGTGCGGCAGCGCTTCCGATACTTCACGAAACATATGCAAATATATCTAAAAGCTTTGCAGCAGTTTGCTTGCTTTTGGGATTTGTGATATGCGGAATTTTGTATTCAAAAAGAGAGGTCAAAAGCGCACTTTGTGCTATAACTGTTCAAATATCACTTTCCGCAGCGTTAGGTTTTGTGCTTTATATTTTAATTCATCCGCTCGCAGTATCATTCTTAAATAAGATCTCAAAGTATTTTTATCTCTCGGCGTATGACAGCTTTTTATACTACTCCTTAGTTCTTTTAAGCTTAGTTGGCATTTATATTGTATATGCTGTAGCGCATATTTTCGTAGTGCTGATTAAAAGGACAAAGGATTCAAACGAAAAAATCAAATCATATATTGACAATGCATTTGATGATTGATATGACAGGACTTTATATACACATTCCTTTTTGCAAAAGAAAATGTCCGTATTGTGATTTTTATTCACTTGACAATCAAAATGAGGACATTTTCACAGCCTATGTATCAAGGCTTTGCGAGGAAGCAAAAAGCTATAAGGACAAAAAAATATCTGTTGATACAATTTATTTCGGCGGAGGAACTCCAAGTATTTTAAGCTATAGTCAAATTGGAACGATACTTAATGCAGTAAAAGAAAGCTTTAATGTACTTGATAATGCGGAGATCACTTTAGAGGCTAATCCGTCATCGGTTGATTTTAATAAGCTTGAGGGTTACAGAGAAGTTGGGATAAACAGAATTTCCTTCGGCATTCAGTCTGCTTGTGACGGTGAGCTTAAAAGACTTGGTCGGCTTCATAGCTTTGACGAAGCTAAAAGGGCAGTAAAAAACGCTCGTGACGCCGGATTTAAAAACATTTCGGCTGACCTTATGATAGCAACGTGGGGGCAAACAAAAGAGAGCCTCAAGCGTTCGGTTGTTAATATTGCGGGGCTGGGAGTAGAACATATTTCATGTTACATACTAAAAGTTGAGGATAATACGCCTTATGCAAAGATGAATATTAGTTTGCCGGTTGAGGATGAATGCGCCGAGTATTATCTCTTAGCTTCAAAGCTGATCAGTGATTTGGGCTATAAGCAATATGAAATTTCAAACTTTGCAAAAGAGGGGTTTGAAAGCCGCCACAATTTAAAATATTGGCAGGGTGAGGAATACATTGGACTTGGGGCCTCGGCTTATTCTTATTACGGCGGTGTGAGGTATCACAATAAGCGTGATTTATTTTCCTATTTAAAAGGGGATAATATAAAACAAACTGATGAAGACGAAATTAATAAAGCGGAGGAATATCTTGCTCTTTCGCTTAGACTTTCAGAGGGCATCAGTGTGAAAAAGTATGTAAGCTTTGGAGGAGATTTCGGCATTTTAAAAAGAGCTGAAGCAATTCCAAAAGGTTTAATAAAAACAGACGGCGATCAAATTTCTCTTTCAAGAGAAGGCTTTTTGGTTTCCAATGAAATCATTGCAAGACTTTTATGATGTGCTTTAGGAGGTGCGGTTTTGAAAAAAAAGTTTTTAACGGCATTATTAGCAGTAGTATTGTCTGCCGGCACCATGATCGGATGTTCCGAAAAAGAAAATACAGAGGAGATAAAAGTTCCTATATTGAATGAGGATCAAGTAACCTTTAATACGGTGAAAGCGGAGATTGGAACGATAAGCGAAACATATACGCTTGACGGCGATTATGAAAATCCGTATCTTGTAACAATTTCAAGTTCTGTTTCGGGAAAAGTGAAATCCGTATCTGTTAAAAACGAAAAAAAAGTAAAGGCAGGAGATGTTCTGATGACGATTGCGTCTGATGACATCGATAAGCAGATAGAGGACCAGCAGATTCGCCTTGATTCGGCAAAACAGACATATAACACCTTAAGCGGTACTAAAGGTGTATCCTCTGCGGAGCTTGAATCGGCAAGGATTGATATTGATGTTGAACAAAATGAAATGGATAAGCTTTTAGCAAAAAAGGACAGCTACAGCATCAAGGCAACAGAAAGCGGAACTGTTTCAACGGAAAGCGGATTTGAGGATACCTTTGCAATAGGACAGAATGTGCATGAAGGACAGTTCGTATGCACAATTAGTCCGAGCGGAGGAAATGTTTTATGTGCGAGAACTGCAACAAAGGAAGCGCTTGAAAACGTCAACTTCGGAACATCAGCGACAGTTACAAATTTAAACGAAACGCTGGGAAGCGGAACGGTAAGCGATATTATTTACACTGATAACGGTGACTATTCATCTTATTGTTATGTTATCAAACTTGCCGGAAACAAAGACTTGAACTACTATGATAACTTAAAGGTTACTTTAAACACCTATACTAAAGAGAATGTTGTTTTAGTGCCAAGCGATGCAATAAGAACGATTTCCGATGAAAACTATGTAGATGTTTTAATAGACGGAGTAAAGGTTCAAACGGCTGTAGAATTAGGAATTGTCGGCGATTCACAAACTGAAATAATAAGCGGTCTTACGGGCGGCGAGGATATAATTACGAAATAATACTGATTTTTCATACTTGTTTTAATATATTTAGTTGTGATAAATAAGTCTTTGATCAAGTTGAAAAAGCACTTTGCGTTATCACAATGTCAGGAGGTTTAAATATGCAGGAAACAATTGATAATGTCTGGCTGAAGAGAATACTTTCCCTTATAAGCCTTATATACGTTTTTGTAATAGGAATTTTTGCTTATGCGTCATTTTTATATACGCTTGAGTTTAAATCTGATACAGTTTTAGGCTTTGCAATAGCGTATATTATTGCAAGCGCTGTGTTTATGGTGCTGATGATATTGACGAGAAATACTATGATTACAAGAATAATAGGAATAATTCTCCCACCGCTCGTTTTTTTACTTACCATATTTAACTTGGGAAGCTGGGCTTTAATAATCCCTACATTCATCGTTGCGGTTGTTGTATTTTTTGTAAGCTATAACAATGCTACGTTAAAGGTTATATTGGGAACAATTTATCTGCTCGTATATGTTTTGGGACTTATTTTGGTATTTGTGTTAAACTTCTTGTTCGGCGGCTCTAATACAGTTGAAACTGAGCTTAATGCAGAGACGCTATCCGATAATGCCGCAGTTTATGAGATATATAAAGATACAATAGACGATATAAACTCTATTAATTATGTAATGGATGATAATGGCAATCCGGTATTGGATGAAAACGGAAATCCTAAGGATAAAACAATTTCTCCTGACGGAACAAAAAGATTCTATCTTGCAGATGTTCAGGATAACAGTACAGGAAACCTTGTATTGTATGTAATTCCTAACGGAAGCGACAAGGACTTTAAGTTTTTCACTCTTAAAGAAAAAGGCGTTCGGTATACCGTTTACCGCTTTGGAACAAGGGGAGCTGTTCCTCTTGAGATAGCATGGGAAGGAAACGATACATTAAAATATCAAAGAAGAGACGGAAAAATTGAGGAATCAACAATAATAATGCCGGAGAAAAACTATTTTGAGTTTTTAGGAATAAACTAGCAAATAAAATAACAGCCATTCGCACGATATGCGAATGGCTGTTTTATACCATAGCTTTTGGAGATGGATAATTTATCTCTTAATAAAATCTGCTGCAGCTTTTACCCAACCTGCGTTAACAGGGCTGACGTGGTGCGGCTCGCTCATAATTGTTTCATCGCAAAGGCTCATGCCGTGGCCGCCCCACTCGTAAATGTGTGCTTCAAAAGGAATTTTATGTTTTGAAAGTGACTCCATGTAAAAAAGCGAGTTTTCGATAGGAACGCAACCGTCGTCTGATGTGTGCCACAAAAAGGTTTCGGGAGTCTTATCTGATACTTGTGTTTCAAGAGAAAGCTTATTTCTTAATTCCTGATCATTGCTGTCAGCCAAAAGATTCAGAATAGAACTTTCGTGAGTAAAGCTTCCGCTTGTAATAACCGGATAGCATAAAACTGATTTATTAGGCTTAACCCAATCCTCAGAGGTGTTAAGAGCGGATAAAATATCTTTGTCAAAGTAAAAGTTTGCAACGCTTGCTGCAAGATGACCGCCGGCTGAAAATCCCATAACAGATATTTTATTGGGATTGATAAAATATTTGTCTGCATTTTCCCGTATATATTTTAGAGCGGTAAGAGCTTCCAAAAGAGCCGTAGGATATTTTTTCTTTACGCAAGAATACCTTAAAACGAATGACGCAATTCCGCTGCCTAAAAATTTAATAGCAACGGGATCCGCTTCTCTGTCAGAGCAAAAATCATAGCCTCCGCCCGGAAGAATAAGTACGGCAGCGTATGGTTCTCGGTTTATTTCAACGCTTTTTTCGTGAGCATAGGCTGTAAGCGTAGGATTAAGTCCATCGTAATTAATTCCTGCTCGTTGATAGTCAACGCTAATGTTAATTTTCTCATAAATCATAATTCATACCTCTTTTAAATGTTTTTGTAAGGTGGTTGCTTAAGTTTCACAACTTAATTTTATCATACTCATTATTTTTTGTAAATATATATTGAAAAAAATATAAAAATATAGTAAAATCAGTCTGAGGAAAAAATCACAATTTTAAAATATTGTCGCGTAGGCGGACATGTGCCGACGCAGCGACACCTTAAGAGGAAATCAGCGGTATGAGCCGATTTCCGACGAAAAGGGGTTTCCCATGGGAAGCGTTGTCGGCAAAGACGACACGCTAGGGAAAAATATCATAGACGAAAAATTGGAGGTTAAAATGGACTTAAAGGATCTTAGAAAACAGATAAACGAAATAGATGAACAGATTCTTTCTCTTTTTGAAAAGCGAATGGCTGTCGCATCTCAGGTTGCAGACTATAAAGTGAAGAACGGACTACCTGTATTTCAAAGTGACAGGGAAAAGGAAATAATCCAAAAAGTTAGAAGCAACGTAGCGTGTGGTCTTGAGAACGGAGCGGAAGTTTTGTACAACACCATTATGGATATTTCAAAATCTCATCAGTATCAAAAGCTTTTTTCAAATTCTGATGTTGTTGAATATGCACCGTTTGAGTATTCAATGGTAGATAAAATTGCCTGCCCCGGAACATATGGCTCTTATTCTGAAATTGCAGCGAAACAGATCTCATCTTCTGCTGATATTTATTTTTACAATTCGTTTGACGAGGTGTTTGATGCTGTCATAAACGGAGAATGCAGTTTTGGAATTTTGCCTATTCAAAATTCAACCGCAGGCTCTGTAACGCAGACATATGAGCTTATGAAGCAGTATAACTTTTATATTGTCGGTGGCACAAAAGTCAAGGTCGAACACTGTATTGCCGCAAGGCATGATACATCGTTTGAGAATATAGAAGCTGTTCTATCTCACGAACAAGGACTCATGCAATGCAGTGAGTTTTTAAAGCAAAACGGTTTTAAAACAAAAGAATATCTGAATACTGCGCTTGCAGCGGAATTTGTAAAGAATTCATCACAGCCCTATGCCGCTGTATGTTCGGAAGAATGTGCCGATGAAATGGGACTTAAAGTTCTTAGAAGAAACATCGGCAACGCTCACGACAACTACACAAGATTTATATTGATATCTAAGGATATTCTGATATCAGATAATGCGGACATTGTAAGCGTATCTCTTTCAACTCCGCACAGCCGGTCTGCACTTTACAGGCTTCTTACAAAATTCTCGGTAGCGGGACTTAATCTGTTAAGACTTGAGAATAAGCCCATAGCAAGCAAGGACTTTGATGTTGTATTTTACCTCGATTTTGAAGGCTCGGTAAAGAACAGGGAAGTTGCAAGCCTTTTAAGCGAGCTTTCGAGTGAGCTTACATATTTTAAATTTTTGGGTAACTTTAAAGAGATATAAGACAAAATTACATAAGCAAAAGACAAAGACCTTGAGAAATTCTCAAGGTCTTGCTTTTCGTTTTAGCCCATTGTTTTGCGGTACTCAGTAGGAGAAACTCCCTCATACTTTTTAAATGTAATACAGAAGTAATTGCAGTTGTTGTAACCTACAAGCTTTGAAATTTCCGCTATGTTTCTCGGAGAATTTATAAGAAGAGATTTAGCTTCCTGAATTCTCTTTTTAGCAACATATTCCATAGGTCTTATATTGAGTTTCTTTCTGAAAAGTCTGCAAAGATGCTGAGGAGAGATGCCTGAAGCTTCACACATCTTCTCAAGCGTAAGGTTTTCGGAATAGTGAGAATCAATATATTCCAAAACCTTTGTGATAGGAGAAACTTCCCTAACAATTGTCGGCTTTGCATTTGTCTTTGAAAACTTGAAAAACTCAATGATGAAAGAATAAAGACTTCCTGCAGCATACATAGAGCCGTAGAAATTATCTCTCATAAGAGAATAATACATTTCGTTAAACAGCTTTTCGAGTCTTGTGATGTTTCCAAGCTCTACAACACGGGCTGTGTCGAAGCCTAAAGAACGGAATGTGTTTTCAACAGCAAATCCTCCCATAGCAACCCAGTGAGTTGACCAGTCCTCATCACTTGTACAGTAGTACTCATGAGGTACGTTTGCAGGGAGATAGAAGCCCATGTTAGGTTTGATTGTGTAAGTTTCACCGTTAACAATAAGCTTTCCTTCACCCTGAGTAGAGTAAATAACCTGCGGATAAGCATATCCGTGGTCACGGATTATGTGATTCTCGCACTCGGTTACGCCGATACCGTACACATAAATAGGCAATGAACCTTCGTTACCTTTTTCGTTGTTGATAACGGGGTATACGTAATACCACTTGCCGTTGTCGGCCATTTCATTAGCAATAAACATTTTAACCCTCCAATAAGATTGTTACACACATATTATAATAACTTCCAGCTATTATTACATAACTATATTAGCATTTATTTTAGTAGAAGTCAACATAATTTTTGATTTTTTCTGCAAAATTTTGAATAGTATTCAATAGCATTAAGAATATGCAGTTTATAAAACTGCACCGGAGAGAAAATAAAATAAGTATTAGCGAATTAAAAAATAATTTTATTCACTTTTTTGTGCTTTTAACAGATCTCTGATTTCCTTAAGAACATCAAGGTCACATTCTTCAATAACCACCGGTTCATCTTCTTTTTCTTCTTTCCTGTGAGCGAGATTTCTCATGGCGTTAATTGCTTTTACCATGATAAATACTCCTGCCGCAATGAGGAAGAAGCTGATGATTGAGTTAATGAAGCTGCCGACTCCGAAAAGGCCGAAAATCTTCCATGATGCAAAATCATCACTTACACCCAACGCACGCAATAGTATGCCTATAAAAGGTGTAATAATGTCTGCAACAAGAGAATCAACGATAGCCTTAAAAGCAGAACCGATAACAACACCGACTGCCATGTCAACTACGTTTCCGCGTGAAATGAATTCTTTGAATTCGTCAATAATTTTTTTCATAAAAAAACCTCCTTTTTTACATAATATCATAATTTTTTTGAAATTTCAACATAAAAGTATTAACAGCTATTTCCTTAAATAAAAATTGATTGACAACAAACAATATATATCGAAAGGAGTGATTTATATGAAAAATCAGCAAAACCCACAGAACAAAACACCATACAGCGAACAGAATAAAAACAACAATCAGACAAGCAATAAGAAGGAATTTTGCCCTTCTAACAAAACACCAAGTCAGGGCGGAGAGAATAAATCGCCAAATCAGGCATCAAACAAAAAACAAAATCCATCACAATAAAATTAAAACGGTAAGCTTAGATATGCTAATTTTATCGTTTCAGTCCAAAGGTTTCATATCTTTGGACTTCTTTTTTTAGTGAAACGAGCTGTTTTTCAGAATTTGCATAAATATTAAATCTTATTTTTTATCTGTAGCTTGCGTCTTTAACATTATTTGCACTCTTTTTTGCAAAATAAATAGAAGAATATTATACATAAATATGTGTTTTGAACTGCTCTTGTAAAATCCTGTGTGCAAATGTCACAATTTCACACGAAGAAATTTGTGTAAAAAGTCACACTTTGTAAATTTCTCTTTAAAAAAAACGAAAAGTATGTTATACTATTATAAATTTAATTCAAAGCGTCACCCTGTAAAACGGATAGGTTAAAAGATTCGGGTGTAAAGCAATTAAATTTTTAGCAATTATTTCATAGTTGCAGGGAGGAAAAATAATATGTCAAATAACATATGGAAGAATTTGAAATATAAAAATGTTGCGGTTTTACTTGCAATCATTTTGCTTGTAATTCTTATCATTTGTGCATCGTGCTCAAGCTCTACGCCGGAGATAGATCCGAATGCTAAAAAGGTGCAGACAATAACTGATAATACTCAAGAACCGAAGGAATCAGTGTCTACTTTATTTGAATCAGCAAATACAGCTACATTAACAAATTCAGATGCGTTAAGTTCAGGTAATCTTGTTGTTGTTAATTCGGAGCATCCTTTTTCAAAGGATTTAAGTTCAGATGTTGTATCACTTATTTCGTATAATACAAATTCTGACGGAGAGCAGATTTTTTCGCTCACAGATAGCTCGGTTTGCATTCAGGAGTCTGCCGCAAGACAATTTCAGTCTATGGTGAGAGCTTTCTATACCAAATCAAATAACAGCTCGCTTTTTGCGTCAAGCGGTTATTTATCATCCGATGAGCAGGATTCAACGCCATTTGCTGCAGGAAACAACGATGTCGGAGCAGGCTTGTCATTAAGTCTTGGAACATGGAGCGATGGAAGCAGAGGCAATTATGACGGCACCGGTGATTTTGGGTGGATAACAGAAAACATGGCGAAGTATGGGTTTATCACAAGGTATACCGACGATAAAAGCTCTGTGACAGGAGCGGCGGCAGATCAGACGCTGATAAGATATGTGGGCTTGCCTCATGCAGAAATCATGGCAGAAAAAGGTTTTTGCCTTGAAGAATATGTTGAGTTTTTAAAAACATATACTTATGAGAATCCGCTTCAGCATACCGGCTCGAATTCAATTAATTATGCAGTGTACTATACTGAAATGAAAAAAGGAAACACGACCGATATTAAAGTACCGACTAAAGCAGATGGAACGGAATATACTTACTCGGTTTCTGGAAACAATATTGACGGATATATTGTAACTGTTGCTATGGAGAAGTCAACAGCTCCAACCTCTGCGCCGAGTGCTTCTTCAGAGAATGCGTCTTCCGGTACAACGGAAGCGTCGGTATTTGATTCAAAATCTGAATCATCAACCGAAGCAGCTTCTTCTGCATCAACTCAGTTTATTGAGTCAAATTAAAATAGTCAACTAATATTAAGTACATCAAAGCCGGCTGAATTACAGGTCGGCTTTTTTCTTGGCATAATTTTACAATTTTGATGAGATTTTGGTGAAAAGTCTTTATTTTTTAAATACTTTATGATATACTAATAATATTAAATATTTCAGGAGGCATAAATGCTGGACTATAAGAATCAAAAGTGTGTATCCTGTGGGAGAGAATTTCAAGACGGTGATGACATTGTCGTTTGTCCGGAATGCGGAACACCGTACCATAGGGAGTGTTATATAAAAGAGGGAAAGTGCATAAACGACTCGCTCCATGCTGAGGGTAAGACTTGGTCTGCCAAAAGCTTTGAGGAGGAAACGGTTAAGTGTCCACGCTGCGGTAAAGAAAATGCAAAGGATTTTGAGTACTGTTCTCATTGCGGATTTCCTTTGAAAAGCGAGGAAGCTGAGCGTCCTTTTAATGGGGGAGCTTATGGCAGTTATCAAAATAATTCGGGCAACCCAAACGGCTATGGCAGGGGCGGATTTTACGGCTCACCGTTTGGCGGAGGGTTTGTTCAAGGCTCTTCCGACCCGTTTGAATTTTACTGCAACAGCTATGGGGTAGATCCTAATGATAGGATTGAACACATAAGCATAAAAGAATACTTTAGTTACATTCGTTCAAATCCTATGTATTATATAATTAAGTTTTTGCGTTTTTCAAAAGAGGGTATTAAGCGTTCGTTTAATTTCCCGGCATTTTTCTTTCCGCATATTTTCCTTTTCTTCAGAAAAATGTATAAGCAAGCTACTGTATATTTGACTTTTTCGATTATATCAACTATTTTTTCATCATGGCTTTTGATGTCATATGTTGATATTTCGGGTGCAGCGACATACAACGATATTTATGAAATGATTGCGAGTCAAATGAACAATCCTGTTGTTTTTTGGAGTGTACTGGGAGTATCAGCGTTTTCGCTTATAACGAGGATAATTTCAGGAATTTTTGCAAATTACTGGTATTATAAAAAGGCGACAAAGGACGTAGGACAGATCGTAAGCGAGCCGATGGGAACGTCGGAACGAGATGTTATTATGATAAAGAAGGGCGGAACGAGCATAATGTTTGCCTTTCTGGCATATTTTATCGCCAACAGCGGAGTTTCGTTGCTTATGAATTTATTCTTTAATGCTTGACAAATCACAACAATTGTGGTATATTATTAAAGTTATCCTTGCTTGTATTATTTACAGGCGAAATCCAAAAGGAGGTGTATTGTAATGGCAAAACTAACAGAGAACTATGAGGCTATCGTTGTATTCAGTGCAAAGCTTGCAGAAGAGGATATTAAGGGACTCGTAGAAAAGTTTGGTGGAATGATCGAAGCAAATGCTGAAAACGTTTCAGTAGACGAATGGGGCAAGAGAAAGCTTGCTTATGCTATTAACTATGAAACTGAAGGATACTATGTACTTTGGAACTTTACTTCAAAGCCTGATTATCCTGCAGAGCTCGAGCGTGTTTTGGGAATCCAAGACGGCGTATTGAGATTCTTGGTAACAGTTAAGTAGTAATTCAGAGAGGACAGTTGTTATGATAAACAGAGTTATTTTAATGGGACGAATCACTCAGGATTTGGAGTTAAGACAAACTCCGAGCGGTTCAAGTGTAATGACATTCAATATTGCTGTTGACCGTGGTTATGCAAAACAAGGTGAGGAAAGACAGACTGATTTTATTACTTGTGTAGCTTGGAATCAAAGAGCAGAGTTTATAAACAATTATTTTTCAAAGGGAAGAATGATTGCAGTTGAAGGACAGCTCAGAACAAGAACATATGATGATAAAAATGGATCCCGTCATTATGTGACCGAGGTTTATGTAGACAACGTTTCTTTCACAGGAGAGGCAAAGCAGCAGAGCAGCCGTGATAATAATTATACCGCTCCTCAGCAAAGCTATACCGCTCCGCAGCAGAGCTACGCCGATACGACTCCGAAGAATGAGTCTGTTTCGATAGGAGAGCTTTCCGATTTTGAGGAAATCCTTAGCGACGACGGCGTACCGTTTTAGATTATTTCATTAAATTTTAGAAAGAGAGGATTGCGTCATGGAGAGAAATGGCAGACCGGCAAAAAGACCTCGTAAAAAGGTTTGTATGTTCTGTGTTGACAGAGCCGAGAAGATCGATTATAAAGATGTTGCAAAGCTTAGAAAATGCATGACAGAAAGAGGAAAGATACTTCCTCGCCGTGTAACCGGAACTTGTGCTGCTCATCAAAGAGAGCTTACATCAGCAATCAAGAGAGCAAGACACGTAGCACTTCTTCCTTATACAGCTGAATAACATTAAAGATTTTGGCACAGAGCGTAGAATTGATTATGTTCTGTGCCTTTATGTTTTTATGCTTAAAGATTAGAAATAAAGAAAAGAGAATTAAAGGGTAAATTAATTCCTTGAAAATACTATTGCATTTTTTTGAAAGTATGATATACTATATAGAAAATTAACACAGTTGTGTTTTAGCCTTCAGAAAAAGTACGCTTTTAAAATATTGTCGCGTAGGCGGACATGCGCCGACGTGGCGAGCTTTCTCGACACGCTCTAACACAGTTTGTGGTTTAAATATATTGGTGGTGAAACGGATGAATGAAAGAATTGATATAAAGTCGGGCGAGATACTTTCTCTGCCGTGTGTTGCAATGAGAGATATTGTAATGTTTCCGGGAATGGTTTTGCATTTTGACTGCGCGAGAAACATTTCGATTACAGCGCTGAGAAAAGCCGTAGAGAAGGATCAAAAAATCTTTTTAACAGCACAAAAGGATTTGGTTACCGAAGATCCGAGAGCTAAGGATGTTTACAGCACAGGCGTTGTAGCTGAGATCAAACAGATTGTAAAAACTCCGGACGGAAGAAGCCGAGTTATGGCGGAGGGACTTCAAAAGGCAAAAATATTAAATCTTTATCTTGCAAGAGATAAATTTCTTGAAGCCGAAGTTAAAACGCTTCCTAACTATTCAAAAGAGAAGTGCGATGAAGTTGAGATTACAGCGCTTACAAGAGAGCTTAAAAAGCTGTTTTTGCAATATGCAGAGGTGTTTCCTAAAATGCCAAAGGAAATATATACTGCAATAATCGGCTTTCAAACGCCGAAGGAGCTTTTAGAGGGCATAATGTTTAATATTGCTATGCCGCTTGAAGATAAACAGCGCCTTTTAGAGCTTAAAACGGTTGGAGAAAAGCTCGGCGAGCTTATTATAATTATGTCTAACGAAATTGAAGTTTTAATGCTTGAAAATCATATTCAGCGCAAGGTCAGCGAACAGATCGATCAAAACCAAAAGGAGTATTTTCTCCGTGAACAGCTTAGAGCTATCCACAGAGAACTCGGCGAGGATGAGGATCTGGAGGACGAAGTACATAATTATCTTGAAAAAATCGAGGAGCTTTCCCTTTGCAGCGAGGCGCATGAAAAGCTTGTTTCAGAGGTAAAAAGGCTTGGAAAAATGCCGTCAGCTTCGCAGGAAGCCGCTGTTATAAGAGGATATATAGATACCTGCCTTGAGCTTCCGTGGAATTCAGCAACACAGGATACGGTTAATGTTGAGTTGGCGAGAAAAATTCTTGACAGAGATCATTACGGCTTAAAAAAGGTTAAGGATAGAATTTTGGAGAACCTTTCCGTCCGTGCTCTGTCGCAGGATGTAAAAGGACAGATTATTTGTCTTTTCGGACCTCCGGGAGTCGGAAAAACAAGTATTGTTAAATCCATAGCAGAAGCTTTGGGAAGAAAGTATGTAAGGGTTTCTCTCGGCGGAGTAAAGGATGAGTCGGACATAAGAGGTCACAGAAAGACTTATGTTGGCTCTATGCCCGGAAGAATAATAAATGCGGTTAAGCAAGCGGGAACAAAAAACCCGGTAATTCTGCTTGACGAGATAGATAAGATGAGCAACGATTTTAAAGGCGATCCGTCCTCTGCAATGCTTGAGGTTTTGGACTCTGAGCAGAACAAGGAGTTCAGAGATCATTACATTGAGCTGCCTTTTGATTTGTCCGATGTTATGTTTATAACAACGGCAAATACTTTGGATACTATTCAGCCGCCTTTGCTTGACAGAATGGAAGTAATAGAGCTGTCATCGTATACAAGAGAAGAGAAGTTTAATATTGCAAAGCGTCATCTTATTCCGAAGCAGATTAAGAAAAACGGTCTTAAAGCTTCAATGATAAGAATTTCAAATGAAGTGATATACGAGCTTATCGATAGCTATACAAAGGAAGCGGGTGTGAGAAAGCTTGAGCGTGTAATTTCCTCGCTTTGCAGAAAAGCAGCAAAGGAAATAGTTGAGGGAAATGTTAAACGTGTAAGCTTTACTGCTTCAAACCTTGAAAAGTTTTTAGGTCATAAGAAATATCTTCCTGACATTGTTTCCAACGAGGCTCAAATTGGCGTTGTTAACGGACTTGCGTGGACTTCTGTCGGAGGAGTTATGATGCCTCTTGAAGCACTTGTAATGGAGGGCAAGGGCAACGTAACTTTGACGGGTTCTTTAGGTGACGTCATGAAAGAAAGCGCACAGATTGCTGTAAGCTTCGCAAGAAGTGTTGCAGACAAGTACGGAATATCATCTGATTTTTACAGTAATAAGGATATTCATATCCACGCTCCTGAGGGTGCTGTACCAAAGGATGGACCGAGCGCAGGAGTTACAATGATAACTGCAATGATTTCGGCACTTTCAGGTATCAAGGTCAGGAGCGATGTTGCAATGACAGGTGAAATAACCTTGAGAGGAAAGGTTTTGCCGATAGGCGGACTTAGGGAAAAGACAATGGCAGCATATAAGGCAGGAGTAAAAACCGTTTTGATACCTTACGATAATCGAGCTGACCTTGACGAAATAGATGAAGCGGTAAAAGCGTCAATAAATTTTGTTTTAGCCAAAGAAATAAGTGATGTTTTGGACGTAGCGCTTATAAAAAGTGAAGAAGAGGATTTAAGTGTTCCGATTTTTTCAAAACGAAAAGCAAAAGCTGATAATCTTGTAACAGTATAAATTGTGCAAGCACTTTATTGAAACGGAGAATTTTATGAATTTTGACAATGTTAAGTTTTTGACGTCTTTTGGAAAATTTTCACAAATACCACCTGCTGAGCGCATAGAAATTGCATTTTCAGGGCATTCAAATGTCGGTAAATCATCGCTCATAAACAAGATTTTCAACCGCAAAAGCTTGGCAAAAGTAAGTGCAACTCCCGGAAAGACGGCAACTATTAATTTTTTTGATTTTGAAAATGTTTATATAGTTGATCTTCCCGGGTACGGATATGCCAAGGTGTCGCAGAACGAAAAATTACGGTGGGCAAAGCTCATTGACGGGTATTTAAACGATACATCCCGTCATTTGGGTCTTGTGTTTCAGCTGGTTGATATACGTCATGAGCCTACCAAAGACGATATTACAATGATAAATTTCCTCGTTGAGAGTGAAATACCGTTTGTAATTGTTTTTACAAAGGCGGATAAACTGAGCAAAGCGCAAAGAGAAAAGCGCCTTAAAGCTTTTGAAACGGAAATACCGTATTTTGGGGATATTACATCAATAATCTTTTCTTCAAAAACAGGAGAGGGTGCCGATGAGATAAGAGCAATTATTGAGGATATTGCCGAAGATGAGTTTTCACCGCAAAAAACGGATGATGAAATTAATTCAGAGGAATCCGAATAAGTGAACTTAAGAGCATGATCTGTTATCTTCAGTTCGTAGAAAAACTTTGTTGTAAATCAAAAGAGGGGACGCTTTCACTTGCAAAGCGTCCCCTCTTTTAAAACAGTCCACCGGACTGTTTTAAAATTCACCCCTTGAAAAGC